>NZ_CP046622.1:3761250-4074687 GCF_009755665.1 Variovorax paradoxus
GCCAGGAGCCGCACCACCGGAGATTCGAAAACGAACTTCTGCGCCGGCGCGTCCTTCTTGACGGTGGCGCGGTACACGGTGGAGCCCACATTGAAGCCGCAGAACGGGTCGGCCGCCGTGTCGTCACGCTCGGCCTCCGTCATGGCGTAGCCGCGCACGTAGATGATGGGATAGCGGTTGCTGCTCATGGTGTGTGTCGCCTTATCAAGGGCCGCGGGGTTCGGCGCTTTTCAGTGTGCCGCGCGCCGCCGCTGCCGACCATAGAACGCACGGCATACGACAACCGGCGCGGCAATGTCCCTTTTCGCCGAATGTTTCTGCCGTTGAAACCATTGGCAACGAAGCCCCGGCTAAGCTCGCGCCGCAAACACCCCGAACATCCGAATCCATGAATGACGTTGCCCGCCCCCTGCTCTCCCCAAGGCACTTCTTGCGCCGCTTTCGCAGCTACAGCACCTCGCTATTCGCTGCAAGCTGCGCACTGGTAGCGGGCTGCGTGAGCAGCAGCGGGTGCGAGGCACGGTACGACGCATCGCCGCAGTTCAAGGGCTGCGGCTTCCAGAACCTGCCGAACCCGGAAGTCCTGCCTTCCGCCAGCGCCTGGCGGATCTGGTCGCGCTTCATCGTCGGCAGCAAGCTCGACACCGTGCCGGTCGATCCCATTCCCGTGCAGATGCTGAGCACCGCCGACCTGGAGGCGCTCGACCCCAAGGCCAACCACGTGGTGCGGCTCGGGCATTCGTCGCACCTGCTCAAGCTGCAGGGCAAGTACTGGCTGATCGACCCGGTGTTCAGCGAGCGGGCGTCGCCGTTCAGTTTCGCCGGGCCCAAGCGCTTCCACAAGCCGCCGCTCACGCTCGAGCAGCTGCCGCCTATCGAAGGGCTGATTCTTTCGCACGACCACTACGACCATCTTGACGTGGCGACCATCGAGTACCTCGCGCAGCGTGTGCAGCGCTACTTCGTGCCGCTGGGCGTACGCGCCCGGCTGCTGGCCATGGGCGTGCCGGCCGATCGCGTGACGGAGCTCGACTGGTGGCAAGGCGGCGAGCACAACGGCGTGAAGCTCACCGCCACGCCCGCGCAGCACTTCTCGGGCCGCACGCTGAACGACCGGGACCGCACGCTGTGGGCCTCATGGGTGGTGCAAAGCGGCGACCAGCGCATCTTCTACAGCGGCGACTCGGGCTACTTTCCGGGCTTCAAGCAGATCGGCGAGCGCTTCGGCGGCTTCGACCTGGCACTGATGGAAAACGGCGCCTACGACGCCTATTGGCCCGCGGTGCACATGACGCCCGAGCAAAGCGTGCAGGCCTTCGAAGACCTGCGCGGCAAGGTGCTCTATTCGGTGCACAACACCACCTTCGACCTTGCCTTTCACACCTGGCACGATCCGCTGAACCGCATTGCCAACCTGTCGCAGGCCAGGAAGATCGAACTCGCGACGCCGGTGATCGGCGAAGTGCTCACGGTGGGCAAAGCCCGCACCAACGTGCGTTGGTGGGAAGGGCTGAAGTAAGGAGCTGCGGCCGGCCTAGCCGCGTTCCTTGCGCTCGCGCGCCCGGCGCTGCTGCCGAGTTTCGTTGGCCTGCGCCGCAATGCGCTCTTTCTCGCGCTTCTTGGCCCCGCGCTTCAGGCGCATGTGGCGGCCGAACCAGAAGCTGCCTAGCCCCGTGACCACTGCGATCGCAAGGCCGATGGTGCTGATGTCGATGCCGCCCATCACAGAACCCGCACGATGCTCGTCGGCTTGAAGCCGAGGTCGGCCGCCTTGCCCTTGCGCGCACGGCTGCCGCGCGCGTTGTTGAGCGTGCGGATCTCCAGCGTTTCGTCGCGCTCCTTGCCGCCGCGGCCAATGCCTTCGATCTTCACGCTGCGCGTGTAGGCCGCAGCGCCCGCGAGCGTGTCCTTGGCGTCGAGGTCGATGAGCGTAAGGCCGCGGCCGCCCTTCGGCAGGCTCTTGAGTTCGGCGATATCGAAGGTCAGGATGCGGCCGCCGGTGGAGGCGCAGGCCACGTGCGTGGCGGCGGGCATCGGCTCGGCACCACTCGCACCGCCCACCAGCGAGGGACGGCAGAGCTGTTCGCCCTCGCCCACATCGATGAAGGCCTTGCCGCCCCGCTGGCGCGACATCATGTTTTCAACCGTGGCGATGAAGCCGTAGCCGCCGGTGTTGGCCAGCAGCACACTGGCGCCCACCGGGCCTGCGAAGAAATGCGTGACGTGCGTGCCGGCATCCAGCTCGATGAGCGTGGTCACGGGCTGGCCGTCGCCGCGCGCGCCCGGCAGCGAGGCCACGGGCACGGTGTACACGCGCACCGTCTTGTCCTTGGCGCTACCGAACACCAGCAGCGTGTCGACGCTGCGGCACTCGAAGGCGCCATAGAGCGCATCGCCGGACTTGAAGCTGTATTCGGGCGCGGCCGAACCGTTGCCGGCGGCCTTCTCGCTGGCCCAGCCCTTCTGCGCGCGGACCCAGCCCTTTTGCGAAACGATGACGGTGACGGGTTCGTCGACCACCTTGACTTCGGCCACGGCGCGCTTTTCGGCCTGGATCAGCGTGCGGCGCGGGTCTTCGAAAGACTTGGCGTCGGCTTCGATTTCCTTCACCAGCAGGCGGCGCAGGGCCGCGGGGCTGCCAAGGATGTCTTCGAGCTTTTTCTGCTCGTCGCGCAGGCCTTTGAGTTCTTGCTCGATCTTGATGGCTTCGAGCCGCGCGAGTTGGCGCAGGCGAATTTCGAGAATGTCTTCGGCCTGGCGTTCGCTGAGGTTGAAGCGCGCAATGAGCGCGGCCTTCGGGTCTTCCGCCGCGCGGATGATTGCGATCACCTCGTCGATGTTCAGCAGCACCAGCTGCCGTCCCTCGAGGATGTGGATGCGCTCGAGCACCTTGTTCAGCCGATGCCGCGAGCGCTTCTCCACCGTGATCTCGCGGAACGCGATCCACTCGTTGAGCATCTGGCGCAGCGACTTCTGCGTCGGCTTGCCGTCGATGCCCACCATCGTGAGATTGATCGGCGACGAGGTTTCGAGGGACGTTTGCGCGAGCAGCGTGGTAATGAACTCTTCCTGGCTGATGCGCGAAGTCTTGGGCTCGAACACCAGGCGCACGGCGGCGTCCTTGCTCGATTCGTCGCGCACTACGTCGAGCACCGACAGCATCGCGGCCTTGAGCTGCGTCTGCTCGGCGCTCAGGGCCTTCTTGCCGGCCTTGACCTTTGGGTTGGTGATTTCCTCGATTTCCTCGAGCACCTTCTGCGTGCTGACGCCCGGCGGCAGCTCATTGACCACCAGCTGCCACTGGCCGCGCGCGAGGTCTTCGATCTTCCAGCGCGCGCGCACCTTGAGCGAGCCGCGGCCGGTGCGGTAGGCATCGGCAATGTCGGCCGGGCCGCTGATGATCTGCGCGCCGCCCGGGTAGTCGGGGCCGGGCACGATCTGCAGCAGCTCTTCTTCGCTGAGCTTGCCGTTCGACTTGATCAGCGCCACGCAGGCGTCTGCAATCTCGCGCAGGTTGTGGCTCGGGATTTCGGTAGCCAGGCCCACTGCGATGCCGCTTGCGCCGTTGAGCAGCGTGAAGGGCAAGCGCGCGGGCAGCAGGCGCGGCTCTTCGGTGCTGCCGTCGTAGTTGGGAATGAAGTCGACCGTGCCTTCGTCGATCTCGTCGAGCAGCAGGCTGGTGATGCGGGCCAGGCGCGCCTCGGTGTAGCGCATGGCCGCGGCGCCGTCGCCGTCGCGGCTGCCGAAGTTGCCCTGGCCGTCGACCAATGGATAACGCTGCGAGAAGTCTTGCGCCATGCGCACCAGCGCGTCGTAGGCCGCCTGGTCGCTGTGCGGGTGGAAGCGGCCGAGCACGTCGCCGACCACGCGCGCACTCTTGACGGGCTTGGCACCCACCGTGCCGTTGGCGCCGCCGAAGCCCAGGCCCATGCGCGACATCGAATAAAGAATGCGCCGCTGCACCGGTTTCTGGCCGTCGGACACGTCGGGCAGCGCGCGGCCCTTGACCACGCTGAGCGCGTATTCGAGATAGGCGGTTTGCGCGTAGTCTGCAAGTGTGAGGGTGGTGTCGCCGTCGGTGGGACCCTGGAGATCGAGCGGAGGTTGGGAGTCGTCCATGGAGAAGAGAGAAAGAGAAACAGTTGCAGGCCGTGCGCTTGCGCGCTCAGCCTAATGTGAAAGCCTCGTGCACCGCCGATTGCACGGAGCCGCCGAGCACCGCGCCGCCGCCGGCCACGTAGATCCAGTCGCCGATCACCGCGGCGCCGACCGCGTGGCGAGGCGTGGTCATCGGCGCATGGCGCTGCCAGGTGTCGGCCGCAGGATCGTAGCTTTCCATCTGGCCGAACACCTTGGCCTGGCGCGGCGCGCCGCCCACCAAAAATCCGCCCTCGCCGCCCATGGCGAAAAGGCGGCCCCGGTAAAGCACGAGGCCGTGGCCCGAACGGGCGGTAGGCAGCGGCGCGCGCGGCTCCCACGTGTCGCGCGCGGGCAGGTAGACATGGTGCAGGTCGGTGTTGTATTCGAAGGTGTTGAAGCGCCCGCCTATCACGTGGATCTGGCCGCCATGCGCCACGCAGCCGACATGGTCGCGCGCGCCGGGCAGCGGCTTGCGGGTGCTCCAGCGGTCGGCCTTGGGGTCGTACACCTCGTGCCAGCCGACGCTCGCGCGCTCGGCCGCAGGCTCTGAGGCGCCGCCAATCAGGTGCAGTTGCCCGTCCAGCACCACGGCGGCGGCTGCGCCGCGCGGGCGCGGCAACGGCGCAATGGCCGTCCAGCGGTTGGCCGCGATGTCGTAGACGTAGGCGTTGGTGTCGGAGCGGCGGTTTTGCTCGACGAAGCCGCCGAGTGCATAGACGCGGCCCTCGTCGGCCGCCACCGCCACATGGTTGGCGCCGCGCGGCAGCGGCGCACCGTCGAGCCAGCGGTCGGCCTTGGGGTCGTAGATGTGGTGGTAGTCGCGGTTCACCGCCCCTTCGCCGTAGCCGCCGACCACGTGCATGCGGCCCTGCGCGGCGGTGGCCCAGGCCATCTCGCTGCGCGGAATCGGCAAGGCCGCGCGCGTCACCCAGCGTCCGGCAGGTCCGGCCGGTGCGGGGCTGTCCGTCACGCGTTGCGCCTCTTGCTCGGGCGTCATGTGATGCGGCACGCCGCCTTGCAGCCGCGCATACGGCTCCTTCGACGAAGGCGCCGCCGGCAGCGTGTCGTGCGTGGCCGCATGCTGCGCGCGCGCAGCGCCGCCCACCGCACAAGCGGCGGTCGCAAGAACGAAGCGTCGGCGCTGCATGAAGGGCTCCTCCTTCGACGAATAAAGGCGGGGGTGCGGCATCAGGACACCGGCGCTTCCGCCGCCCCGTCCGGCACCGCCGGCTGCTCGGAAGCCTCGGGCATGGCCGGCATGCTGCTTGGCGAGTCGGACGGCATGTTGCCACGGCCCATCGCCCCGCCCTTCGGAACCACCAGCTCCATGCGGATGCGGCCCGGCGCCTTGCCGCCGCGCACGCCGCTGGTGCTGCCGCCGCCGTCCGCCGCCATTGCCGCCGATGGCTTGAGGTACGCATAGAGCCGCAGCACCGTCTGCACGTAGTTCTGCGTTTCCTTGTAGTTCGGAATCTTGTTGCCCGCGCGCTGCACCGCGCCCTCGCCGGCGTTGTAGGCGGCAAGCGCCAGTTCGATCTGGCCCGGGAACATCGCGATCAGGTCGCGCAGGTAGCGCGAGCCGGCGGCTATGTTGATGCGCGGATCGAACAGCTTGTTCTCGATGGTGCCGCGCTTGTCCGCCGCAACGCCGTAGCGCTGCGCGGTGGCCGGCATGAGCTGCATGAGGCCCATTGCGCCCTTGGGCGAAACGGCCTGCGCGTCGAAGCCCGATTCGGTGGCGATCAGCGCTTGCAGCAGTTCGTAGTCGATCGAATGCTTGTTCGACGCATCGCGCAGCGCTGCCTTCGCGGTCTTGTAGCTTGGCGAGGCTTCGAAGAGCGCAAGCAAGGTCTGCGATGCCGGAGGCACCTTGCCGTCGAGCCTGCGCCCGCCGCGGCCGAGCGGCGAAATTCCCTTGGCCGTGTCGAAGCTCTGCCCGCCGCGAAAGAAGAGCTGGTAGCGCTCGTCGATCTTCTCGGAGGCGAAGTGCGCAACACCCTTGCTGTCGATGTAGCCGTAGATGTCAGCGGCGTGCGCAAGCCCCTGCTGCGTGCACAGCAGCAAGGCCAGGAGCAACGGACGCATGAAATCTGAAATTTTCACGAGGGTGGTCAAACATCGATGTCGACATCGTCGGCGCGCAGTTCCATGAGTTCGCGCCGCGCGGCTGCCTCGCCCTTGCCCATGAGCTTGGTGATCTCCCCTTGGGTGGACGTGAAGTCGAAGCGCCCCAGCTGCACTTTCATGAGGCGCCGGGTATCCGGATTGAGCGTGGTTTCCCACAATTGTTCCGCGCTCATTTCGCCCAGGCCCTTGAAGCGGCTGATGCTCCAGGCGCCTTCGCGCACGCCGTCCTTGCGCAATTTGTCGAGTGTGGCGGTCAGTTCGCCTTCGTCAAGTGCATAGACCTTCGAAGCCGGTTTCTTGCCGCGCGCCGGGGCATCGACGCGGAAAAGTGGCGGCTTTGCGACATACACGTGACCGGCTTCGATGAGTTTCGGAAAGTGCCGGAAGAACAACGTGAGCAGCAGCACCTGGATGTGCGAGCCGTCCACGTCGGCATCGGAGAGGATGCAGATCTTTCCGTAGCGCAGGCCGCTCATGTCGGGCGTGTCGTTGGGGCCGTGCGGGTCGACGCCAACCGCCACCGAGATGTCGTGGATTTCGGTGTTCGCAAACAGGCGGTCGCGCTCCACTTCCCAGGTGTTGAGCACCTTTCCGCGCAGCGGCAGGATGGCCTGGCTTTCCTTGTCGCGGCCCATCTTGGCGCTGCCGCCGGCGGAGTCGCCCTCGACCAGGAAGACCTCGTTGTGGCTGGTGTCCTTGCTCTCGCAGTCGGTCAGCTTGCCGGGGAGCACGGCCACGCCGGAACCCTTGCGCTTCTCGACCTTTTGGCCGGCGCGCTGGCGCGTCTGCGCGGCCTTGATGGCCAGTTCGGCGAGCTTCTTGCCGTAGTCGACGTGCTGGTTGAGCCACAGCTCGAGCGCGGGGCGCACGAAGCTCGACACCAGCCGCACCGCGTCGCGCGAGTTGAGGCGTTCCTTGATCTGGCCCTGGAACTGCGGGTCGAGCACCTTGGCGCTCAACACATACGAAGCGCGTGCGAACACGTCTTCGGGCAAGAGCTTCACGCCCTTGGGCAGCAGCGAATGCAGTTCGATGAAGCTCTTCACCGCAGTGAAGAGGCCGTCGCGCAGGCCGCTTTCGTGCGTGCCGCCGGCGCTGGTGGGAATCAGGTTGACGTAGCTCTCGCGCACCGGCTGGCCGTCTTCGGTGAAGGCCACGCACCAGTCGGCGCCCTCGCCTTCGGCGAAGTTGTCGGCGTTCTTGTCGGCATGGCCGCTGCCTTCGAACAGCGGAATCACCGGGTCGCCGTTGAGCGTCTGCATCAGGTAGTCGCTCAGGCCGCCCTTGTAGAGCCACTGCTGGGTTTCCTTGGTCTTCTCGATCGTGAGCGTGACGCTCACGCCGGGCATGAGCACGGCCTTGCTGCGCAGCAGGTGGGTGAGCTCGCCCATCGGCAGCGCGGCAGTTTCGAAGTACTTGGCGTCGGGCCAGGCGCGCACGGTGGTGCCCTGCTTGCGTTCGCCGGCTTCGAGCTTGCGGATCTCGAGCGCCTCGATCACGTCGCCGGCACTGAAGGCCAGCCTGGCCACGGAACCTTCGCGATGCGAAGTGACTTCGAGCCGCTTGGACAGCGCATTGGTGACCGACACGCCCACGCCGTGCAGGCCGCCCGAGAAGCTGTAGGCGCCGCCCGAGCCCTTGTCGAACTTGCCGCCCGCATGCAGCCGGGTGTAGACCAGCTCGATCACGGGGGCCTTTTCTTCGGGGTGCAGGCCAAAGGGAATGCCGCGGCCGTCGTCTTCGACGCTCACCGAATTGTCGGCGTGCAGCGTGACCTTGATCTTCTTGCCGTGGCCGGCCAATGCCTCGTCGGCGGCGTTGTCCAGCACCTCCTGGATGATGTGCAGCGGGTTGTCGGTCCGGGTGTACATGCCCGGGCGCTGCTTCACGGGCTCAAGGCCCTTGAGCACGCGAATGGAACCTTCCGAGTACCCGGAGGACGCGGATGATGAACTGGGGGGAGTCTTGGGGGGAGTCGCCATGGGGGCGGATTGTAGTCAGTCGATGCGAAATGACTGGATACCCATACAGGAACACCAGCCCGACCGGCTAATAATCCGCCCGGCCTCGGACTTACTTGTCGACGATGACCTGGCCCGCGTAGGTGAGCCAGCCCATTTCGGATCGGGCCTTCTCGGGCGCTTCGATATCGAGCACGATGCTCCCGACCGCCAGCCCGAACGAGGGCGACATGCGCACGTACTTCGTCTCGCCTTCGGCCAGCGGCACCTGAAGCGTCTTGCGCAGGTCGCTGGTCGTGGCGGCCTGGTAGGTGCCGGCCGGACGGTCCACGAAAAAGAAGCTGCCGGGCTTCGAGGAGCCGACGCCTAATTTGTCGATGCGGACGCCGGGCTGCAGCGCTGCGCCGAAAGGACCTGCGGCACGGAAGAAATAGATGCGGCCGTTGCCCGGCTTGAGCTTGGGAATGACGTTGCCCATCTCCTGAAACTTGGGGCCGGTCGGTCCGGTGGCGCAGCCGGCAGCTGCAAGCGCGAGCACCGCGAGGGCGGCGAACTTCAGGACGGTTCTTCTCATGGGTCAGGATCCTTGAGGCAGCAGCGTGGAGAAGACGCAAATGTAACCAATTACAAATAAAACGCGCAGGGGGAGTCGCCGCTTTGATGCGGTTAGCGCATCGATCTGGGCTCAACAAATCATCAATGGCCTTTACCCCCGCGCCGCCGGGCCAAGTAGCAAATCGGTACATTCAACGGCATGCAAGCCTCTTCCCCCACTCTCTCGGTCAAGCAGGTGCTGATCTGCGGCGCCATGATCGTCACGCTCTCGATGGGCATCCGCCACGGCTTCGGCCTCTGGCTGCAGCCGATCACGCAAGCGCAGGACTGGAGCCGCCAGACCTTCTCGTTCGCGCTTGCGGTGCAGAACCTCTCGTGGGGCATCTTCGGGGTGTTCGCGGGCATGGTGGCCGACCGCTTCGGGGCATTCCGGGTCCTCGTGGCGGGCACGATGTTCTATGCGCTGGGCCTGCTGGGCATGGCGTATTCGCCCACGCCGCTGCTGTTCACCCTGAGCGCCGGCGTGCTCATCGGCGCGGCGCAGGCCGGGACGACCTATGCCGTCGTGTACGGCGTGATCGGACGCCAGATTCCCGCCGAGCGGCGCTCGTGGGCCATGGGCGTGGCGGCGGCGGCCGGCTCGTTCGGCCAGTTCCTGATGGCCCCCATCGAGGGCCGCTTGATCGGGCACCTGGGCTGGCAAACCGCTCTGGCGGTGGTGGCGGTGCTGGTGCTGGTGATCGTGCCGCTGGCCTTCGGCCTGCGCGAGCCGCGGCAAGGGGCCTTGGCCGGACACCGCGAACAATCGGTGCTGCAGGCGGTGGGCGAAGCGTTCCGCTACCCGAGCTTCGGGCTGCTGATGGCTGGGTATTTCGTGTGCGGCTTCCAGTTGGCATTCATCGGCATCCATATGCCGACCTACCTGCGCGACCAGAAGCTGCCGGTTGAAGTGGCGGGCTACGCGCTGGCGCTGATCGGGCTCTTCAACGTTTTCGGCACCTATACCGTAGGGCTCCTGGGCCAGAAGCTGGCCAAGCGCAAGATCCTGGCGGCCATCTACTTTGCGCGGGCGGTGTCGATCGTGCTGTTTCTGCTGGCGCCGATCTCGCCGCTCAGCGTGTATGTCTTTTCAGCGGCCATGGGCTTTCTGTGGCTTTCGACGGTGCCCGCAACCAACGCGATCATCGCGGGCATCTTCGGCGTGGCACATCTGTCGATGCTCAGCGGCTTCGTGTTCCTGAGCCACCAGGTCGGCTCGTTCATCGGCGTGTGGCTTGGCGGCTACCTGTACGACACCACCGGCAGCTACGACATCGTCTGGTACATCGCCATTGCGTTGGGCGTGTTCGCGGCGCTGATCAACCTGCCGGTCAAGGAAGGCGCCATTGCGCGGGCTGCGCGCCCGGCAGTTGTGCCGGGCTGATCCAGCGGCGGACAATCGCGCCATGACTCCGCAGATGCGCCATCACCTTTCGCACGCCGGCTGGCTCGCCGCCGCGGTGGCGGTGCTGGGCGGGGTTTTCGCGCTCTACGTTCATCCGGACTTTCTGGTGACGCTGGTCGACCAGGTCTGGTCGTGCTTCTGAATGCTATGAAAGACATAGCATCCTTGCACGGCGGACTCGCGCCGTCGGAGTGGATCGTGCGGTGGTCTCACCTGCTCGCGCCCGGCAGCACCGTGCTGGACGTCGCCTGCGGCCAGGGGCGCCACATGCAGTGGTTTGCCGGGCTCGGGCATGCGGCCACGGGCGTCGACCGCTCGAGCGAAGCGATTGAAGCCGCGAGCGCCTTCGGCCACACCCTCACCGCCGACATCGAATCGGGTCCCTGGCCTTTCGCGGGCCAGTCTTTCGGTGCGGTGGTCGTCACCAACTACCTGTGGCGGCCGCGCATGGCCGACATCGTGGCTGCGGTCGCGGCGGGCGGCGTGCTGCTCTACGAAACCTTTGCCGCAGGAAACGAGACGGTGGGCAAACCCTCGCGCCCGGACTTCCTGCTGCAGCCGGGGGAGTTGCTGGCCGCCTGCCGGGGGCTGCGCGTGGTGGCCTACGAAGACGGCTTTCTTGCCGAGCCGGATCGCTTCGTGCAGCGCATTGCCGCGGTTCGTGCCGGCGACGCTGCGTCGGGCTCGCCGGAGCGTCGCCTCCTCCGGGCAAACTGACCCCGCCGGCGCGGCTGTTTCCGGGGGCGCCGGAGTAAGTAGAATCGGCGCTTTCGTCCACCGACAGAGAGATTCCCCCTTGGAGCAACTGACAGGCAGCATCGTCGCTCTCGTCACGCCGATGCACGACGACGGCAGTGTCGACTACCCCGCCCTGCGCCGGCTGATCGACTGGCACATCGACGAAGGCACCGACTGCCTCGGCGTGGTCGGCACCACCGGCGAATCGCCCACGGTCGACGTGGAAGAGCACTGCGAAATCATCCGCGTGTCGGTCGAGCAGGCCAAGGGCCGCGTGCCCGTGATGGCCGGCTGCGGCGCCAATTCGACCAAGGAAGCCATCGAGCTCGCCAAGTTCGCCAAGGGCGTGGGCGCCGATTGCCAGTTGCAGGTGGTGCCCTACTACAACAAGCCGACGCAAGAAGGCCAGTACCAGCACTTCAAGGCCATTGCCGAAGCCGTGGGCGACCTGCCCACCGTGCTGTACAACGTGCCCGGCCGCACCGTGGCCGATATGGCGCACGACACCGTGCTGCGCCTGGCGCAGGTGCCGGGAATCATCGGCATCAAGGAAGCCACTGGCAACATCGAGCGTGCCCAGTGGCTCATTCGCGACCTGCCCAAGCACTTCGCCGTGTATTCGGGCGACGACCCAACGGCGGTGGCGCTCATGCTCTGCGGCGGGCAAGGCAACATCAGCGTCACGGCCAACATCGCGCCGCGCAAGATGCACGAGCTGTGCGTTGCGGCCATCGCGGGCGACGTGCGCAAGGCCATGCAGATCCAGTTCGAGCTGATGCCGCTGCACCGCAACCTGTTCGTCGAACCCAACCCGATTCCTCTCAAGTGGGCCATGTCCAGGCTCGGCCTTTGCGGCGGCACCCTGCGCCTGCCGCTCACCGAACTGGCCGAAACGAACCAACCCGTGGTCGAGGCTGCCCTGCGCGCCTGCGGCCTGCTCAAGGGCTGAGCCCGCTTCCTCCTCCCCAATACCCCCATCTCTTTTCTCCCTGCCGCATCGAGGTTACGCAACCTTTTGCCTGAACCGTGCTCAGAGAGTGCGGGCAATGCGGCCCCATAGATTGATCGAACCCATTCCAACAAGGAAGACGACGTTGAAGAACCTTTCGCACATCTCGCGATTCGCACTGCTGGCCCTCGTTGTCAGCCTCGCCGCCTGCTCCGTTCTCGAGGGCGACAAGATCGACTACAAGAGCGCCGGCAAGGCCCCCACGCTCGAAGTCCCGCCCGACCTGTCGCAGCTTTCGCGCGAGAACCGCTATGCGGTTCCGGGCGGCGCGGTGACCGCCAACGCCTACCAGGCCGGCGCAACCAATGCACCTGGCATTCCCACCGCGGTTGCCAACATCGGCGACGTGCGCATGGAACGTTCGGGCACGCAGCGCTGGATCGTCATCAACCGTACGCCCGACCAGCTCTGGGATCCGGTGAAGGACTTCTGGCAAGAGAGCGGGTTCCTGCTGACCACCGAGCAACGCAACCTCGGCATCATGGAAACCGACTGGGCCGAAAACCGCGCCAAGCTGCCGCAGGACATCATCCGCGGCACGCTGGGCAAGCTGGTCGAGTCGGTCTACTCGACCGGCGAACTCGACCGCTTCCGCACCCGCCTGGAGCGCACGCCCAACGGCACCGAGATCTTCGTGAGCCACCGCGGCATGCAAGAGGTCTACAACAACAGCCGCCAGGACCAGACCGTGTGGCAGCCGCGCCCGAGCGACCCTGAACTCGAAACCGAGTTCCTGCGCCGCCTGATGGTCAAGCTCGGCGTTTCGCAAGAACAGTCGAAGATCCTGGCCGCCACCAGCGCGCCGACCAAGACCGCCACCGTTTCCAACGCCGGCGGCCAGCCGGTGGTGCAGATCAGCGAAGGCTTCGACCGCGCATGGCGCCGAGTGGGCCTGGCGCTCGACCGCACCGGCTTCACCGTGGAAGACCGCGACCGCAGCGCCGGCATCTACTACGTGCGCTACGTGACCCCCAACGCGGACAAGAAGGAACCCGGCTTCTTCGGCAAGCTGTTCGGCGGCAGCTCCAGCAAGAACGAAGCACCGATCAAGTTCCGCATCCTCGTGAAGGGCCAAGGCGAATCGACCACGGTCTCGGTGCTGAACGAATCCGGCGCACCCGAAACCTCGGCCAATGCACAGCGCATCGTCCAGGTCATTGCAGACGACCTGAAGTAACCCGCATGCTCCGCTTCCGAAGCCTCGGCAGCGGCAGCACGGGCAACGCCGCGCTGGTCGAAGCGACCAGCGGCGGCCGCACCTCTCGGCTCCTGATCGACTGCGGCTTCGGCCTGCGGCAACTCGATCTGCGGCTTGCCAAGGCAGGCCTCGCAGCCACCGATATCGACGCGATCTTCGTCACGCACGAGCACGGCGACCACATCGGCTGCGCCCACTCGCTGTCGCGCCGCAACCGCATTCCCGTGTGGATGAGCGAAGGCACCTGGCTTGCCACCGGAGGGCGCGACTTCGAAGGCCGGCTCAACCTGGCACGCGACGACGCCGAGTTTGCAGTCGGCGATATTGCAGTGCAGCCCTTTACCGTGCCGCACGACGCGCGCGAGCCGCTGCAGCTGCGCTGCTCCGACGGCGCGCGAACGCTCGGCGTGCTCACCGACCTCGGCCATGCCACGGCCCATGTGCTCTCAAGACTGAGCGGCGTTCATGCGCTGCTGCTCGAGTTCAACCACGACAGCGAACTGCTCGCCAATTCGGCCTATCCGGCCTTTTTGAAGCTGCGCGTCGGCGGCAAGCACGGCCACCTGTCGAACGCAGCCGCCGCGGACATTGCGCGGGCCGTTCGGCACGAGGGCCTGCGCCACGTGGTTGCGGCGCACCTGAGCGAGCAGAACAACCGGCCCGACATCGTGCGGCGTCTCATGGCCGAGGCCCTCGGGGGTCACGAGGCCGAGATGCTCACAGCCAGTGCATCGGAAGGCTCGCCCTGGCTGGACGTTTGATCGTTCGCCTCTTGCCCGCTGCGAGGCAGCATGCAAAAAGCCGCCGTGAGGCGGCTTTTTGCTGGGTGAATGAAAGCCCGCTGGGGCGTTCGTGCGTCGTTACTGCTTCGGCGCTTCGTTCTTCTTGGCAGCCTCTGTGGCGGCATTTGCCGCATCGAGGGCCGAGGAAGCACCCGGCGAAGGCGTTGTTGCGGCGGACGGATCGGTGGTTGTCGAGGGTGCCGGAGCAGCCGCGGGCGGTGCGGGAGCCGGTTCGGTCACCGGTGCGGGCGGCGGGGTCACAACCGCCGGCGCAGCATCCTCTTTCTTTCCGCAAGCCACGAGTGCGGCGGCGGCGATCAACGAGGCCAGCAGGACGGATGACGGCTTCTTCATGGAAACTCCTTTGCAATGAATGTCTGGACGAAAAAATTCTAGACCCGCATCACTGCCCGTTTGTGTCTCGCGGCCTCATTCGCGGCATTGGCTTACAAGCCCAGTGTCGATGCCGGAAATGCGGGCCGCCCCGCTCGCCATGACTCATCGATGGCTTCCCGCAACTCGCGCCGTACACGGGGGTCGAAACCGCTCACACCGCGGCTTCGCTCGGGGTCGGTGCGGTGGGCGCACCACTCGGGCGTCCAGATGGCACTGGGCACCGCATTGCTGCCTTCCGCACGCACTGCGCGGCATTCGATGATGTGATCCCACATGCGGCGCCAGGGAACGAAGCGCGCATGAATACGTTCGACTACATCGAAGCGCTGTGCCAGCAGGACGAAGCGGCGGCCGGAGGCCGACCAGGCCTGAAGCGCCTCGATGCTCGCACGCTCGCCCAAGGGCCAGTCGGCGAAGTCGGGGTCGCTCAAGACCAGTTCCCTCCAGCCCTGCCGGGCCGCAGCGGAAAGCGCGGCCCGCACAAGGCCTTCGAAGGCTTCGCGGCCATTGAACCGGCCTTCGGGCAAAAGCGGTTCTGCCGCGGTCGTAGGTTCAATCTGCATGCAGCCACCCTGCCTCGCACCACTCGGCCAGCAGCGCGAGCGCACCACTGCTTGCACGCGCCAACTCGCGCGGGCCGAGCGCGCGCTGGTCCGCCAACCTGCGCATCAGCGTTGCATCGGCTCCGCCGGCGCGAAAGCTTTCGCCGTTGATGTAGAGATGCCGCGCGTCGTAAAGCATGCGCGTGCGGCGGTCGAGCGCCACGCTGCGCAGCACGTCCGGCGCTTGAGGGCCTTCATCGAACCAGACATTGGCCTTGGGTTCGGTGAGCGATTCGCCCAGCGCACGGTCGATGGCGTCGGGGTCGCGCAGCGCGGCATCGACCGCCTTGCGCGCAAAGGCCTGCAGCGCGGCGGGCATGGCGGCCGGCGCATCGACGGCGGGCTGCGACGGATCGCGGTAGCGCGCCAGTTCGGCGGGGCCGGCATCTTCCAGGGCTTCTGAATAGGCCTGCGCCATGCGAGCCAGCAGGTCGGCGCCGAGCTCGCCCGCGGCGGACGAGCGCAGGCCAATGGAGCAGGTCATGCAGTCGTCGCCGACGGCAACGCCGTCATGCGCATAGCGCGGCGGCAAATAGAGCATGTCACCCGGCTCGAGCACAAAGCTCTGCTCGGGCTCGAATTGCTCGAGGATCTTGAGCGGCACCCCTTGCTGCAGGCGCAAGTCGCTCTGCTTGCCGATCGACCAGCGCCGCGTGCCCTGCGCCTGAAGCAGAAACACGTCGTAGCTGTCGAAATGCGCGCCCACGCCGCCCTTGTCGCTGGCGTAGCTGATCATCAGGTCGTCCAGCCGCGCATCGGGCAGAAAGCGAAACTGCTGCAGCAGCGCATGCACGCCGTCGTGATGCAGATCGACCCCCTGCACCAGCAGCGTCCATTCCGGCTGCTTGAGCGGCGGCAGCGCGCGGCGTGCGAGCGGACCGTGCTTGAGTGTCCAGCCGGTCTTGCCGTGGCGGATGAGGCGCGATTCCACATCCTCGCGCTCGGCCAGGGCAAAGAGCGCATTGCGCTCGATCGGTGGCACCATGGCGGGTATGGCCTGGCGCACGAGCAAGGGCTTTTTCTGCCAGTACCGCCGCATGAACTGCGCGGCGCTCAGGCCACCGAGCAACGGCAGCGGTTGTGTAATCTCCATGGGAGAATTCTGCAATGGAAATCTCTGAACAATGCGTGGTCGGCCTGACCTGGACGATGAAAGACACTTTGGGCGAAGTGCTCGACGTGCTCGATCAGCCCGTGGAATTCATGGTGGGGGGCGACGACCTCTTCGACGTGATCGAAGCCGCCCTGCAGGGCCACGAGCCCGGCGCCCGGGTGCAATTGCAGCTGGAGCCTGAGCAAGGCTTTGGCGACTTCAATGACCAGCTGCTCTTTCTCGAGCCGCGCTCGCTGTTCCCTGAAGGCACGGAAGAAGGCATGACTTTCGACGGCGCCGCGCTGCCCAAGGGCGTGAGCGAAGACATGCCCAAGGACGTGATCTACACCGTGGCCGAGATCTACCCCGACCACCTGGTGCTCGACGGCAATCACCCACTCGCGGGCATCGCGATCCGGCTAGACATCACGGTGCGTTCGGTGCGCGAGGCGACCGAAGAAGAAGTCGGCCGCGGAACGGCGGGTACGGCCTTCTTCAAGGTGCCGCCGACTGCGCCCGGCAACGATCTGCTGCACTGATTGGCCGAAAGGCGGGCAAGCCGCAGCATCCAGCAAAAAGCCGGGCACTGCCCGGCTTTTTGTTGCTTGTGAAAGCCGCTCTATAAACGGCCTACATGCGCGAGAGCTGGCCGTTGTCGATGCGCACGCGGTCGCCGATGCGCAGGTCGCCCGGATGCTGCACATCGAACGCACGGTAGCCGCCGCGATCGGTTTGCACCGAGATGCGATAGCTCTCGTAGGCGCGCGGCCCGTTGTTCTGGGCTTCGATAGTGTTGCCCAGGAGTGCGCCGCCCACAATGCCCAGGGCGGTTGCCGCGGCGCGGCCGCTGCCGTGCCCGAACTGGTTGCCCACCACGCCGCCGACGACACCGCCGGCCACCGCGCCACCGCCGGTAGTGCCGGTGCCCCTGGTTTCGCTGCGCAGCACTTCGATGTTGGCCACATGGCCGTATTCGACGTACGCCGCTTCCTGGTATGGAACGGCCTGCGGCGGTGCCTGGTAGGGGTAGCGCGTCGTGTGATAGACCGGCGCGGGAGCGACGCAGGCCGTGAGCGTGGCAAGTGCCAGCACGGAAGCGCCAATGGAAACGAAGCGCGTTGAGATTTTCATGTTGATGGCTCCTCGGAAATAACCGGTGCATCCGAATGCACCATGCCTAAGCTTGTGTTTAACGCCATTCCCGCAAGGGGGATGACGCCCAACACACACCGGCATGTAGGAGCGCGCCGCGAGCTGACGGGTTCCGATCTTTACTGGCCCGAAACGATTCCGGCAACAAGGGAGTGGCCGGCAACGTCGTCAGTGCTTGCCGGTCGACCCATAGCCGCCTTCGCCGCGTTGCGAGGCTGCAAATTCTGTGACCACGCGAAACTGCGCCTGCACCACCGGCACGATCACGAGCTGCGCGAGCCGCTCCATCGGCTGGAGCACAAAAGGCGTGTCGCTGCGGTTCCAGGCGCTGATCTTCAGCTCGCCCTGGTAGTCGCTGTCGATCAGGCCCACGAGATTGCCCAGCACGATACCGTGCTTGTGGCCAAGGCCCGAGCGCGGAAGGATCAGCGCCGCATAGGCTGGGTCGGCCAGGTGGATTGCGATGCCCGTGCCCACGAGCTGCCAGGCATTGGGCTCCAGCGTGATGGGCGCATCGAGGCAAGCCCTGAGATCGAGCCCTGCGCTACCGGGCGTGGCATAGGCGGGCAATTGATCCACCATGCGTGGATCGAGGATACGGACGTCTACTTTCACTTCTACTTGCCTTGCTTTTGTTGCTGTTCTCTTTGCTTGCGGGCGGCTTCCTCGAGCACCTGCTGCCACTTGGCGACGCCGGGCGTGAGCTTCAGGCCCTTGAACTTGCTGAAGAGCCAGAACGCAGCCCCTGCCAGCAAGACCAGCGCAAAAAATGGCACGCCGGCCGACCACAGCACCAGGAGCACCAGTCCGCCTACCGCGGCCATCACCTTGAGCGCCCCGGGCGTGAACGCCCCGGCCGGCGCGGCGGTGTCCTCGTTCGAAGCCGACCGCCGCTGCGCCGCCGCGGTGCCCTGCGCGCCCGGTGCGGGCGTGATGCCCGCGTCCAGCCCATGGTCGCCGTCGTGCGCGGCCCGCTTGGGCAATGCAGCCTGGGCCGACAGCCGTTCCACATAGCTGGCGAAATCGCCGTTCGGCGGCGTGTTCCATTGGGGATTCATCAGACTCTCCAGTCGGGCAGGCGTGCGGCAATCTCGGTCATGAGCTCGCGCGCCAGGGTGAGCTTGGGCGCGCGCGGCAACTCGCGGGTGCCGTTGGCATCTACCAGCAGCAACGCATTGTCGTCCTGGCCGAAGGTCAGCGGGCCGATGTTTCCGACCAGGAGGGGGATCCCCTTGCGCTGGCGCTTGGCCTTGGCGTGTTCGGCCAGGTTCTCGCTCTCGGCCGCGAATCCCACGCAGAACAACTTGCGCGACTGGGCCCGCTCGCTCTTGGCAACCGCGAGCAGGATGTCGGCGTTCTCGACGAAATTCAGCACCGGGGTCTTGCCGCTGCCGTCCTTCTTGATCTTGTGTTCGCTGTGCGTGGCCGGGCGCCAGTCCGCCACAGCGGCAGTCGCTACAAAAATGCTAGCGGACTGCGCCGCGTGCATGGTTGCGTCGAGCATGTCCTGCGCCGAAAGCACGTCGATGCGGCTCACGCCGCGCGGTGTCGGTAGATGCACCGGCCCGGCCACCAGCGTGACCTGGGCGCCGGCCTCGTGCGCGGCGCGCGCAATGGCAAAACCCATCTTGCCGGACGAATGGTTGGTAATGCCTCGTATCGGATCCAGCGGCTCGAAAGTGGGGCCGGCGGTCACGAGCAGCTTGTGGCCCGCAAGAAGCTTGGGCGCGAAGAAAGCGGTGATGTCTTCGAGCAGCTGCGCCGGCTCCAGCATGCGGCCGTCGCCCGTCTCGCCGCAGGCCTGCCAGCCGCTGCCCACGCCCAGCACCGTGGCCCCGTCGGCCGACACCTGCATGAGGTTGCGCTGGGTGGCAGGGTGCGCCCACATCTCGCGGTTCATGGCCGGGGCAATCAGGAGCGGCACGCGGTCCATCGGGCGGGCCAGGCACATCAGGCTCAGCAGGTCGTCGGCCCTGCCCTGCACGAGCCGCGCAATGAAGTCGGCGCTGCAGGGCGCGAGCACGATGGCGTCGGCCTCGCGGCTCAGGTTGATGTGCGGCATGTTGTTGGGCTCGCGCGCGTCCCACTGCGAGGTGTAGACCGTGCGCCCCGAAAGCGCCTGCATCGTGACCGGCGTGATGAACTGCTCGGCCGCCTCGGTCATCACGACCTGGACCGTGGCGCCCGCCTTCACGAACAGGCGGCACAGCTCCGCCGACTTGTAGCAGGCGATACCGCCGGTAAGGCCCAGGACGATGTGTTTGCCGGCGAGATCTTGCATGAGCCATATTGTTGCTCACATACCGACAAGATCAGGAATGGGATGGCCCTCGCCCGAAGGGACGCAAAGGGGACACCTATAATCGGAATTTCCCACTGCCCGGATCTGTGGTCCGGAACTGGCATGACCAAATTTGTCTTCGTCACCGGTGGTGTCGTATCTTCCCTTGGCAAGGGAATCGCCTCCGCCTCCCTCGCCGCGATCCTCGAATCGCGCGGCCTCAAAGTCACCCTCATCAAGCTCGATCCGTACATCAATGTCGACCCCGGCACGATGTCACCGTTCCAGCATGGCGAAGTGTTCGTTACCGACGACGGCGCCGAAACCGACCTCGACCTCGGCCACTACGAGCGCTTCATCACCACGCGGATGCGCAAGGCCAACAACTTCACGACCGGCCAGATCTACAAGACCGTGCTCGAAAAAGAGCGCCGGGGCGACTACCTCGGCAAGACGGTGCAGGTGATCCCGCACATCACCAACGAAATCCAGGAATACATCAAGCGCGGCGCCGGCCTCGGCACCCCGCACGAGGTCGACGTGGCCATCGTCGAAATCGGCGGCACCGTGGGCGACATCGAATCGCTGCCCTTCCTGGAAGCCGTGCGACAGATGAGCCTGCGCATGGGCCCGAACAACTCGGCCTTCGTGCACCTGAGCTACGTGCCCTGGATTGCCGCCGCCGGCGAACTCAAGACCAAGCCCACGCAGCACACCGCCAAGGAACTGCGCGCCATCGGCATCCAGGCCGACGCGCTGCTGTGCCGCGCCGACCGCCCGATTCCCGACGACGAGCGCGCCAAGATCTCGCTGTTCTCGAACGTGCCCGAATGGGGCGTGATCTCGATGTGGGACGTGGACACCATCTACAAGGTGCCGCGCATGCTGCACGAGCAGGGCCTCGATGGCCTCATCTGCGACAAGCTGCGCATCAACACGCCGCCGGCCAAGCTCAACCGCTGGGACGAGCTGGTCTACGAAGTCGAGCATCCGCAGCAGGAAGTGAGCATTGCCATGGTCGGCAAGTACGTCGACCTGTCGGACAGCTACAAGTCGCTGAACGAAGCACTGCGCCACGCCGGCATGAAGAACCATGCGCGCGTGAAGATCGACTACATCGACTCCGAAACCATCTCGCCGCAAGACGTTTCGCGCCTTGCCAAGTACGACGCCATCCTGGTGCCCGGCGGTTTCGGCCAGCGCGGTGTCGAGGGCAAGATCTCTGCCGCCCGCTTTGCACGCGAAGGCAAGGTGCCCTACCTCGGCATCTGCCTGGGCATGCAGGTGGCCACCATCGAATACGCGCGCCACGTGGCGGGCCTGAAGAACGCGAACAGCACCGAGTTCGACCCCGAGACGCCCTGCCCCGTGATCGCGCTGATCACCGAGTGGAAGGACGCCGACGGCACCGTGAAGACGCGCAACGAGAAGTCCGACCTCGGCGGCACCATGCGCCTGGGCGCGCAAAGCTCCGACGTCTCGGCCGGCACGCTGGCCCACAGCATCTACGGCGACGTGGTGACCGAGCGCCACCGCCACCGCTACGAAGCCAACGTCAACTACCTGGACGAACTGCGCGCCGCGGGCCTGGTGATTTCCGCGCTCACGCAGCGCGAGCACCTGACCGAAATCGTCGAGCTGCCGCAAGACGTGCACCCCTGGTACATGGGCGTGCAGTTCCACCCCGAATTCAAGTCGACCCCGTGGAGCGGCCACCCGCTCTTCAACGCCTTCATCAAGGCGGCGCTCGACCACAAGGCCCGTAGCGCGGGCGGCACGAAAAACCTGAAGGCAGTCGCATGAAACTCTGCGGATTCGACATCGGGCTGGACCAGCCCTTCTTCCTGATCGCCGGCCCCTGCGTGGTCGAATCCGAGCAACTGCAGATGGACACCGCCGGCACGCTGAAGGAAATCACTTCCTCGCTCGGCATTCCGTTCATCTTCAAGAGCAGCTTCGACAAGGCCAATCGCTCCTCGGGCACCAGCTTTCGCGGCCCGGGTCGCGAAAAAGGCCTGGAGATTTTGGCCAAGGTGAAGCGCGAACTCGCCCTGCCCGTGCTGACCGACGTGCACACCGAAGACGACATCACAGAGGCCGCCAAGGTGGTCGACGTGCTGCAGACCCCCGCCTTCCTGTGCCGCCAGACCGACTTCATTCGCGCGGTGGCGCAGTCGGGCAAGCCGGTGAACATCAAGAAGGGCCAGTTCCTTGCGCCCCACGACATGAAGAACGTGATCGACAAGGCGCGCGCGGCCGCCAAGGAAGCCGGCCTGCCGGAAGACAGCTTCATGGCCTGCGAGCGCGGCGCGAGCTTTGGTTACAACAACCTGGTGTCGGACATGCGTTCGCTCGCCATCATGCGCGAGACTGGCGCACCCGTGGTGTTCGACGCCACGCACTCGGTGCAGCTGCCGGGCGGCCAGGGCACGAGCTCGGGCGGCCAGCGCGAAATGGTGCCGGTGCTGGCACGGGCTGCCATCGCGGTCGGCGTGGCCGGCGTTTTCATGGAAACGCATCCCGACCCTGCCAAGGCCCTGAGCGACGGCCCCAACGCCGTGCCGCTCAAGCATATGAAGGCGCTGCTGGAAACGCTGCTCGAGCTGGACCGCATCACCAAGAAGAACGGCTTCCTGGAAAGCTCCTTCAACTGAGCCCCGCAACAAGACTATTGGAGAACACCGTGGCCCCCGCCTACATCATCGTCGACATGAAGATCACCGACCCCGAGCAGTACAAGCAGTACATGGCTGCCGCCCCCGACGCGGTGAAGGCAGCGGGCGGCGAGTACCTGGTGCGCGGCGGCCGGTTCGAGACCATGGAAGGCAACTGGCAGCCGGCGCGCGTGGCCATGCTGCGCTTTCCCAGCTACGAGAAGGCCAAGGCCTTCTACGACGACGAGTTGTACCGTGCCGCGCGCGCCAAGCGCGCCGGCGCGACCGAATTCTTCAATATGGTTCTGGTCGAGGGCGTTTCCGCCCCGGTCTGAGATTCAGTTCAAAACGAAAGGCAATAAGTGAGTGCAATCGTAGACATCGTCGGCCGCGAAATCCTCGACAGCCGAGGCAATCCCACAGTCGAGTGCGACGTGCTGCTCGAATCGGGCACCATGGGCCGCGCGGCCGTGCCCTCGGGCGCATCGACCGGTTCGCGCGAAGCCATCGAGCTGCGCGACGGCGACAAGAAGCGCTATCTCGGCAAGGGCGTGCTCAAGGCGGTGGAGAACATCAACACCGAGATCTCGGAATCCGTGCTCGGCCTCGACGCCAGCGAGCAGGCTTTCCTCGATCGCACGATGATCGACCTGGACGGCACCGACAACAAGGGCCGCCTGGGTGCCAACGCGACCCTCGCCGTTTCGATGGCCGTGGCACGCGCCGCGGCCGAAGAGTCGGGCCTGCCGCTGTACCGCTACTTCGGCGGCATGGGCGGCATGCAGCTGCCGGTGCCGATGATGAACGTCATCAACGGCGGCGCGCACGCCAACAACAGCCTCGACCTGCAAGAGTTCATGATCATCCCCGTGGGCGCGCCGAGCTTCCGCGAAGCCGTGCGCTACGGCGCCGAGGTGTTCCATGCGCTCAAGAAAATCCTGGGCGACCGCGGCATCAGCACGGCGGTGGGCGACGAAGGCGGTTTCGCGCCCAGCGTCGAAAGCCATGAAGCGGCCATCCAGCTGATTCTCGAAGCCATCGACAAGGCCGGCTTCGTGGCGGGCGAGCAGATTGCGCTCGGCCTCGACTGCGCCGCCAGCGAGTTCTACAAGGACGGCAACTACGTGCTCTCCGGCGAGAACCTTACGCTCTCGGCCGGCAACTGGGCCGACATGCTGGCCACGTGGGTCGACAAGTACCCGATCATCAGCATCGAAGACGGCATGCACGAAGGCGACTGGGACGGCTGGAAGCTGCTCACCGAGCGCCTGGGCAAGCGCGTGCAGCTGGTGGGCGACGACCTGTTCGTCACCAACACCAAGATCCTGCAGGAAGGCATCGACAAGGGCATTGCCAACTCGATCCTGATCAAGATCAACCAGATCGGCACGCTGACCGAAACCTTCGCCGCCATCGAAATGGCCAAGCGCGCGGGCTACACCGCCGTCATTTCGCACCGCTCGGGCGAAACCGAAGACAGCACCATCGCCGACATTGCGGTGGGCACCAACGCCGGACAGATCAAGACCGGTTCGCTCTCGCGCTCCGACCGCATCGCCAAGTACAACCAGCTGCTGCGCATCGAAGAAGACCTGGGCGACATCGCCAGCTACCCGGGCCGCGGCGCGTTCTACAACCTGAAGTAGCGCTCGGCACCGCGGCATGCGTTCGCGCCTCGCTCCACCCATCGTGCTGTTGCTGCTGCTGGTCATCCTGCAGTGGCAGCTGTGGAACGGGCGCGGCAGCGTGCGCGATGTGTCGCAACTGCAGACCAAGCTGGCCGCGCAAAAAGAGGCCAACGCCAAGGCTGCAGTCACCAATGAGCGGCTGGCTTCGGAGGTCAACGACCTCAAGGTCGGCCTTGAAATGGTTGAAGAGCGCGCTCGTCAGGAGTTGGGCATGGTCAAGCCCAACGAAGTGTTCGTTCAAGTGACTCACTGAATATGGCCCCCACGCTCGGCACTGCGTGTCCTCGCTGCCCCCCGAGGGGGCCGCTCGCGCCTTGGGGCGGCCCGGCGGCGCTCGACGCCTGACTGCGCTGATGCCCGAGTTCTTCTCGGCCCCCGCCTTCGCGCTCTGGGGCTCACCGGTCAGCTGGCTCGAACTCGTCGCTGCCGTGCTGGCGCTGGCGATGGTCGGCTGCAACATGCGCGAAATCCATTGGGGCTGGCCGCTCGCCATCATCAGCTCGCTGCTTTACGTGGCCGTGTTCGCACAGGCACGCATTTATGGCGACGCCTCGCTCCAGGTGTTCTTCGCGGTCGTCGCGTTCTGGGGCTGGTTTCAATGGCTGCGAGGCCATCGCGCCGACGGCAGCGTATTGCGTGTCAGCCGGCTTTCGCCGCGCGGCATCGCGTTTGCACTGGTGGCCTGCGCGGTGGCGTGGCCCGCGGTCGCCCTCTTTCTGCGCCGCTTCACCGACAGTGACGTGCCTTGGTGGGACGGCTTTTCCACCGGGCTCAGCCTGGTCGGCCAATTCCTGCTCGGGCGCAAGTTCATCGAGAACTGGCTGGTATGGCTGGCGGTGAACGTCGTGAGCGTGGGCCTGTTCATCCACAAGGGCCTGTGGCTCACGGTCGGGCTCTATGCGGTGTTCGCGGTGCTCAGCGTGGCGGGCTTTCTTGCCTGGCGCTCGCGCATGCACGACGAGGCCGCGCGCGCATGACGCCCACGCTGCCCCCAGGCTGCGTCATTGCGCTGCTCGGCGCCGAGAGCACGGGCAAGACCGAACTTGCCCGCGCGCTCGTGCAGCGCCTTCGGGAGCGCGGCATTGCGGCCACACTGGTGGCCGAGTACCTGCGCGAGTGGTGCGAGCGCGAAGGCCGCACGCCGCGCCCCGACGAGCAACGCGCCATCGCCGAAGAGCAGACGCGCCGCATCGATGCCGCAGCCGCCTCGGGCGTGGTGGTGGCCGACACCACGGCGCTCATGACCGCGGTCTACAGCGAGCAGCTGTTCGGCGACACCTCCCTGTACGCCGATGCGCTTGCCGCCCAGCGGCGCTACGCCATCACGCTGCTTACCGCGCTCGACATACCCTGGGTTGCCGATGCCTTGCGCGACGGCGACCACGCGCGCGAGCCGACGGACACGCTGGTGCGCGCGGCGCTTTCGGGCGCAGGGCTTTCATTCGCCGTGGTGCACGGCAGCGGCGGCGAAAGGCTTTCCAATGCCTGGAACGCCATCAACTGCATCGCCGGCAACGAAGGCCAAGCCCGGGTACGGGCCCGCGGCGATGCGAAACCCACCTCCTGGTCATGGCCTTGCGAGAAATGCTCCGACCCGGAATGCGAACATCGTCTGTTCAGCGACCTGCTCGGCCGCCGCGACAACCCGACAAACCCCCGCTCGGAGATCTGATGTTCCCGCTTCGTTTCTCTCGTCTTGCCCGTCTTCTTTGTCTCTTCGGCCCCGCGCTGCTGGCAGCCGGCGCCGCCACGGCCGCACCGGTTGCGGCCACGGTGGAAAACGCCACCACCACCACCGCCTGCGCCGAGGAAGACAACGTCTCGCTGGTGCTGCGCGGCGAAGGCATCCGGCGCATGCGCATCGAGGCGCTGCAGCCAGCGTATCTGGACAGCATCAGCAAGGACATCACTGCGCCGGACTTCTCGGGCTGCAACTTCGACGGCGGCGCCCATCCCACCGATCCCGCGCACAAGTTCAAGCCGCGTCGCGTGGTGCTGCTCGACGACGCGCAGTGGCGCATCGTCGGCATGACGCTGCCCAGCTTCTGGCGGCCGCAGCAGGTGCCGGTGCGCGTGGGTGCGCGCACGGACCGCGGCTTTCACCTGTTGCAGGTCTTCCGCAAGGAAGAAGGCAAGGTGCTCGAGGCGCTGGTGCTCTACCCGGCCGACGGCTACTGGCGCATCAAGCCGCTGCCGGAAGAACGCTTCGGCGACGGCGTGTATGGCTCGTCGTTCCTGCTCGGCCCGGTCGAGCAAGGCAGCCGGCCGGTGGTCGACATTGCGTCGATCCGCATCGTGCCCAAGCCGCTGGCCATTCACCTGCGCTTTGCCAAGGGCGGCAGCGCCGTGGCCAGGGTGTCCGAAATCAGCCGCAAGCGCACCGCGCTCGACGTCAGGCTCTCGTCGCCGACCGCCGATGCGCGGCCCTTTGCGGTGCTGCGCTCGATGTACGTTGCAGCGGACAACGCCGATGTGAGCGAAGTGCGGTGGCGGGAGTCTCCCGAGGCCGCGGAGCAGGCGCTGCCTTTGCCTGAAGTGAAGACGCTCAGCGGCACGCAGATGCGCTTTGGCCGCAGCCTGCCTTCGCGCCACAACACGAGCGCGCCCGACATCGCATTCAGCGATTTCGACGACACGGTTCCGCGCTGATCGACGCGCCCGATGGGCGCCTTTGACTGGCAGTGCAGCCTAGCCGGCCCGCCGAACCTCGCTCGGTGTGGCGCCGAGCACGCGGCGCATGCAGCGCGCCATGTGGCTCTGGTGCGCAAAGCCGCTTTCCAGCGCGACCTGGCTTGCAGCCATGCCGCTTCGCACCAGCAGGCCGCGCGCACGGTCGACACGCCGGTGAACCACGTACTCGTGCACTGGCAAGCCCGTGGAGCGCTTGAACTGCGTTTTCAGGTGCGATGCGCTCAGGCCCGCCACTTCGGCCAGCCTGGCCAGCGAAAGATCGCCCTCCAGGTGGGTTTCGATGTAGTCGGTCACCCGGCGCAGCTGCGGACGGGTAAGCCCCTGTACCGGCGCGGTTTCGTGCAGCCGGTGCCCGCCGAGCAGGTGTGCCGCCAGCGCGGTGCCCAGGCTGTCGGCGTAGAGGGTGCCGTTGGGAAAGCCGGCACGCCGTTCGGCGTCGAGCGCCCATGCAATGTGCTCGATGTGCGCATCGCGCAGCTGATGGCGCTCCGCCAGGCTCGCGCGGTCGGCCGGCAGGCCCATTTCCTCGGCGGTGCGCTGCAGCAGCGAGGGCGGCATGTGCACGACCAGCGAAGTGCTCGCGGCTTCCTCGTGCCAGACGTCGGAGGTGCCGGCGGGCAGGATGTCGATGTCGCCGCGCGTGTAGCGGAACTTGTGCAGCTTGCAGGCGCCGTTGACGGGCGCACCCGCATGCACCTTGATGCGGTGGTCGGGCACGGCCTCGAAGCCGACCACGCCCCCGGGCGTGTGGCGCACGTGCACGTTCAGATGGGTGTCGGAGTGGGCGTGATCGCTCATCGGGCAATTATCCGGCGCACCGGCAAAGCATGCTCGCGCGCCTTCGTCCATTCGTGCTGCACCGCGGCCGAATGTGCGCGACCCTTTCGGCCGCTTTCCGGATCATCCGCAGCCATGAACCCAACCACTCAAGAATCGCGATCCATGGACACCGCTGCAAACGGCAAATACGCCGGCAAGAAGGCCGTCATTACCGGCGGCACCATCGGCATGGGCCTGGCCACCGCTCAGGCGCTGCTCGAAGGCGGCGCCGAAGCGCTCGTGACCGGCCTGAACCCGAAGAACCTGGAAGCCGCGCGCCGCACCCTGGGCCCCCGCGCTCATGTCGTCGCATCGGACGCCGGCTCGCTGGCCGACATCGACGCGCTCGCGGCGCTCGCCCGCGAAAAGCTCGGCCACATCGACCTGCTGCACATCAACGCGGGCATCTCGACCCTGGAGCCCTTCGAGCAGGTGACCGAAGCCGGCTACGACCGCGCCTTCGCGATCAACACCAAGGGCCCGTTCTTCACCGTGCAGCGCCTCGTGCCGCTGATGCGCGCGGGCAGCGCGATCGTCGTCACCTCGTCGATCGCGGACAAAGGCGGCATGCATGGCCTGAGCGTCTACAGCGCGACCAAGGCCGCGTTGCGTTCCTTCGCCTCAGGCTTTGCGGCGGAGCTGGTGGGGCGCGGCATCCGCGTCAACGTGGTGAGCCCCGGCTTCATCGACACGCCCACGCTCGGCATCGCCGATGCGACGGCAGAGGAGCGCGCCGAGTTCATCCGCCTGGGCGACCAGATCACGCCGATGCGGCGCCACGGCACGGCCGAAGAGGTGGCTCGCACGGTGCTCTTCTTCGCCTTCGAGGCGACCTTCACGACCGGAGCGCGGCTCACGGTCGATGGCGGTCTGGGCCAGAACCTCACGCCGGCCGCCGCCTGAATTTGAATTGCAATCAAAAGGAAAGAACGAACACATGACCGACGTTTCCCTCATCGGCCTCGGCCCCATGGGCATCGCACTCGCGCGAGCGCTTCAATCCCGGCACACGGTCACGGTGTGGAACCGCACCGCCGAGCGCGCCACGCCCATCCTCGGCCAAGGCACCGTGCTCGCGCCCAGCGCCCTCGCCGCTATTCAGGCCAGCCCGCTGGTGCTGATCTGCGTGGCCGACTATGCGGCCTCCCGGTCGATCCTCGCCTCGCCCGGCGTGGCCGATGCGCTGCGCGGCAAGGTGCTGGTGCAGTTGAGCACCGGCACGCCGCAGGATGCGCGCGACGACTGGGCCGCCCTGAGCGGCGTCGCCTACCTCGACGGCG
Organism: Variovorax paradoxus; assembly: GCF_009755665.1. NCBI lineage: Bacteria > Pseudomonadati > Pseudomonadota > Betaproteobacteria > Burkholderiales > Comamonadaceae > Variovorax > Variovorax paradoxus. The sequence goes on from NZ_CP046622.1 coordinate 3,789,861, forward strand.
CCCTGCTCGCCACGCCCGGCCAGATCGGTCGGCCCGACACGCCGCTTTTCATCTCCGGCGAAGAACGCGCGCTGGCCAGCTGCCGGCCGGTGCTCGAAGCCATTGCCGGAAACATCCTGTACATGGGCGAGCCCATCGGCAACGCGGCGGCCTGGGACCTGGCCACGCTCTCGTGCATGTTCGGCGCAATGAGCGGGTTCTTCCACGGCGTGCGCATCTGCGAATCCGAAGGGCTGAAGGTGAATGAGTTCTCGCAGATGATCGGCGCGATCTCACCGGTGCTCGGCGAAATGATCAGCGCCGAGGGCGAGGCCATTCACGCCGGCCGCTACGGCGAACCCGAAAGCTCGATGGCCACCTGTGCGGGCTCCGGCCGGCTCTTTGTGAAGCAGGCGCGCGAAGCAAAGCTCGATGCGAGCTTTCCGGATTTCCTGATGGGCTTGTTCGACCGGGCGCTGGGCGCGGGCCTTGCGAACGAGCGCCTGGCCGCAATGATCAAGGTGCTGCGGCAGCCCGCCTGAATGGGAGCGAAGAAGGCCCCGCGGCCTATTGCACCACGGGGCTCGCGGGAACCTGGTCGCCCGGCGGCGTGAATATCTGCGCCGTGTCGACCGCATCGAAGCGGTACTGCTTGCCGCAGAAGTCGCAGCCCACCTCGATGTCGCCGCGCTCGGCCAGGATTTCTTCGGCTTCTTGCACGCCGAGCCCGCGGATCATCTGCGCCACGCGGTCGCGCCCGCAGGTGCACGCGAAGTGCGGGCCGAGCAAGCCCATCTGCGGCTCGAAGCGCAACAGTTTTTCTTCCCAGAACAGGCGGCGAAGAATGGTCTCGACGTCGAGCGTCAGCAGCTCGTCTCGCGTCAGGGTCGACGCAAGAATCGAGATGCGGTTGTAGTCCTCGTTGCGGCCGATCTGGTCTTCGTTGGCCTGGTCGTGGTCCTTGACGGACGTACCGCCCGACGCACCTTCGAGGTTGCCCTCGCCCTTGACCGGCAGGCGCTGGATCAACAGGCCCGCCGCCACCTTGTCGTCGGCTGCGAGCACCAGTGTGGTGTCGAGCTGCTCGCTCTGCAGCATGTAGTGCTGCAGCACATCGCTCAGCTTGCCGAGCTTCTCGCCGTCATCGTCGAAGAGCGGCACAACGCCCTGGTAGGGCGTGGTGCCAGGCAGCTTGTCCTTCGGGTCGAGCGTGATCGCGCAGCGGCCCTTGTTGTTCTCGTTGACCATGTCAGGCAGGCGCGCGTCGGCCGGCAGTTCGCCGATGACCTTGGCAGTGGCACGCAGGCTCAGGTCGGGCTTGGCCTCGGCCACGGCCACCTTGACCGGACCGTCGCCGAAGATCTGCAGGATCAGCGAGCCATTGAACTTGATGTTGGCCTGCATCAGCGTGGCCGCGGCCGTCATTTCGCCGAGCAGCTCGGCCACGGGCGGCGGATAGGCGCCGGTGGTAGTGTTGGAGGCGCGCCGCGCCAGGATTTCCTGCCACGCATCTGTCAGGCGCACGATCACGCCGCGCACCGGCAGGCCATCGAACAGGAATTTGTGCAGCTCGCTCAAAACGGATTCTTCTTTCTGTTGGGCCTGCGCGGGTCAGGCGATTTTCTTGAGGCCCTTCGCATAGCGAACGGCGTTCTGTACGTAATGGTCGGACCCGTGGCGCAAGCGGGCGGCGTCTTCGTCGCTGATCGTGCGCATCACCTTGGCCGGCGAACCGAAGATCAGCGAGTTGTCTGGAAACTCCTTGCCCTCGGTCACGACGCTGCCGGCACCAACAATCGAATTGCGGCCGATCTTCGCGTTATTCAAGACCACGGCCTGGATGCCGATCAGCGAGTTGTCGCCGATGGTGCAGCCGTGCAGCATGACCTGGTGGCCAATGGTGACGTTCTCGCCAATGGTCAGTGGACTGCCGGGGTCCGAGTGCAGCATCGACATGTCCTGCACATTGCTGTTGCGGCCGATGGTCATCGTCTCGTTGTCCCCACGCAGCACCGCGCCAAACCAGATGCTCGCGTTTTCACCCAACTTCACGTTGCCGATCACTTCCGCGCTGTCGGCCACCCATGCGCCGGTGCCAAGTTGCGGCGCAACGCCGTCGAGTTCATAAAGGGCCATCGTGAAGGTCTCCGAGCGGGGCAAAAACTAGAATTGTAGGGATGCACCCCCGATTGAGCGCGTTGGCCGCGCTGCGACTGACCGACCCTGAAGCCAAGGTGGCTGCGACACGCGCCACGGCTGCACAGGCAGCTACCGATTCCATAGCACTTGAACCCCTGCGCACCGAAGGGGACGATCTTGGTGTGCCGGGCCGCCCCGAGAAGCCGGCGCGCGTGGCCGCAACCGCCGTGCAAAAGCGCTCGCCCTTCACACCCGAGGGCCGCGCTGCGCTGATCCATTCGATCTGCCACATCGAGTTCAACGCCATCAACCTTGCGCTCGATGCGGTGTGGCGCTACGACGGCATGCCCGAGACCTACTACCGCGACTGGCTGCGCGTGGCCGACGAGGAGGCCCAGCACTTCACGCTGCTGCATGCGCACCTGCAGGGCATGGGATACCGCTACGGCGACTTTCCGGGCCATGACGGGCTCTGGAGCATGTGCGAGAAGACCAAGGACGACGTGCTCGCGCGCATGGCGCTGGTGCCGCGCACGCTCGAAGCCCGCGGGCTCGACGCCACACCGCTCATCCAGGCCAAGCTCAAGCGCGTCAACACGCCCGATGCGCTGCGCGCGGTCGAGATCCTCGACATCATCCTGCGCGATGAGGTGGGCCACGTTGCAATCGGCAACCGCTGGTACCGCTGGCTTTGCGAGCGCGCCGGCCGCGACCCGGAACGGACCTACCCCGAACTCGTGGCGCACTACGAAGCGCCGCGCCTGAAGCCGCCTTTCAACTTCGAGGCACGCGAGCGCGCCGGCTTCAGCGCCGAGGAGATGCGTGCGCTTTCGGCCGGCGGCAAGACTGAGTAGAAGAAGGCCTACGCAGGCCTGGCGTGCACCACCAGCTTGGGCGCGAAGTTCTGCAGCACATCGCCGTTCTGGTTGAGCGTGCGGCAGCGCATCGTCACCATCGCACGGCCGGGCTTGGAACGCGACGGAACGATTTCGACCACCTCCCCCTCCACATGCAGCACATCGCCCGGCCGTGTGGGCTTGGGCCATTGCAGTTCGCCGCCCGAACCGATGATGCCGTCGGCCAGCGGAAGGCCGCTCTCGACCAGCAGCTTCATCGTAAGCGCCGCCGTGTGCCAGCCGCTCGCCGCAAGCCCGCCGAAGAAGGTGTTCTTCGCGGCCTCTTCGTCGGTGTGGAAAGGCTGCGGATCGAACTGGAGCGCAAAGGCCTTGATCTGCGCCGCGTCCAGCGTGTGCTCACCGCTGCGAAAACGGTCGCCGACCGACAGGTCTTCGAGGTACAGCGCGCGCTTGGCGCCGGTGTCGTCAGGGGTTGCCGCCATGAGGGTTCCTTGTAGTGCCTGCGCGCATTCTCCAACCTTCAGACGCGTTCGAGGATGGTGGCAATACCCTGCCCGCCGCCAATGCATTGCGTGGCCAGCGCATAGCGGCCCTTCTCGCGCGCCAGCAGGGCCGCGGCCTTGCCCGTGATGCGCGCACCCGTCGCGCCCAGCGGATGGCCGATGGCAAGGCCGCCGCCGTCGAGATTGACCTTTGCCGGATCGAGCCCCAGGTCTCGAATGCAGGCCAGCGCCTGCGACGAGAACGCTTCGTTGAGTTCGATCACGTCGAGGTCGGCAGCATTCAGGCCCGCACGTGCCAGCGCCTTGCGCGTCGCCGGAATCGGGCCGATGCCCATGATTGCGGGGTCTACGCCCACGGTTGCGAAGGACCTGATGCGGGCCAGCGGCTGCAGGTTGTGCTTTGCTGCAAAGGCGTCGCTGGTAACGAGCACCACCGCAGCGCCATCGGTGAGCGGCGACGAGGTGCCGGCGGTTACCACGCCATCGGGACGGAACGCCGGCTTCAGGCCTGCCAGGGCCTCGGCTGAGGTGCTCGGGCGAATGCAGCCGTCCGCATCGACCACGCCGCCGGACGCCAACCGCACCGGTACGATTTCGCCTGCCAGGCGGCCTTCCGCGCGTGCGGCGGCGGCCTTGCGGTGCGATTCGACGGCAAAGGCCTCCTGGTCGGCGCGGCTCACGTTCCAGCGCTGCGCAACGTTTTCGGCCGTCTCGCCCATCGAAATGTAGGCGTCGGTGCTTTCCTTCAGCTCGGGGTTGGGCGAGAAGTTGAAGCCGCCCTGCGGCACCATCGTCATCGACTCCACGCCCACGCACATAAAAGCCTCGCCCATGCCTGCCTCGATCTGCGCCGCGGCAATGTGCACCGCCTGCATCGACGAGCCGCAGAAGCGGTTCACCGTCATGCCGCCCACCTCGTGCGGCAGCCCCGCGAGGAGCCCGACGATGCGCGCAAGGTTGTTGCCCTGCGAGGCTTCAGGGTAGGCGCAGCCGAGGACGATGTCTTCGAGCAGCGCCGGGTCGAGGTCGGTGCGCTGCAGCAGGCCGCGCACCACGCCGGCGGCCAACGTGTCGGGGCGAACTTCTGCAAGTGCGCCTTTCTTCGCGAAATGGAACGGCGAGCGGGCGTAGGCGGAAATCACGGCTTTCATGAAGATGCTCCTTATGGCGTACCTACCATCCAATCGGTAGGCAACAGGGTCAAAAAATAAGCACGTCGATGCGTGCCTGCGATCCGCCCGGCATCAACCGGGCAATGAACTCCTGAGCTGCGCGATGGCTTCGTCGAAGTCTTCGACGCGACCCGTCATGCGCGACGCGAGCAGCGCGCCCTGGCACACCGAGAACACATAAGCCGCCAGCGATGCCGCCGATGCGCCCTTCTTGTGCCCGGCCGGCGCCAGCGCACCGAGCACGCCCGTGAGCCACAGCACCTGCGTGTTGCGCAGCTCCTGCACGGCCTGGCGCAATTCGTCGTTGATGCAGTCCCATCCGGGCGCCAACGCCCCCGCCGGGCACACGCCCGATCCCGCCTTGAGCGTGTTGCGGTACATGCGGAAATACGATTCGAGTGCGTCCTTCGGCGTACGCACCTTTGCGGCCTCCCAGTTCTTGAAAAGCTGCGTGGCCTCGCGGATCACCGCAATGCCCAGCGCCTCCTTGGTGGGAAAGTGGTGATACAGGCTCGCCTTGCGTATGCCGACCGCATCGGCCACGTCCTGGAAGCTGAAGCCCAGGTAGGAGCGCGTTTCAATCAATGATCGCGCTACCGCGAGGATCTGCTCGCGGGTGCTGCCGGTGGCAAGGGCTGTGGCGCTGGACATCTACCTACTATAAGGTAGGGAGTGACGGACCTGCAAGCGACAGGGTCAATCGGCCTTGATGTTCGCGGCCTTGATGATCCGCCCGTTGCTCTCGAACTCCGAGGCGATCTCCTTCGCAAACGCGGCCGGTGTGCCGCCGGTGGGCACGTTGTCGGTGGCCGTGAGCTTGGCGCGCAGTTCGGGGCTGGCCAGTGCCTTGTTGATCTCGGCGTTGTATTTTGCAATCAGCGCGGGCGGCGTTGCCGCGGGCGCGAACACGCCGAACAGCGAGTTGATGTTTGCGGCGTTGTAGCCAAGCTCGCCCAGCGTGGGCACCTGCGGCTGGCTCTCGAGCCGCGCGGGTGCGCCCACCGCCAGCGGACGCAGCTTGCCCGACTGGATGTGCGACGAAAGCGTGGGGCTCGCGTTGGTCGAGAGAATTTCGAACTGCCCGCCCAGCGCATCGTTGAGCTGCTGGCCGCCGCCCTTGTAGGGAACGTGCGTGATGTCCACGCCCGCGGCCGCCCTCACCTGCTCCAGCACGATGTGCCCGAGCGACGCCGGTCCCGAAGTGGCCCAGCGCACCGCACCCGGCTGGGCCTTGGCATCGGCAATGAGCGCACGGAAATCCTTTGACTTGCTGGCCGGCGTGGCAATCAGCAGCACCGGCGAATACATCACGCTCGAAACGGGCGCGATGTCTTTCAGTGGATCGAAGGGCAGCTTGCCCAAGTGCGGGCTCAGCACCAGCGGGCTGATGGCCGAGAAGCCCAGTGTGGCGCCGTCGGGCGCGGCCTTGGCCACGGCGTCCATGCCGATGGCGCCGCTCGCGCCAGCCCGGTTTTCCACCACCACCGTGGTGCCGAGCTGGGCAGCGAGCTTGTCGCCGAGCGCTCGCGCCACCACGTCGCTGACGCCGCCGGCGGGGTACGCCACGATGAGGCGGATGGTCTTGGGGACGGTTTGTGCCTGCGCGCCGGCTGCCGTGCAGAGCGCGGCAGCAGCAAGCAGCCATGAAGGCTTGAATGACGAAAAATGCATGTCGGTCATGGAAAAAAATTCAGTCGAGTTGCAGCTTGCGCTCACGGATGAGCCTGGACCACTTCTCATTGTCGGCCTTGACGAAAGCCGCGAACTCTACCGGCCCGAGCGGATGCACCTCAGCGCCCGCGGTCGCGAACTTGGCTTTGATTTCTGGCTGCGCCAGCACGCGGGCCAGTTCGCTAGAAAGACGCTCGACCACGTCCCTGGGCATGTTGGCCGGCCCTACCAGGCCCTGGAAGCCGACAGACTCCATGCCGGCAAGACCCAGCTCCTTCACTGTCGGCACATCGGGCAATTGCGGATCGCGCACCGGCCCGGTCACCGCCAGCGCCTTGAGCTTGCCGCCCTTTACCTGCGGCAGCAGCACGCTGCCCGCGTCGATGAGGATCTGCGTCTGCCCGCCGAGCAGGTCTTGCACCGCGGGCGCGCTGCCTTTGTAGGGCACGTGGGTCATGTCCAGGCCGGTTACCTGGTTCATCAACTCGCCGTTCAGGTGCGTCGAAGTGCCGTTGCCGCCCGATGCAAAGTTGACCTTGCCCGGCTGCCCCTTGGCCCAGGCGACAAAGTCCTTGAGGTTCTTTGCCGGATGGTCGGGCCGCGCCACCGCGATGTAGCTGCCTTGGCTGATCTGGCCTATGTAGGTGAACTGCTTGATAGGGTCGTACGGCGGCTTGCTTTGCAGGTACGGCGCAATCGCGAATGGGCCGGTGTTGGCCAGCAGCAGCGTGTAGCCATCGGCCGGCTGGCGCGTGAGCTCGGTGGCTGCGATCATGCCGCTCGCGCCGGGTTTGTAGTCGACCACCAGTTGCTGCTTGAGCGCCTCCTGCAGCGGCACCTGCACTGTGCGCGCCGCAAAGTCGATGCCGCCACCGGGCGGGTAGCCCACGATCAGCCGGATGGGCTTGGCGGTGGGAAAAGCTTGCGCCGCGGCAAGGCCAGCCACTGCAGCGAGCGCCAGGCCGGCGCAGAGCTTGTTTTTGAAGTTCATGGTTCTGTCTCCTCGAATGAATCAGCAATTCTGAAGCAGTCGCGCCAAGGTCATTGCGTTGCCAACGGCCTCGCCGCCCGCCGTGTTGTCGAAAATGCACCAGCACTCGGCACCCTCGCCCTGCGCCAGCCGAAGACGTGACGCAAGCCGTTCGAGCAGCGCATCTTCGTAGGCAGACCAGTAGCGCCGCGGCGAGCCGTGCAGGCGCAGGTAGACGAACCGGGGCCATCCGCCGGGCGCAGCCGCCTCGGCGAACAGAACCGGATCGGCCAGCACGCGGGCGATCTGGAACCGCGACAGCAACGCGTCCACCTGCGGCGCGAACCAGCTGCGATGCCGCGGCTCGAGCGCAACCGCGCCCTGGTGCCGCCGCCGCAGCGCAAAAAGAAAACGCCTTGCCGCATCGGCATCGAACGCGAGGCTGGGCGGAAGCTGCACGACGAGGCAGCCGAGCTTGTCGCCCAGTCCGCCGGCCTGTTCGAGAAAGGCGTCGAACTCCGGCATGGCGTCGAGCAGCCGTTTCTCATGCGTGATGGATTGCGGCAGCTTGACCGCAAAGCGAAAGCCTTCGGGCGTACTCGCGGCCCAGCGCTCGTAGGTTTCGCGCCGGTGCGGCCTGTAGAACGAGGTGTCGAGTTCCGCCGCGCCAAAGCGCTGGGCATAGCGCTCCAGGTGCGAGCCTTCGGCCGGAAACTCCGGCCATAGCGTGCGCGGCAGGCTCCAGCCCGCGCAACCAATGTGCAGTGGCGGCAGCGGCATGGCGCGGTCCATTCGCCCGGCCCTCAGCCCCGCGGATGATGCTGGGAGTGCAGCTGCTTGAGCCGCTCGCGCGCCACGTGGGTGTAGATGGTGGTCGTCGAAATATCGGCATGGCCCAGCAGCAGTTGCACCGCGCGCAGGTCGGCGCCATGGTTCAGCAGGTGGGTGGCAAACGCATGGCGCAAGGTGTGCGGCGACAGCGGCACGTGAATGCCGGCGGCCGCGGCCTGCTTCTTCACGATGACCCAGAACATCACGCGCGTCATGCCCGCGCCGCGCGAGGTCACGAACAGGTCGGGCGTCTGCTGCCCATCGAGGATGACGGGCCGCGACTCCTCCAGGTAGCGTTCTATCCAGCGCCGCGCCTCGCCGCCGAACGGCACCAGGCGTTCCTTGTTGCCCTTGCCCAGCACGCGCAGCACGCCGTCGTTCAGGCTCATGTCGATGGCCTTGAGCGCGACGAGTTCACTCACGCGCAGCCCGCTCGCATACATCAGCTCGAGCATGGCGCGGTCGCGCAACCCGAGCGGTGTTTCCACATCGGGCGCGGCCAGCAGGTCGTCCACCTGCTTTTCCGACAGGGTCTTGATGGCGCGCGGCATCTGCCGGGCCGGCGCGAGCCGCAGGCTGGGGTCGGCCACGATGCGCCGCTCGCGCAATGCCCAGCGGTAGTAGCGCTTGAACACGGTGAGCCGCCGGTTGGCCGACGTAGCCTTGCCCTTGCTGGAAAGGCGCACGCCCATGTAGGCCTGCAGATCGTTTTCCTTCGCGGTGTCGAGCGCCGCCCCGCTGCGCTCCTTGCGAAGCCACTGCGCGAACAATGCCAGGTCGCGGCGGTAGGCGGCGAGCGTGTTCTTCGACAGCCCGTCCTCCAGCCAGAGGGCATCGATGAAGTCGTCGATTTCAGGGGTTTGTACGGCGGCCGCCTCGGTCATGCTCGCAAGATATCAAAAAGAAGACTCACCAAAGAAAAAGGCCGCCCGTGGTGCGGGCGGCCTGTTCGCAAGGAGCAGGATCAGTCCAGCTTCAGCTTCTGCTTGGCAACCACCTGCTTGTAGACGTCGTATTCGGCCTTGATCTGCGCGGCAAACTGGTCGGGCGTGTTGGCCACGATCAGCGAGCCCGTGTCTTCGATGCGCTTCTTCACGGCCGGATCTTCCACCGACTTCTTCACGCCTGCGTTGATCTTGTCGACCACTTCCTTCGGCAGGCCCTTGGGCCCGAGAATGCCGTAGTAGGCCATGCGATTGACCGGCTCGAGCCCCACTTCCTTGAAGGTCGGCACGTTGGGCAGCGCGGCCAAGCGCTGCGGCGCCGACACCACGATGGGGATCAGGCGGCCGCTCTGGATGAAGGGCATGGCCGACGGAATGTTGTCGAACATGATCGGCACTTGGCCGGCCACCACGTCGTTCAGCGCCGGGCCCGCGCCGCGGTAGGGAATGTGCGTGACGAAGGTGTTGGTGAGGCTCTTGTAGAGCTCCATCAGCAGGTGGCCGATGCCGCCCGTGCCCGACGAGGCGTACGAATACTTGCCGGGGTTCTTCTTGAGCTCGGCCACGAACTCGGCGTAGTTCTTGGCCGGGAAGCTCGGGTTCACCGCAATGATGTTCGGCGTGGCCGCAATGTTGATGATCGGCGTGAAATCGTTGACCGGGTCGTACGGAACCTTGGGGTTGATGGCCGGGTTGGCCGCCGTGCTCGAGACCGTGGCAACACCCAGCTTGTAGCCGTCTGGCGTGGCGCGTGCCGTTTCGGCCGCGCCCACGATGCCGCCGCCACCGGCGCGGTTGATCACCACCACCGGCTGGCCCAGCACCTTGCCGAGCGGGTCGGAAATCACGCGCGCCACGATGTCGGTCGTGCCGCCCGGTGCAAAGGGCACGCTCAGTTCGACCGGCTTGTTCGGATAGCCCTGCGCGAAGCTCTGGCCCGCGGCCGCGACCAGCGCTGCGGCACCCACCATGGCGCCCCATTGACGACGTTGCATCTATAACTCCTTGATTGACTGATGTCGAAAAAGCAAAGCCCCGGATGCTAGCCGCTTCGCACTCTGGCGGTGCTGTGGATTACCCATGGTCCGCGACGGTTTATGCTCGAAGCGGTGAACTTCGCCCAGCTGCTCTTCCCGGATTTTTCGCTCATTGCCATCGGTTGGCTGCTCTGCCGCTACACCGCGCTCGACCGCCGCGTGTGGGACCAGGTCGAGAGCCTGGTGTACTACTTTCTTTTCCCGGTGCTGCTGTTCCATTCGATCGTGCGAAGCCCGCTCGATTTTGGCGCCACCTCGAGCCTGCTCACGGCGGGTGTCGGCGTGGGGCTCAGCGGCATTGCGCTGGCCTATGCCCTGCCCTACGTGCCGGGCCTGCGCTCGCACATCGACCGCCGCGACCATGCGGCCAGCGCGCAGATCGGGTTTCGCTTCAACTCCTTCATCTGCCTTGCGCTCGCCGAACGGCTGGCCGGCCCGCAGGGCCTGTTGCTGATTGCGGTGCTGATCGGCGTGTGCGTGCCGATGTTCAACATTGCGGCCGTGTGGCCCATGGCACGGCATGCGCAGAGCGGCTTTGCGCGGCAACTGGTGCGCAATCCGCTGATCGTCGCCACGCTGACGGGCCTGCTGGCCAACCTGCTGGGCTTCACCGTTCCGAACTGGGCCACGCCGACGCTCACGCGCATCGGCGCCGCATCACTCGCGCTGGGCCTGCTGGCCGCAGGCGCGGGCATGCAGTTCGCCACGCTGGGGCGCGGCAAGGTGCTGGCGGTTTCGGTGCTGGCGATCCGTCATTTGTTGCTGCCGCTGGTTGCCTGGGGCCTGTCTCGTGCGCTAAGGCTGGATGCAACGCAGGCTTCCGTGCTGATGGCGTTTTCCGCGGTGCCCACGGCCTCGAGCGCCTATGTGCTCGCGGCGCGCATGGGCTACAACGGCCCGTATGTGGCCGGACTCGTGACCCTGTCCACACTGCTCGGCGTGGCGAGCCTGCCGTTCGCGTTGGCGCTGCCGCGCTAGAGTTTTTTCGCCGCGTCGGGGCGCTGCGCCAGCGCCCAGGCCACGTGCTCCCGCACCAGTTCGCTCGCATCCGATGCCCGCGTGGCCAGGGCTTCAGCGGCGCCCCTCTCGCCCGCGCGCAGTGCGTTGCCCAGCGCCACGGCGATGTTGCGCAGCCAGCGCTCATGCCCGATGCGCCGGATGGGGCTGCCTTCGGTGAAGCGCAAGAAATCTTCCTCCGTCCAGGCAAAGAGCGAAGCCAGCGCCTGGCCCGTGAGCCCTTCGCGTGCGTCGAAATCGGGCAGCGCGCTCTTCTTTGCAAACTTGTTCCAGGGGCAGATCAACTGGCAATCGTCGCAGCCGTAGATGCGGTTGGCCATCAGCGGCCGAAGCTCCAGCGGAATCGGCCCACCGTGCTCGATGGTGAGGTACGAAATGCAGCGCCGCGCATCCAGCCGGTGCGGCGCGATGATGGCCTTGGTCGGACACACGTCGATGCAGGCGCTGCAGCTGCCGCAATGCGCGGTGACCGGCTCGCTCTCGGGCAGTGCCATGTCGACATAGATCTCGCCAAGAAAGAACATCGAGCCCGCGCTGCGGTCCAGCACCAGCGTGTGTTTGCCGCGCCAACCCTGGCCGCTGCGCGATGCGAGCTCGGCCTCGAGCACGGGCGCCGAATCGGTGAAGGCGCGATGTCCGAAGGGCCCCACCTCTTCCGCGATGCGTTCGGCGAGTTTTGCGAGCCGCGCGCGCAGAACCTTGTGATAGTCGCGGCCGCGCGCATAAATCGAGACGATGGCCTCGCCGGGCCGCTCGAGGCGATCGAATTCCACGGCCTGCCAATCGTCCAGGGGCGTGTCGCGCGGCAGGTAGTCCATGCGCGCGGTGATGACGCTCACCGTGCCAGGCACCAGTTCGGCGGGCCGCGCGCGGCGCGTGCCGTGCGTTGCCATGTATTTCATCTCGCCATGGAACCCATGGGCCAGCCATTGCATCAGACCTTCCTCGGCGCTCGATAAATCGACGCCCGCGATTCCGATTTGGGAGAATCCGAGTTCCCGGGCCAATGCCTGAATACGAGCAACGAGTGGATGGCTGACGATCACTTGCCGATTGTAGAAACGCCGAAGAACGCCGGCCGCACACTGCGCTGGCGCAGCGAGGAGGACACCGACGCCTTCGCACGCGCCCTCGCGGCCTCGCCCGCGCTGCGCGATGCCTTCATTGCGCTGCACGGCGACCTCGGCGCCGGCAAGACCACCTTCGTGCGGCACCTGCTGCGCGCGCTCGGCATCCAGGGCCGCATCAAGAGCCCGACCTATGCCGTGGTGGAGCCGCACGAGGCGCCCGACGGCCTTGGCATCTTCCATTTCGATTTCTATCGATTCAACGATCCGCGCGAGTGGGACGACGCCGGCTTCCGTGACATTTTTGCCGGACCGGGGCTCAAGCTGGCCGAATGGCCAGAAAACGCTGCGGGCCGCACACCAATTGCGGACCTCGCTATTAAAATAGAAGCAATGACAGACGACACACGCAGCGTGACCCTTCTTGCGAACACTCCTCGCGGCAGCGACCTGCTGACGCACATCGCCGCATGAAGGCGGGCGGCCTCAAGCGGCGCGTGCTCCTGCAGGGCGGCAGCATTGCGCTGATGCTCGGCGTGCACCAGATTGCGCGCGGCGCCACCATCCTCGCCGTGCGCGTGTGGCCCGCGGCCGACTACACGCGCGTCACCATCGAGTCCGATGCACGGCTGCATTCGCAGCAGCTGGTGGTCGGCAGCCCGCCACGGCTGGCGGTGGACATCGAAGGCATCGACCTCAACCCCGAGCTGCGCGAACTGGTCGGCAAGATCAAGCCCGGCGATCCGTACATCAACGGCCTGCGCGTGGGGCAGAACGCGCCAAAGGTGGTGCGCATCGTGTTCGACCTGAAGCAGGCCGTGGTGCCGCAGGTCTTTTCGCTTGCGCCCATTGCTGCGTACAAGCACCGGCTGGTGCTCGACCTGTACCCGGAAAAAGCCATCGACCCGATGGAAGCGCTGATCACCGAGCGCCTGCGCGAGGCCCCGCGCAGCAGCGGGAGCAGCAGCAACGACACCTCGGTAGCCAGCGCCCCTTCGGTGCCGCCACCCGCAGCGCCTTCTTCGCGCCTGGCGCCGGACGGCGGCCCGCCGATCCTCGTGCGGCCCTCGCCCAACGTGCCCGCGCCGCGCCCCGCGTCCGGCAGCATCGCGCCTCCCGCGACTCCCGCCCGGCCGCCAGCCGTGGCCATGCCGCCATCCGCGCCCGCACCCGATCCGCTGGGCGAGCTGATGGCGCAACAGGCCACGCGGCCCGGCCCCGCCGCGCCACCGACGCCCGTCGCACCTCCCGCAGCGCCGCCCGTGGCCGTCGCGCCGCCTCCCGCGCCCGCCCCGGCCTCGCGCGGCGGCGCCACCGCAAGCCGCACCGACCGCATCATCATCGTGGCGCTCGACCCCGGCCACGGCGGCGAAGACCCCGGCGCCATCGGCCCGAACGGCACGCGCGAGAAAGACATCGTGCTGCAAATTGCGCATCGCTTGCGCGACCGCATCAACGCCAGCAGCGTCGGCGGCAATCCGATGCGCGCATTTCTCACGCGGGATGCCGACTTCTTCGTGCCGCTTGGCGTTCGCGTGCAAAAAGCGCGGCGCGTGCAGGCCGATCTTTTCGTGAGCATCCACGCGGACGCGTTCACCACGCCGGCCGCGCGCGGCGCGAGTGTTTTTGCGCTCAGCCAGAGCGGCGCCTCGAGCAGCGCCGCGCGCTGGCTCGCCAACAAGGAAAACGAAGCCGACAAGGTCGGCGGCGTGAACGTCGGCAGCCACGAGGCGCAAGTGCAGCGTGCGCTGCTCGACATGAGCACCACGGCGCAAATCAACGACAGCCTCAAGCTCGGCGGCGCCATGCTCGGCGAAATTCGCGGCATTGGGGCGCGGCTGCACAAGCCGCATGTCGAGCAGGCGGGTTTTGCCGTGCTCAAGGCCCCCGATATTCCGAGCGTGCTGGTGGAGACGGCGTTCATCAGCAACCCCGAGGAAGAATCGAACCTGCGTAGCGCGAGCTACCAGGAAAGCCTTGCCGATGCGCTGATGCGCGGCATCCAGCGCTACTTTGCGCAGAACCCGCCGCTCGCGCGCAGCCGTCAGCTTTAAACCCTTGCGCGCCGCCCTGCTGTCCCACGCGGGGCGGCCCGTGGCACCGCACAGTCAGGCGCGGCAGGCTCCTACACAGGGGCCGGGCCGCTTTTGCCCATCATGAACCCATCACTTTAGAAAGGTGGACATCATGAAAGCACGCATCTGGATTACCGCTGCAGCAGCGACCTCGGTCATGGCGCTCGCAGGTTGCGCTTCCGGTCCCAACCAGAACCTGGGCACGGGCGTTGGCGCACTCGGCGGCGCAGCGGTCGGCCACGCTATCGGCGGCAATACGGCCAGTACCCTGGGCGGTGCAGCCGTGGGCGGCGTGATCGGCAATCAAGTGGGCCGCAGTGTCGACGAACGCAACCAGCGCAACTACTACGAGAGCCAGCGCGCCTATCCGCCGGGTACCTATTACCCGCGCAATGGCCCGACCTACTGACCCTCTACCAACCCATGCTGAAGCGCGCCATCACTGGCGCGCTTTTTTCATGGGCCCGATGTTCAGGCCTTCGAAGGCAGTTGCGCGCGCGCCTTTTCCGCTCGCGAAGCACGCCATGCGCCGAAAATCGCAAGCAGGCCGGGCACGAAGATCAGCGCCCAGATGATCTTGTCGAGGTGCTCGCGAACGAAGGGCAGGTTGCCGAAGAAGTAACCCGCCGTTGCAATGCCAAGCACCCAGATCAGCGCCCCCCCCACGTTGAACATGGTGAACTTGGCCCGGTTCATTTCGGCAACGCCGGCCACGAAGGGTGCGAAGGTACGAATGAAAGGCATGAAGCGCGCCAGCACGATCGTGACGCCGCCGTAGCGCTCGTAGAACGCATGCGCCTGGTCGAAGGCCTTGCGGTTGAAGAATCGCGAGTTCTCCCACTTGAACACCTTGGGCCCGAAGTAACGGCCGATGCTGTAGTTGCACTGGTCGCCCAGAATGGCCGCGACGATGAGCACCGCGCAGGCGATCGGATAGCTCATGAGCCCCACGCCGCACAGCGCCCCCACGATGAAGAGCAGCGAGTCGCCGGGCAAGAACGGCATCACCACCGCGCCGGTCTCCACGAACACGATCAGGAAAAGCAACGCATAGACCCAGGGGCCATAGGCGACGACGAAGGCCTCGAGGTGTTTGTCGACATGCAGGATGAAGTCGACGAGAAAGCTGATGATTTCCATGGTGGCGGATTATCCGTGCTGCACGCCAACCGATGTCCCGTGACGGATTCGGACACGCTCGATGACAGCTCGATACACCCCGGCAGGGCTTCTAGAATGCTCGCGTGAGCGCCCTTCCCTCCTCCATTCCCACCCTCGAACGCCGGCCGATCCGCGAGCTCCCCGACGAGCTGATCAGCCAGATCGCCGCTGGCGAAGTGGTCGAGCGGCCGGCTTCGGTGGTGCGCGAGTTGCTCGACAACGCACTCGATGCAGGCGCGAGCCAGGTCACAGTGCGGTTGGCATCGGGCGGCGTGCGGCTGATCTCCGTCGAAGACGACGGCCTGGGTATTCCGCGCGAGGAACTCACGGTGGCCTTGCGCCGCCACGCGACCAGCAAGATCGCGAGCCTCAACGACCTCGAAACGGTCGGCACCATGGGCTTTCGCGGCGAGGCGCTCGCGGCAATCAACGCGATTGCCGAGCTCAGCATTCTTTCGCGCTTTGGCGGCGCCGACAGCGCCTTTGCGCTCGACGGACGCACCGGCGAACTGCGCCCGGTGGCTCGCTCCGTCGGCACCACCGTCGAAGTGCGCGAGCTGTTCTTCGCAACGCCCGCGCGCCGCAAGTTCCTGAAGACCGACGCCACCGAACTGGCCCACTGCATCGAGGCGGTGCGCCGGCATGCGCTGGCGCGGCCCGAAGTCGGTTTTTCGGTATGGCACGACGGCAAGCTGATGGAGCAATGGCGCGCCGCCGACAAGCGCGAGCAGCGGCTGGCCGATGCACTCAGCGACGACTTCGTGACGCAGAGCGTGGCGGTCGATCACATCGGCGGCGCGGTGCGCGTGGTGGGCCGTGCGGGCATTCCCGATGCGGCGCGCTCGCGCGGCGACCAGCAGTTCTTCTACGTCAACGGCCGTTTCGTGCGCGACAAGGTGCTTTCGCACGCGGTGCGCAGCGCCTACGAAGACGTGCTGCACGGCCAGCGCCAGCCTGTGTACGCGCTCTACCTCGAAATCGATCCGTCACGGGTCGATGTGAACGTGCACCCGACCAAGATCGAAGTGCGTTTTCGCGATGGTCGCGAGGTGCATCAGGCGGTGCGCCACGCCATCGAGAACGCGCTTGCAGCGCCTCGCGCGGGCGATGCGGTGGTGCCGGCAGCGGCGCAGCAGCCCTTCTTCAAGCCCAATGTGCCTGCCTCGGGAGCCAACTGGGCGCAGCCGGCCATCAATTTCACGGCAGCAGAACGCGGCGTCGGTGACTTCGACGCCATGTGGCCGCGGCGAACCGATGAATCGGCCATGGAGCATTCCGGCGCCGAAGCCTCCCGCTGGCCCGTGATCGGCACGCCACCCATCTTGTTCCGGGCGCCGGTCGGGCTCCCGGCGGAACCTGCTGCGTCGTCCGAGTCGTTGGCCACCAACGAACAGGCGTGGCCGCTCGGCCGCGCGGTGGCCCAGTTGCATGGCATCTACATCCTGGCCGAGAACAGCCAGGGCCTGATCGTGGTCGACATGCATGCGGCGCACGAGCGCATCGTGTACGAGCGGCTCAAGACGCAGCTGGACGGTGCCGCCATCACCAGCCAGCCGCTGCTGATCCCCGCCACGTTCGCGGCCACGCCGCAAGAAGTGGCCACGGCCGAGGCCTGTTCCGCGGTGCTGCCCACGCTGGGCCTCGAAATCACGCCCTTTTCGCCGCGCACTCTTGCGGTGCGCGCCGTGCCGGGCACGCTGGCAGACGGCGACCCGGTAGAACTCGCTCGCAGCGTTCTGGCCGAACTGGCCCAGCACGACGCCAGCACTGTGGTGCAGAGGGCACAGAACGAACTGCTCTCGACCATGGCCTGCCATGGTGCGGTGCGGGCCAACCGCAAGCTCACCATCGACGAAATGAATGCTTTATTACGCCAAATGGAGGCAACCGAGCGTTCGGATCAGTGCAACCATGGCCGCCCGACGTGGCGGCAACTGTCGATTCGCGAGCTGGACGCGCTTTTTATGCGCGGCAGGTAACAAATCCGGGTGTTTTGAGGGTTTTTACCGAGTTTTTGGCGGTCATCCGTGAAGCGGGCACGGGCGTTGCATGTGTAGAACAAAGTGCCACTCTAGGCACTCCGGGGAGGCTCTGAAACGCAGTGTCGGCGCGTTTCAGTCGAAAGCGTATGAACTTTCTGCCGGCTTCGCTGTCCCTCTAGCTCATGAAACGCTGGTCTCTGCTTGCCTCCGTTATTTCGCTGTGCGCCCTTCTGGCCGCCGGCTGCTCCACATTCGACGAACAGCAGCGCGAATGGATATTTCAACCCAGCGACCGCAGCTGGGGCAACACTGCCACCATGACCGAGGGCATGCAGGACGTCTGGATCGACTTCCAGTCGTCCATTACCGGCGAATCCGCGCGCCTGCACGGCCTCTGGCTCGGCGGCGAGCCCGAGACCACCGACCGGCCCGTGATGCTGTACCTGCACGGCGCCCGCTACAACGTGGCTGGTTCGGCACCGCGCATCCAACGCATGCATGAACTGGGTTTTTCGGTGCTGGCCATCGACTACCGGGGTTTCGGCAAAAGCTCCAAGGGCCTGCCCTCGGAAGAATCCGCACGTGAAGACGCCCGGGCCGCCTGGATGTGGCTCGCTGCGCGCCACCCGCGCCAGCACCGCTACATCTTCGGCCACTCGCTGGGCGGCGCCATCGGCATCGACCTGGCGGCCAACGTCAAGGACGAGAGCGGCACCATCGTCGAAAGCACCTTTACCTCCATTGCCGACGTGGTGAGCGGCTTCAAATGGGGCTGGCTGCCGTTCGGTCCGCTCATCACGCAGCGTTTCGAGGCCATCAACCGGGTCAAGGACATCGGCGCGCCGCTCCTGGTGGTGCATGGCACGGCCGACAGCCTGATCAACCCCACGCTGGGCCGCAAGCTCTACGACGCGGCCACGGTGCCCAAGCTCTTCGTGCTGGTCGAGGGCGGTTCGCACCACAACACCAATTCGGTCGGCGAAGCGCAGTACCGTTCGGCGCTCTTGCAGCTGTTTCGCATGAAGCCCGAGACCACCCTTGCCTCCCGACAGGCGGAGGGCGCGCCCGTCGTGCGCGGCGCGCAGCCGGTGCCAGTGCTGCCGGCGGCGCCTCGTCTTGATTCGGCCGTGCTGCCGCAAGAGGCGCGCGGCAAGGCCACGGCAAGCGCACAGGCCATCTGAGCGAAAGTCCCGGCTTCGGTTTTGTTGTTACCCTCGGGCGCTTATGCCGCCCTCCGTTGCCGATTCCGGCCTTCCTGAAAAACTGAAATACATCGCCCTCGCGGGGCCCACGGCCTCCGGCAAGACCGCCGTGGCGCTCGCGGTGGCGCAACTGCGGCCTGTCGAAATCATCAGCGTCGATTCCGCCCTGATCTATCGCGGCATGGACATCGGCACGGCCAAGCCGAGCCAGGCCGAACAAGCCAGCGTGCCGCACCACCTCATCGATATTCGCGACCCGGCCGAAAGCTACAGTGCGGCGGCTTTCGTGGCCGACGCGACGCGGCTCGTCGAAGAGATCCGCGGACGCGGCGCCCTGCCGCTTCTGGTGGGCGGCACCATGCTGTACTTCAAGGCATTGTTCGACGGCATCGACGCCATGCCCGCAGCCGATGCGGCAGTGCGGTCACGCATCGACGCCGAAGCCGCGGCGCTCGGCTGGCCCGCCATGCATGCGCGGCTGGCCGAGGTCGACCCCGCCACGGCCGCACGCCTTGCGCCGCAAGACAGCCAGCGCATCCAGCGTGCACTCGAAGTGTGGGAAAGCAGCGGACAGCCGTTGTCCAGCTTTCATGCGGGTGAAAACAAGGCCGCAAAAGGCCTGGCCGGCGGCGCGCTCTTTTCGCTCGAGCCCGCCGACCGCGCCTGGCTGCACGCGCGCATTGCCGATCGCTTCGACGCCATGTTTGCCGCCGGCTTTCTCGACGAGGTCAAGGCACTGCGCGCGCGCGGCGATTTGTCGACAGAGCTTCCGTCGATGCGCTGCGTGGGCTATCGGCAAGCGTGGGAAATGCTCGATGCCTGCGGCGACGAGAGGCCCGACGCCAAGGCCATGGCCGAGCTGCGCGAGCGCGGCATTGCGGCCACGCGCCAGTTGGCCAAGCGGCAGATCACCTGGCTGCGCAGCATGCCTGAGCGCACCGTCATTGCCTGCGACGCGCCCGACGCGGTGCGCACCGCCGTTCAACGCATTGCAACCGCCGCATGACATTGCGCATCTCCAATCTTGCCAAGCACTACGGCGACGTGCCCGTCTTCGAGAACGTGACGCTCACCGTCGAGCCCGGCGAGTTCGTCGCCATCGTGGGCGAATCGGGCGTGGGCAAGTCGACGCTGCTCAACTGCATGGCCGGGCTCGACAACTGGGACGCTGGCACCGTCACGCACGAGGGAACCGACATCGGCGCACTCGACGGCGAGGCCTGCGCGCTCTGGCGCCGCCGTCATGTCGGCTTCGTGTTCCAGGCCTTTCACGTGCTGCCGCACCTGGACGTGGCGCAGAACGTGTCGCTGCCGCTGATGCTGCTCGGCCAGCAGCGCGATGCAAACCGTGTAGTGCACATGCTCGATGCGGTCGGCCTGCCCGGCATGGGCGCGCGGCTGCCGCAAACGCTTTCAGGCGGGCAGCTGCAGCGCGTGGCCATTGCGCGCGCACTGGTGCACCGCCCCGCCCTGCTGCTGGCCGACGAGCCCACGGGCAATCTCGATCCGACCACCGCGGCCAAGGTGATGGAGCTGCTCATCGGCCAGACGCGTGAACACGGCGCCTCGCTGGTACTGGTCACGCACTCCGAAAGCGCCGCGGCCCGCGCGGACCGGCTGCTGCACCTGACCGCCGAAGGAATCCGCGCCTGAGCGAGTGAGCTAGGCGAGCAAGGCCGCGTAGCGCGACAGGTCGACATTGCCGCCGCTGATCACGATGCCGACCCGCTGCCCCGCGATGGCCTCGCGTGCCGCGATGGCGCCCGCAAACGCAAGGCAACCCGTCGGCTCCACCACCATCTTCATGCGCTCCGCAAAGAAGCGCATCGCTTCGACGAGCTGGTCGTCCGTCACGGTGAAGATGTCGTTCACGTCGCGCTTGATGATGCCGAAGGTGTATTCGCCCAGATGCTGCGTCTGCGCGCCGTCGGCAATGGTCTTGGGCGTTTCGATGTGCACGATCTTTCCCGCTTGGAACGATTGCTGGCCGTCGTTGCCGGCTTCGGGCTCCACACCGTAGACCTTGCAACCGGGCGCCAGCGCACGTGCCGACAACGCCGAGCCCGACAGCAGCCCGCCGCCCCCCAAACACACGAACAGGTGGTCGAGCGGACCGGTTTCCTCGATCAGCTCCTTCACCGCCGTGCCCTGCCCCGTGAGCACGTCGGGGTGGTCGTAGGGCGGAATCATCGTCATGCCGCGCTCCTGCGCGAGCCGCCTGGTCAGCGCCTCGCGGTCTTCCGTGAAACGGTCGTACATCACCACTTCGGCGCCGTAGCCCTTTGTGGCCGCCACCTTCGCGGCGGGTGCGTCCTTGGGCATGACGATCACCGCGGGCATTGACAACAACCGCGCCGAGAGCGCAATCGCCTGCGCGTGGTTGCCCGAAGAAAACGCGATCACGCCACCCTTGCGCTGCGTAGCGTCGAATTTCGAGAGCGCATTGAAGGCGCCGCGAAACTTGAAGGCGCCCATGCGCTGGAAGTTCTCGCACTTGAAGAAGAACCGGGCGCCCCATTGCTCGTCGGCAGTGGTCGAACGCAGCAGAGGCGTGCGATGGGCGTGGCCTTCGAGCCGCGCGGCCGCGGCAATGACGTCGTCGTAGGTGGGTAGTTGCATGCGCCGAGCTTAGCGGCGGCTTACGTTTTTTTGCAGGGCCGATGGGTAAAAACCCGGGATACGCCGGGCCCGCAGCTTTGTACTCTGTATACAGAGTTCAGAGAAAGACGATCCATGCCAGCCCACCTCGTCAGCATCGAAGCCTCGCCCGACCTCGTCGACCAGGTCTACCGCGCCCTTCTCGGCGCCATCAGCAGCGGTTCGCTCGCGCCGGGCGAACGCATCACGCAGGAAGACATTGCGCAGCGCCTCTCGGTGTCGCGCCAGCCGGTGCTGCAGGCGCTGCGTTTGCTCAAGAAAGACGGCTTCGTGCTCGATGCCCCGGGCCGGGGCGTACTGGTGGCGCCGCTCGATGCCGAGTGGATGCGCAAGGTCTACCAGGTGCGCGGCGCACTCGACGTGCTGGCCGCACGGCTGGCGGCGGGCCAGCGCTTTCGCATCGACCCCAAATTGATGGAGCGCGGCCGGCGCGCAGCACGCGGGCGCAATGTCGAAGCCATGATCGACGCCGACATGGCTTTTCATGAGGCCATCTACAAGGCGTCCGGCAATCCGCTCATCGGCCAGAGCGCCGGCCAGCATTGGCGCCACCTGCGCCGCGCCATGGGTGCGGTGCTGCAGGCCGAGCCGCAGCGCGAATCGCTATGGGACGAGCACCAGGCCATTGCCGACGCCATTGCCGCTGGCAACGCACAACGTGCCGCGCAGTTGAGCGAGGAGCATGTTGCGCAAGCCAGCGAAGCGTTGAGCCAGCGGCTCGCGCAGCAGCTGGCGCGCAGCGCATCGCCCACCCATCACACCAACCACCGCAAAGGAGACAAGGCATGAAGTTGAGCCCCGACCAGCGCGCGCAATTCGAGCGCGACGGCTACCTGTTCTTCCCCGGCCATTTTTCACCCGAAGAGACAAAGGTGTTGACCGATGCGGTGCCCGAGCTCTACAGCCGGCGCGAAGCCTTCAACGTGCGCGAAAAGGGCTCGGATGCCGTGCGCACGAACTTTGCCGCGCACCTGATCAGCGAGCCCTTCGCCCGGCTGGCGCGGCATCCGCGCATGGTGGAGCCGGTGATGGATCTGTTCGAAGAACAGGTCTACATGCACCAGTTCAAGATCAACGGCAAGATGGCCTTCGAAGGCGACGTGTGGCAGTGGCACCAGGACTACGGCACCTGGCTCAACGACGACCTGATGCCCACCGAGCGTGCGATGAACGTCGCCATTTTTCTGGACGACGTGAACGAGCACAACGGCCCGCTGATGTTCATTCCGGGCAGCCACCGCAAGGGCGTGGTCGATGCGAAGCATGACCTCACGACCACGAGCTACCCGCTCTGGACGGTCGACAACGACCTGATCCGCCAACTGGTAGACCGTGCCGGCGGCAAGCAGGGTGGCATCGTCTCGCCCAAGGGCCCCGCCGGTTCGATGATCCTCTTCCACAGCTGCCTCGTGCATGCATCGGGCAGCAACCTTTCGCCTTTCAACCGCGTGGCCGTGTACCTGAGCCTGTGCGCCGTCAGCAACCATATCCGGCGCCACAAGCGGCCCGAGTACATCGCGCACCGGGACTTCACGCCCATCGAAATGCTGCCCGACGATTGCCTGCTGAAGCCCTACCCGGTCGAGGTGCCGTGGAAGAACGGCCTGCCCGAAAGCGCGCTGCAGACTTCGCTCGAAACTCTCGACGCCGTGGAGGCCTGATCTCATGAGCCTCTACACCCGCCTGCAGCAGCGCGCCGCCGAAGGCCGCCCCATCCGTATCGGCCTGATCGGCGCCGGCAAGTTCGGCTCGATGTATCTCGCGCAGATTCCGCGCACGCCCGGCGTGCAGCTGGTTGCCATTGCCGACCTCTCGCCCGCCGCCGCACGCGCCAACCTCGAACGGGTCGGCTGGCAGGCCGAGCGCACCGCAGCGGACTCGGTGCAGCAAGCGCTGAAGACCGGCAGCACATGGATTACCGACGACTGGCAAGCGGTGACGCGCGAGCCTTCCATCGACATCGTGGTCGAGTGCACCGGCAATCCGGTGGCGGCGGTCGACCATTGCCTGGATGCCTTTGCGCACGGCAAGCACGTGGTGAACGTGACCGTTGAAGCCGACGCCTTCTGCGGGCCGCTGCTCGCGCGCAAGGCGCAGCAGGCGAGTGTGATCTATTCGCTGGCCTTCGGCGACCAGCCCGCGCTCATCTGCGACCTGGTGGACTGGGCGCGCACCTGCGGCTTTCCCGTGGTGGCTGCCGGACGCGGCCACAAGTGGCTGCCGCACTTCACCGAATCGACGCCGGAAACCGTGTGGGGCAACTACGGCCTCACGCCCGAACAGGCGCGGCGCGGCGGGCTCAACCCGAAAATGTTCAACAGCTTTCTCGACGGCTCCAAGCCTTCGATAGAAAGCTCGGCCGTGGCCAATGCCACCGGCCTCACGGTGCCTTCGGACGGCCTGCTCTACCCGCCCGCGAGCGTGGAAGACATCCCGTTCGTCACACGCCCGCAGAGCGAAGGCGGCGTGCTGGAGCGCAAGGGCATGGTCGAGGTGATTTCATCGCTCGAAGCCAATGGGCGAAAGATTCCCTACGACATCCGCATGGGCGTGTGGGTCACGGTCGAGGCCGAGACCGACTACATCAAGAACTGCTTCGAGGAATACAACGCACACACCGACCCGAGCGGCCGCTACTTCACGCTCTACAAGCGCTGGCACCTCATCGGCCTGGAGGTCGGCATGTCGGTGGCAAGCGTGGCCTTGCGCGGCGAGCCTACGGGCGTTGCCACCTGCTGGAACGCCGACGTGGTCGCCACCGCCAAGCGCGACCTCGCGCCCGGCGAAACGCTCGACGGCGAAGGCGGCTACACCGTCTGGGGCAAGCTGCTGCCGGCCGAGCGCTCCATGCGGCTGGGCGGCCTGCCGCTCGGGCTCGCGCACAACGTCAAGCTGGTGCGCGCGGTGAAGAAAGGCCAGAGCCTTTGCTGGGCCGACGTGGCCATGGACACATCGACCCATGCCTACCAGCTTCGCGCCGAGCTGGAGGCCATGTTTGCGCCCTCCACGCATGCTCAGGCGGCCTAGCGGATCCGCGGATTTCATCCGCGCGCGGCCCTTGGCTTTTGCCATTGCGCCGGCGCATTTTTAGGGAAAGAATTAATTGTTCGGCATGCAGTACGCATGTCGAAATGACTGGCTGCGAGCCGTCATTGTGGTGAGCAATCTTGCTCGGCGAGCTTGTCCTCGACGGAGAAACACCATGCAATTCAGCTTCTGTGCAACTGGAACTCCGGGCGCACCGTGAACGAACTGGCGGCTCCCCGAGCCGCCGAGCGGGCGGCGCGTGAATCGTATGGGCGGTTGCTCGCGATTCTTTCAGCGCGCACGCATGACATCGCCGCATCGGAAAACGCACTCGCGCAAGCCTTTGCACGGGCTCTCGAACGCTGGCCCGCCGACGGCATTCCCGAGCAGCCGGACGCCTGGCTGCTGAGCGTGGCGCGGCACCGCAAGCTCGACGCCTGGCGCCACAGCCGCATCCAGGACGCCGCCGCGCAGGCCCTGCTGCTGCTGGCCGGCGAGGTCGATGTGGGCACGGTCGACGGCACCGCCGTGCCGGACGAGCGCCTGCGGCTGCTCTTCGTCTGCGCGCATCCGGCCATCGACGCCACCGCCCGCGCGCCGCTCATGCTGCAGGTTGTGCTCGGGCTCGATGCAGCCCGCATGGCGGGGGCGTTCCTCACTTCGCCTTCCACGCTCGGCCAGCGGCTGGTGCGAGCCAAGGCGCGCATCCGCAGCGCGGGCATTTCTTTCGAGTATCCCGAAGCACGCGAACTGCCGCTGCGCTTGCAGGACGTGCTCCAAGGCATCCATGCCGCCTACGGCAACGGCTGGGACGACGTCGATGGCGCGGACACCCTGCCCCGCGGCCTTGCCGCCGAAGCCATCGAGCTCGGCCGCACGCTGTGCGCACTGATGCCGAACGAGCCCGAGCCGCTGGGCCTTCTCGCTCTGATGCTGTTCTGCCAGAGCCGGGCGGGGGCGCGGCTCAACGATGCCGGCGCCTATGTACCGCTCGACCAGCAGGACACGGCGCGCTGGGATCCGGACCTGCTTGCACAGGCCGAGCAGCACCTGCGGCAAGCGTCGAGCAGGAATATTTCCGGCGCCTGCCAACTGGAGGCCGCCATCCAGTCGGCCCATTGCGAGCGCCGCGTCGGCGCGCCGGTGGCGCCCGAAGCAATGGTTGCGCTGTACGACAACCTGCTGGCGCTGCGCCCCAGCCTGGGCGCCCAGGTGAGCCGCGCCTGCGCCCTCGCCAAAGCGCGCGGCCACGACGTCGGCCTGCAGGCGCTCGACGCCATTGCGGCCGGCGAGGTAGCGAGCTACCAGCCCTTCTGGGCGGCGCGCGGCCACCTGCTCTCGGCAGGCGGCGCCCGTGCTGCCGCGCGCCAGGCCTTCGATCGCGCGATCGGCCTGAGCACGAGCGCGGCGGTGCGCGCGTATCTCAACGGGACGTCCGAGCGGCTCTGATTTTTCTGCGCGCGGCCACAATGGCGGCATGCGCGCCTTGCTCACCACCTTCTCATGGCAGGAACTGCGCCACCACCCCTGGCGCAACGCCGCGGCCGTATTGGCCGTGATGCTGGGCGTGGCGCTCGCGTTCTCGGTGCAGCTGATCAACGCGTCGGCCCTCGACGAGTTCTCGAGCGCCGTAAGGTCGGTCAACGGCCAGCCGGACCTCGAAGTGCGCGCCGTGCAGGGCAGCTTCGATGAAGCGGTGTTCGGGCGCCTCGCGCAGCATCCGCAGGTGACGCTGGCGAGCCCGGTGCTCGAGTTCCAGGGCCTCGCATTGGCCGGCGAACGACAAGTGCCGATTCGCGTGATCGGCGTCGACGCGCTGGCCTTGCCGGCCATTGCACCGGCGCTGATGCCGCAGCCCCGCAAGAATGCCGATCGCTTCGCGATACTGGTGCCGGGCCATGTGTTTCTGAACGCCGCGGCGCGCAATGTGCTGGGCCTGCCCGCACAGGCGGCCGAAGACCGTGCCGAGACGGTGGAATTGCGCAGCGGCGGCGCCTGGCAACGGCTCGAAGTGGCGGGCCATGTCGCCGCCACCGGCACCGCGCTCGCCGTGATGGATATCGGGGCTGCGCAAGACCTGTTCGACAAAGCGGGCCAGCTCAGCCGCGTCGACTTGAGGCTTGCTCCTGGCACAGACCGGGCGGCCTTCATCGCATCGCTGCAGCGCGCCCCAGGCTGGCCCGCGGGCTTGCAGTTTGCAGAGCCCGGCGATGCTGCCGAACGCGTGAGCAATCTCTCGCGCGCCTACCGCGTCAACCTGACGGTGCTGGCGCTGGTGGCGCTTTTTACCGGCGCGTTCCTGGTGTTCTCGGTGCTGGCGCTCAGCGTTGCCAAGCGCGCACAGCAGTTCGCTCTGCTCGGCGTGCTGGGCCTGACGCCGCGCGAGCGGCTCCGGCTGGTGCTGGCGGAGTCGTTCGTGCTTGGCCTGATAGGAAGCGCCGCCGGGCTGGCGCTGGGCACGGCGCTCGCGGCTTTCGCGCTGCGCGTGCTGGGCGGTGACCTGGGCGGCGGCTATTTCCAGGGCGTGGCGCCCACGCTGCACTGGAGCGGCGGCTCGGCCCTCCTGTACGGCGGGCTCGGCGTGCTTGCGGCGCTGGTGGGCGGCTGGTGGCCCGCGCGCGCGGCACAGGCGCTGCCCGAGGCGCAAACGCTCAAGGGCCTGGGCGCCGCGCCGGTCCAAAGCAAAAGCCATTGGCTCGCGCTCGGCCTTATTGCCGCAAGCGCGGCATTGGCCAACATGCCGGCCGTCGGAGGCATTCCGGTGGCGGCATATCTTTCGGTGGGTTGCCTGCTGGTGGGCGGCATCACCGCATTGCCCTGGCTGATTGCGCTGCTGTACGACCGCGTTGCACCCGCGTTTGCGCAGCGCGTGCTGCCGATGCTGGCCATCGAGCGCGCAAGGCGCATGCGCGGCACCGCAGCCGTGGCGGTCAGTGGCGTGGTCGCGAGCCTGAGCCTCGCAGTTGCACTCACGGTCATGGTCGCAAGCTTTCGCGATTCAGTGACGCGTTGGCTCGACGTGGTGCTGCCGGCCGACCTTTATCTTCGCGCCACGTCGAGCGGCCGCTCCGCGAATTCGGGCACCCAGAGCAGCAGCGATACCGCCACGTTTTCTGCGGCCTTCGTGCAGGCGCTGGCACAACTGCCCGGCGTGGAACGCACCGGCACGCTGCGCACCCGCTCGTTGCAGCTGGACCCTGCGCAACCCGCCGTCACGCTGATCGCGCGAAGCCTCGAGGGTGGCGCCGCGCAGGCACTGCCGCTGGTGGGCCTTTCGCTGCCGGTACCTGCCGGGCAGATCGGCATCTACGTGAGCGAACCGATGGTGGAGCTGTATGGCGCCAAGCCGGGCGCGCTGTTTGCGCCGCTCTCGAATGCGCTGGGCACCAGCGGGTCTGCGCCGGCTGCGGTCTTCGTGGCAGGCGTGTGGCGCGACTACGCGCGTCAGTTCGGCGCCATCACCATGGATGCGCGTGATTTCGAACGCCTGACGGGCGAGCGCGAAGTGAGCGACGTGTCGCTGTGGCTTGCGCCGGGCGCATCGGAGGGCGCGGTTCAGGCCGCCGTTCGCGAATTGGCGGCGCGCCAGCCGAGCGGAATTGACGGCTCCGGTTCGAGCATCGAGATTTCATCGGTCGGGCAGATCCGCGCGACCTCGCTGCGCATCTTCGACCGCAGCTTTGCGGTGACCTACTGGCTGCAGGCGGTGGCGATTGCCATCGGGCTCTTCGGCATTGCGGCGAGCTTCAGCGCGCAGGTGCTGGCAAGGCGCAAGGAGTTCGGGCTGCTCGCGCACCTGGGATTCACGCGGCGGCAGGTGCTGGCGGTGGTGGCGGGTGAAGGCGCGGCGTGGACGGCCATTGGTGCCGTGGCGGGGCTCTTGCTGGGGTTGGCGGTTTCGGTGGTGCTGGTGAAGGTGGTGAATCCGCAGAGCTTTCACTGGACCATGGATTTGCTGGTGCCTTGGGGGAGGCTGGTGGTGCTGTGCGGCGCGGTGGTGGTGGCCGGCACTGTCACCGCCTGGCTGGCGGGACGGGCCGCGGCGGGCAAGGACGTGGTGCTCGCGGTGAAAGAGGACTGGTAAAGGGCGTTGGTTTGCTTGCCGATGGCGGGCCTGGTTTTTTTCCCGAGGCCGGGTCTCGCCCCGGCGGGCGACTCACTTTCTTTGCTTCGCCAAAGAAAGTAAGCAAAGAAAGGCGACCCCTACTGTCTGCGTCCCCTGCGCTGCGCTGCGGGGAAACCTGCGGTGCTCGACTCCGGCGGGGGTCCGCAGAACTCGCTTCGCTCAGACAGCTGCGGCCCTGATCCCGCCTCCATCTGCGCTCCTCGGCGCATACAGAAGGGGGGTGGGAGCGGGCGGCCTTCGCTTCGCTCGGCCCCAATACCAACAGCCCAACTCAATACCGATAGCCAATGCCAGCCACCGCAGGCGCGCAGCGCCTGCGGTGGCCTGGTGGCCGAGCGAAGCAAAGGCCCGTTCGGTTTCCAAGCCCCTCTGTATGCGCCGAGGAGCGGAGGGTTTCGCGGATCAGGGCTCGCAGCTGTTTGAGCGAAGCGAGTTCTGCGAGACCCCGCGAAAACCGAGCACCGCAGGTTGCCCGCAGCGAAGCGGAGGGTCGCAGACAGTGGGGTCGCCTTTTCTTTGCTTACTTTCTTTTGGCGAAGCAAAAGAAAGTGAGTCCGCCGCCGGGCGGAATCCCGGCCCCGAAACCAAACTACCGCCCAACAGGTACCAAAAGAACCCGCTCCACAGTCTCCCTCTCCACAGCCCCCCGGCTATACACAAGCGGCACGTACTTCCCCTCAAGCCACAACGGCGCAAGATCCCGGTAGTTCGGGCTGTCTGGATTCCCCGACTGCCCCGGCGTATTGATCACCCGCGAGGCATCCCAGTTGCCCACGTCCAGCACCATCCGGAACGAAGCCCCCGATGTCAGCCTGTAGTCGCTGGCACGGTAGCTCGCAGCCATCGGCGTGAAGGCGGAACCAGACATCGGCCAGTCGCCAACCTCCAGCTTCTTGCGGGTAGCCGCATCGACCACGCCGCCGAGCGGATGGCGGAACTCCGCACGATGCAGCGCACCCCACTTCCAGCCAGTCATGTCAGGCCCGAGCTTGGCGGTGAGCTCCTGCATTGCCGGCGGCAAGGTCTGCAGCAGCAAGGCGTTGCGCTGCGCATCGCTGACCCAGCCTGACGGGTTCTCGAGCAGCAGCACCATGCGCGTGTTGTCGCCGGGCGCGGCCAGCGATGCAGCGGCGTCGCCGGCCCCGGCCTTGAGTACGGCGGCGCGAAGGGTCTTGCTGCTCCACACTTCGTAGAGCGCAGCGGCGGCGCTGTCGCGGTGCATGGTGCCGTCCCAACCCTGCAGCAGGCGCAGGGCGGCCGCGGTTTGCGCATCGTCGCTGCGCAAGCCGGCCAGGAGCTTCAGCAGCCGCTGCGCGGGCGTCGCGACGATGTCGTTCTGCATGCGTTCCGAGTCCTCGATGGTGAAGCGCGAGCCCGCGGCCGCCTTTGCGGCGAACAGCTCCTTGAGGCGGCGCGAACGGGCCGCGTCGCTCCACTCGTAGCCGATGCCTTTCTTCGCAGCCGGATGATCGGGCGGAATGTTGTTTTCGTTTGCGGTCACCACATAGCCGCGCGCGGGGTTGAACTCCGAAGGCAGCTCATCGCCATTGCGAAAGCCCGACCACTCGTAGCGGCCGTCGCCCGGCACGGGCATGAGGCCGTCCCAGTTGGGCCTAATGGGTGTGAGCCCGCCCGGCATCCAGCCGACGTTGCCATTGCGGTCGGCATAGACCTGGTTCTCGCCGGGTGCGCCCCAGCGGTTCATCGCGGCGCGGAACTGGTCCCAGTTCTGCGCGCGCATGTAGTCCATCGAACCGAAGTACGGCGCCATGCCGGGCTCGAGCCACGCCGCACGCAATGCGAAGGCACGCTGCTTGCCGGGCTCGGACAGCAGCACCGGGCCGTGGCGGGTGAAGGTGTTGACCACCTCGCGCGGCGCGCTCTCGCCACGCACCGCAATGCGCTCGGTCACGCTCGTCATCGGCTCCCATCGGCCCTGGTAGCGGTACTCGTTCGGGTTCTGCGGGTTCAGCTGGTACACGTACAGGTCTTCCTGGTCCATGTAGAAGCGCGTGAGGCCGAATGCGATGGTCCCGTTGTGGCCGATGGAAAGGCCCGGTAGAAAGGGCTCGCCCGCGCCGATGGCGTCCATGCCCGGCGCGCTCAGATGCGTCATGTAGCGCAGGCTTGGCGCGCCATGGGCGCGGTGCGGATCGTTGGCGAGGATGGGCCTTCCTGTGGAGGTGAGCTGTGGCGCGATCACCCAGTTGTTGCTGCCATAGGCGGCCGTGGGGTCGCCTTGCATGGCCTGTTGCTTGTCTTCTTCATCGTCGGCCTTTGCGGCCACCGCAGCAGCCGAAGCGCCCGCCAGCCGCGTGTTCTCCTTGGTGAAGCGCGGCGACTCGGTGGCGCGCAGGTAGGCGGCACGCAACTCGGCTGCCGGAATGGTGCAGGGATCGAAGCCAGGCGGCACCTGCGGCGTGACCGGCGGATCCAGCTCGCGGCGGAGCCAGTCGGCTTTGATGCCTTCGCTGCCGGCGCAGAAGGCGCGGGCACGGTCGATCTCGGAAGTGAAATTGAGCGTGAGGCCGTGGTGCCGGATGCGCACCACGTCTTCAGGTGACCACACGGCCGGCTGGTAGCCCAGCAATGCGAATTCGGTCGGCAGCAGCGCCGGCTGCGCGCGCACCTGCGCAACGTAGGCGTTGACGCCCGCGGTAAAGGCCTCGGCCACGCGCTTGGCATCGGAGCCATAGGCCAGCCACTCGCGGTACATGTCGCCGCGATAGAGCACGGCGCGCGCGGCACGGTCGCTGTCGACCCATGCGGGGCCGAAGTCCTTGGCCATTTCGCCGAGGCCGCGCTTGCGCCAGAGGTCCATCTGCCAGAGCCGGTCGCGTGCGGCAATGAAGCCCTGCGCAACGAACGCGTCGTACAGCGTGCCGGCATAAAGATGCGGCACGCCCCAGCGGTCGACCAGCACCTCGGCCGGCTTCTCGAGGCCGGGCACGGCAAAGGACGATGGCGCGCGAGGCGGTGTCTGCACACCCGGAGGCCCCGACGCGCAGCCCGCAAGCACGAGGGCTGCGAGCGCTGCGGCGCCGATGGAATGCCTTTGGCCTAACGAGCGCCGCGACGTGGGGCGCAGGTGTCTTGTTCTCATGCGTCTTGTCTCCTGCCGGGTGGAACTTGGCAGCGCACAGTATCCCGATTTGCATATCCGCTGGGTACTGCGAGAGATGACTTGTAGACTTCCTCCTACATGCAGCAAACACCCTCCTCCATCTCATGCGGCGGCTGGCTCGGCTCTGCCATACGCCGCATCGAAGCCGACTACCAGCGCAGCGCCGACACGCACCTGATTCCGCTGCCGCTGCCCTCGCTTGCCGCGGCCGGCATTGACCTGTACCTGAAGGATGAGTCGACCCACCCGACCGGCAGCCTCAAGCACAGGCTCGCACGTTCGCTCTTTCTCTATGCGCTGTGCAACGGATGGGTGCGCGAAGGCACGACCATCGTCGAGGCCTCGAGCGGCTCCACCGCGGTGAGCGAAGCCTACTTCGCGCGGCTGCTGGGCCTGCCCTTCATTGCGGTGATGCCGCGCAGCACCTCGCCCGAGAAGGTGGCGCAAATCGCCTTCTACGGTGCGCGTTGCCACTTCGTCGATCATGCAGCGCAGGTCTATGAAGAGGCGCGCGCGGTCGCCGAGCAGACCGGCGGCCACTACATGGACCAGTTCACCTATGCCGAGCGCGCGACCGACTGGCGCGGCAACAACAACATCGCCGAGAGCATGTTCCAGCAGATGGCACGCGAGCGGCATCCGGTGCCGGCATGGATCGTGGTGGGCGCGGGCACCGGCGGCACCAGCGCCACCATCGGGCGCTATGTACGCTTTCGCTGCCACGACACGCAGGTGTGCGTGCCCGACCCCGAAGGCTCGGTGTTCTCGGCCTATCACCGCACGGGCGATGCAACGCTGACGGCGGCGGGTTCGCGCATCGAAGGCATCGGCCGGCCACGGGTGGAGCCGAGCTTCGTCCGCACGCTGGTCGACCGAATGATCGAAGTGCCCAACCTCGATTCGGTGGCCGCCATGCTTGCGCTCTCTGCGCTGCTGGGGCGCAAGGTCGGACCGTCGACCGGCACCAACTTTGTCGGCATGCTGGCCATAGCCCGCGAGATGCGTGCGGCGGGCCAACAGGGCTCCATTCTTTCGCTGCTCTGCGATGCGGGCGAGCGCTATCTGCCGAGCTATCACGACGCTGCGTGGGTGCAGAGCGCCTTCGGCGACGTGGGCCCGGCACAGCGGCGCATCGACGCGCTGGTTGCGCAGTGATGCCTGCGCCGGCCTTCTGCAAGCTCTCGCGCCGCAGCCTGCTGCTTGCGGCGCTGGCCGCAGCGCCCGCAAGCTGGGCGCTGCCCGAGCGCACCCTGCAGTTTCCGCGCGACTTCGGCAGCCACCCCGACCTGCGCACCGAGTGGTGGTACATCACTGGCCACGCAAGAACTTCGGCGGGGCGCGAGTTCGGTTTTCAGGTGACGTTCTTTCGCTCGCGCGTCGATGCCGCGCAGGGCATGCGCTCGGCGTTCGCGGCCAAGAACCTCGTGTTTGCGCACGCCGCGGTCACAGACCTCGAAGGCCGCGTGCTGCTGCATGACCAGCGCATTGCGCGGGCGGGGTTCGGCGTTGCGTCGGCCAGCGAAGCCGACACCGAGGTGCGCCTGCGCGACTGGTCGCTCGTGCGCAAGGACGGCAGCTATTCCGCCCGCGTGCCTGCGGGCGAATTCACGCTAGACCTCCGCTTTGCGCCCACCCAGCCGGTGCTGCTGCAAGGCAAGGCGGGGCTCTCGCGCAAGGGCCCCGAAGAAGCACAGGCAAGCTATTACTACAGCGAACCGCAGCTCAAGACGCAAGGGCGGCTCACGCTCAAGGGCCAGGCCTTCGATGTCGATGGAACGGCCTGGCTCGACCACGAATGGAGCGAGGCGCTGATGCATCCCGAGGCCGTGGGCTGGGACTGGATCGGCATGAACCTGGACGACGGCAGCGCCCTCACCGCCTTTCGCCTGCGGCGCCGCGACGGCAGTGCGCTGTGGGCTGGCGGTTCGTTTCGCGCACGCGACGGTGCGCTGCGCGTTTTCAGCAACGACGAGGTGCGCTTCGACGGTGCTGATGCGTGGACCAGCCCGCGCACGCAGGCCAAGTACCCGACCCGGTGGCGCGTGCAGACCCCGTCGGGAAGCTTCGAGGTGCGCGCCCTGCTCGACGACCAGGAGCTCGACAGCCGCGGCTCCACAGGCGGGGTGTACTGGGAAGGCGTGAGCGACCTGCTCGATGCACAAGGCCGCCGGGTCGGCCGGGGCTACCTGGAGATGACCGGCTACGCCGCACCGCTGCGGCTCTGAGGCCGCTCAGCGCGCGTCTGTCATCAAGCCGTCATGCCGAGGCCCTGAACTCGGCCTCCGACACCGCACGCTTGAACGTGCACCAAGGCTTGAATGAACAGAAGACTCCGGCTCATCGCGCTGCTGATGGTTGTAATGGCTGCCGCGGGCGCCGCGTGGGTGTTCGCGGCCACGCGATCCGCATCACCGGCAACGAGCGCGCTGCTTGAAATCCGCTGGCACGGCAACGGCATCATCCTCCAGGGCGCTGTGACGGATGCGGCGACGCAACAGGTGCTGGTGGAGGGCGCGACCGCACGGCTCGGCGGAGAAGCCAACCAGGTAGTGGACTGGCTGGACATCGCGCCCGCGGCGCTGCCCGTCCCGGATGCCGCGTCGCTCGCCAGCCTCATCCGCCTTGGGCAAGAGGGCTGGCACCTGCAGCGGCACGCCACCGACGCATGGCTCGCCGTGCAATCGCCGAATGACGATCGCAGCATGCAAGCCAGGCAATTGCTGCAACGCGCCTTCGGCCCCGGCGTAACCATCCGCCTCATTCCGCTCTCTTGAGCGTGCGATGTGCGCTGCGCTGCGCCAGCGGTCATGGCGACGTCATCTGCCTTGTCCAGCATGCGCTGCATTTCATCTAAAAGAGGAGAGGCGCATGCCTGCATCGCTGAAACATCTCGCCATGGCGGGAGTTGTCCTGGCCACGTTGTCCGCCTGCGGCGGCAGCAACGATTCGAACGGCTTCATTCCGTTTCTCCCGCCGCCGGCACCGGCGCCCGCTCCTCCGGCGCCGCCGCCTGCTGCGGCAAGGCCCGGCAGCGTGGACGTGAAGCTGATCGCCTTCAACGACCTGCACGGCAACCTCGAGCCGCCCAGGCTTTCCATCACCGCCGCGGCCAGCGGCGGCGGCACGGTGCCGGTGCCGGCGGGCGGCGCCGCGTACATGGCGTCGGCCATTGCATCGCTCAAGGCCAAGAACGAGAACAACGCCGTGGTTTCTGCCGGCGACATGATCGGCGCCTCGCCGCTGGTGTCGGCCCTGTTCCTCGACGAGCCGACCATCGAAGCCGTCAACGCGATGAAGATCGACTTCAACGCGGTCGGCAATCATGAGTTCGACAAGGGCCAGACCGAACTCCTGCGCATGAAGAACGGTGGCTGCGCCAAGAACACGCCGCTGGAGCCGTGCCGGGTCAACAAGGCCTTTCCAGGCGCCAACTTCGGGTTCCTGGCGGCCAACACCGTGAAGACCGACGGCAATACGCTCTTCCCCGCCACGGGCATGAAGACCTTCACCAAGGACGGCGCCACGGTGAAGGTGGCGTTCATCGGCATGACGCTCAAGGGCACGCCGAGCATCGTGACGCCGGCCGGCGTTGCGGGCCTGAGTTTCAAGGACGAGGCAGACACGGCCAACGCGCTGATTCCGCAGCTGAAGGCCGAGGGCGCGGACGCCATCGTCGTCGTGGTGCACGAAGGGGCCACGACCACCGTCGGCTACAACGACAAGAGCTGCGCGGGGCTGAGCGGCGACATCTTGCCGATTCTCAACAAGCTCGATGCGGCCGTGGACGTGGTGATCTCGGGCCATACGCACCGCTCGTACATCTGCGACTACAGCAAGACCAACCCGGCCAAGCCCTTCCTGCTGACGAGCGCCGGCCAGTACGGCACTTTGCTGACCGACATCAACCTGACGATCGACACGCGCACGCGCAAGGTCAGGGCCAAGTCGGCCGACAACGTGATCGTCCAGGGCGAGGCCTATACCAGCGGTGCCAACACGGTGCCGGTGACCGACCACTACCCGGTGTTCGGCAAGAACCAGGAAGTGGCCGCGCTCATCAGCCAGTACCTTTCCGTTGCGGCGCCGCTGGTGCAGCGGGTGGTGGGCACCCTCTCGGGCCCGGCCACGCGCACGCAGACGGCATCGCGCGAAAGCGTGCTCGGCAACCTGATTGCGGATGCGCAGCTCGATGCGACCAGCCCCAGCAACAAGGGCGGCGCGCAAATCGCCTTCATGAACCCGGGCGGCGTGCGAGCCGACCTCGTGCCGGCCAACGACAGCAGCGTGACCTATGGGCAGCTCTTCAGCGTGCAGCCCTTCGGCAACAGCCTGGTGGTGAAGACGATGACGGGCGCGCAGATCAAGGCGCTGCTCGAGCAGCAGTTCAACAGCGGCACCAACACGGTCGCCGCGCCGAGGGTGCTGCTGCCTTCGCGCAGCCTGAGCTACAGCTACAGCCTGTCGGCACCCGCAGGCTCGCGCATCAGCAACATGGCACTCAACGGCACCGCGATGACCGACGGCGCGAGCTACCGCGTGACGATGAACAGCTTTCTGGCGACCGGCGGAGACAACTTCACGGTCTTCAACCAGGGCACGGACACGCTGGGCGGCGACCAGGACGTGGATGCCCTGGAGGCCTACATCAAGGAGAACAGCCCGCTGGCACCACCCACGGCCAACCGCATCACGGCGCTGCCCTGAGAGGGCTTCCCGCCCCAGAAACGAAAAAGGCGGACAGGGTCCGCCTTTTTTCGTTTCATCGAGCCTTGCCTTTTCGGCGGTCGATGAAGGCGATGACTTCGCCCATGATGCCCTTGCGGAACGCCAGCACGCAGATCACGAAGATCAGGCCGGTGACCATGGTCACCGATTCGCCGAGCGTGTTGAACCAGTCGACGCCCGTGAGGCGCGCCATGAAGGTGCCGAAGTCGCCGACCTTGTTCTCCAGCAGCACCACCACGGCCGAACCCACCAGCGGGCCCGAGAGCGTGCCGAGGCCGCCCACCAGGGTCATCAGGATCACGTGGCCCGAGGCGGTCCAGTGCACGTCGCTGAGCGAAGCGAAGCCGAGCACCAGCGTTTTCAACGAGCCGGCCAGGCCCGACAGCGCGGCCGAGATCACGAAAGCCAGCAGCTTGAAGCGGTTGACGTCGTAGCCGAGCGAAATGGCGCGAGGCTCGTTTTCCTTGATGCCCTTGAGCACCTGCCCGAAGGGCGAATGCACCGTGCGCGCAATGAGCAGGAAGGCCGCGACGACGATGACCAGCGCCACGTAGTACATCGTCAGGTCGTCGCGCAGATCGATGAGGCCGAACAGCTTGCCGCGTGGCACGCTCTGCAGGCCGTCTTCGCCGCCGGTGAAGGGTGCCTGCAGCGCGACGAAATACATCATCTGCGCCAGCGCCAGCGTGATCATCGAGAAGTAGATGCCCTGGCGGCGAATGGCCAGCCAGCCGAACACCAGCCCAAGCAGCGCACCGGCCAGCGTGCCGGCAATGAGACCGAGTTCGGGTGTGAGATGCCAGACCTTCAGCGCATGGCCGGTGAGATAGGCCGAGCCGCCCAGGAACGCGGCGTGGCCGAAAGACAGCATGCCGGTGTAGCCCAGCAGCAGGTTGAAGGCGCAGGCGAACAGTGCGAAGCACAGCACCTTCATCACGAACACGGGGTAGAAGCCGATGAAAGGTGCGGCGATGAGCGCCAGCAGCAGCACCCCGTAGACGACGAGCGATATTTTCTTCATGGACTTTACTTCTCGCTGCCGAAGAGGCCGGCCGGACGAATCAGCAGCACCACGACCATGATCACGAACACCACGGTGGCCGAGGCCTCCGGATAGAACACCTTGGTCAGCCCCTCGATCACGCCGAGCCCCAGGCCCGTGAGGATGGCTCCCATGATCGAGCCCATGCCGCCGATGACGACCACCGCGAACACGATGATGATGAGGTTCTGCCCCATGAGCGGCGAGATCTGGATCACCGGCGCGGCAAGCACGCCCGCGAATGCGGCCAGTGCCACGCCGAAGCCGTAGGTCAGCGTCACCATCAACGGCACGTTGACGCCGAAGGCCTCGACCAGCCGCGGGTTCTCGGTGCCCGCGCGCAGGTAGGCGCCGAGCCGCGTCTTCTCGATGGCATACCAGGTGGCAAAGCACACCACCAGCGACGCCACGACCACCCACGCGCGGTAGTTGGGCAGGAACATGAAGCCGAGGTTGGTGCCGCCGCTCAGCGCCTCCGGCGTGTTGTAGGCCAGGCCCGATACGCCGTACACCGAGCGGAAGCCGCCTTCGATCAGCAGCGTGAGGCCCAGCGTGAGCAACAGGCCGTAGAGGTGGTCGAGCTTGTAGATCCAGCGCAGCAGCAGCCGCTCGATCAGCACGCCGAACACACTGACGATGAGCGGCGCCGCCACCAGCATGACCCAGTAGTTGACGTTGAAGTAGTTCATCGCCATCCACGACAGCACCGCCCCCATCATGAACAGCGCGCCATGCGCGAAGTTGATGACGTTGAGCAGCCCGAAGATCACCGCCAGCCCCAGGCTCAGGATCGCGTAGAACGACCCGTTGACCAGCCCCAACAGGAGCTGGCTCAACAGGGCAGGCATAGAGATGTTCATCGTATCGACGAGGTTCGGAAAAATAGCAATGACTTCACGTGGGGGCCGCCGCGCACGGCCGCCCGAAGCGGCCGGACCGCCCCCCGGTCAGGGGGGTTGGCGAAGCGACACGCAGTGCGCGAAGACTGGGGGGCGAGCAACATTCACTTCCAGAGGGCGCAGGTGCTTTCTTCCTTCGTTGTATAGACCTGGTCGCCCGGCACCTTCTTGACGATCTTCAGCAGGTCCCATGGGCCCTTGGATTCCGAAGGCTTCTTGACCTCGGCCAGCAGCATGTCGTGCACCATGCGGCCGTCGGGACGGATCACGCCCTTGGCGTAGAAGTCGTTGATCGGCGTCTTCTTGAGGTGTGCCATGACCTTGTCGGCATCGGTGCTCTTCACGGCTTCCACGGCCTTGAGGTAGGCCATGGTGGCCGAGTAGTCGGCGGCCTGAATGTCGGTCGGCTTGTTCTTGGTCTTGGCTTCGTAGCGGGCGGCCCACTTGCGCGACTCGTCGTCGGCGTCCCAGTACCAGCTGGTGGTGTGCAGCAGGCCTTGCGTGGCCGGCAGGCCCAGGCTCTTCACGTCGGTCAGGAACACCAGCAGGCCCGCGACCTTCATCGACTTGTCGATGCCGAATTCCTTCGATGCCTTCATCGAGTTGATGAAGTCGCCGCCGGCATTGGCCAGGCCGAGCACCTGGGCCTTGGAGTTCTGCGCCTGCAACAGGAAGGACGAGAAGTCCGACGCGTTGAGCGGCGCACGCACCGTGCCCACCACCGAGCCGCCCTTGGCCTTGACGACCTTGGCGGTGTCTGCCTCGAGTGCGTGGCCGAAGGCGTAGTCGGCCGTCAGGAAGAACCAGCTCTTGCCACCCGTGTCGACCACGGCGCCGCCGGTGCTCTTGGCGAGCGCGACGGTGTCGTAGGCATAGTGCACGGTGTAGGGGCTGCACTGCGCATTGGTCAGCGCCGAGGTGGCCGCGCCGTTGGTGAAGAACACGCGCTTCTTTTCTTGCGCGACCTTGGCGGTGGCCAGCGCCACGCCCGAATTGGTGCCAGCGAAGATCATCGTGGCGCCGGCGGTGTCGATCCACTCGCGGGCCTTGGAGGCGGCGATGTCGGGCTTGTTCTGGTGGTCGACGCTCAGCACCTCCACCGGCTGGCCGAGCACTTTGCCGCCCATGTCGTCGATGGCCATCTGGATGGCGGTTGCGCCGCCCTTGCCTTCCAGGTCGGCATACAGGCCCGACAGGTCGCTGATGTAGCCGATGACGACCTTCTCTTGCGCTTGCACGGCATGGCTTGCAAGACCCGCGGCGCCGAGCATGAGTGCAATGATTTTGAGCTTGGTTTGCATGGTGTCTCCTGGATGATTTGAGAGAGTCAACGGAAAAAACAATTGGCCAGGGCTTGGCTACACGCCCAACAGTTCGCTGAGCACCGGCATCTTGGCGTCGAGCTCCTTGGCGCCGAAAGCCTCGACCATGCGGCCGTGCTCCATCACGTAGAAGCGGTCGGCCAGCGGCGCGGCAAAGCGGAAGTTCTGCTCCACCATCACGATGGTGTAGCCCTTGCCGCGCAGGGTGTGGATCATTCGCGCGAGGGCCTGCACGATCACGGGCGCCAGCCCTTCGGAAATCTCGTCGAGCAGCAGCAGCTTGGCGCCGGTGCGCAGGATGCGCGCCACGGCGAGCATCTGCTGCTCGCCGCCCGAAAGCCGCGTACCCGGGCTGTTGCGGCGCTCGGCCAGGTTGGGAAACATCTCGTAGATTTCGGCCACCGACATGCCCTGCCCCGCACCCTTGAGCGCGGGCGGCAGCAGCAGGTTTTCCTCGGCCGAAAGACTCGCGAAGATGCCGCGCTCTTCGGGGCAATAGCCGATGCCCAGGTGCGCGATGCGGTGCGTGGCCATGCCGATGGTCTGCACGCCGTTCACTTCGATGCTGCCCTTGCGCGAGCCGGTCAGGCCCATGATGGCGCGCAGCGTGCTGGTGCGCCCTGCGCCGTTGCGCCCGAGCAGCGTAACCACCTCGCCGGGCTGCACCACCATGTTGACGCCGTGCAGCACGTGCGATTCGCCGTACCAGGCGTGGAGGTCCTTGATCTCAAGCGCGGCGGTCATGTCAATGCGCCCCCTGCAGTTGACCTTCGGTGGTGCCCATGTAGGCTTCCATCACCTGCGGATTCTTCGAGACTTCAGCGTACGGCCCTTCGGCCAGCACGGCGCCGCGCTGAAGCACGGTGATGGTGTCTGCAATGGTCGAGACCACGCTCATGTTGTGCTCGACCATGAGGATGGTGCGGCCTGCCGACACGCGCTTGATGAGTTCAGCCACGCGGTGCACATCTTCATGGCCCATGCCCTGCGTGGGTTCGTCGAGCAGCATCAGCTCGGGGTCCATGGCCAGAGTGGTGGCAATTTCGAGCGCGCGCTTGTGGCCGTAGGGCAGGTTCACGGTGAGTTCGTCCGCCTGGTCCGCCAGGCCGACCTCGGCCAGCAGTTCGCGGGCGCGTGCATCCAGCGGCGTGAGTGTCTTTTCGCTCTTCCAGAAATGGTACGAAGTGCCGAGCGCGCGCTGCAGGCCGAGGCGCACGTTCTCCAGCAGCGTGAGGTGCGGAAACACCGCCGAGATCTGGAACGAGCGGATGATGCCGCGCCGGGCGATCTGCGCGGGCTGCTCGCCCGTGATGTCTTGCCCGTTGAACAGGATCGTGCCGCTGGTCGGCTCGAGAAACTTGGTGAGCAGGTTGAAGCAGGTCGTCTTGCCGGCACCGTTGGGACCGATGAGCGCATGGATGGAGCCGCGCACCACCGACAGGTTGACCTTGCTGACCGCGGTGAACCCTTTGAATTCCTTGGTGAGCTGGCGTGTTTCGAGGATGACGTCGCTCATCTCGCGAAGTCGCCCGGGTTCAGGAAAGATATGTCGGTCATGCGGTCCATCTCATGCGCCACTACCGAGCGCGGCCTGATTGTTGGTGGGCGCCTCGCACTTGCATACTGGGGCAAATGCCTATGCTGCAGTGCAACCTGCCCGCGCCGGCGGTTCCGGCATCGGGCGACTGTCGTCACAATGACAATGGCTTATCGGTTCGAACCCTTACCCCGTGTTTCCCATGCCGAACTTCCGCTCACCCGACTTTCTTGCTGACCACATCCTGAACACGCTGGCGTTCTATGCGCCGGTCAGCCGCGACCCGTCAGGCGGCTTCTTTCATTTCTTCAAGGACGACGGCGCGGTGTACGACCGGCGCACGCGGCACCTGGTAAGCAGCACGCGCTTCGTCTTCAACCATGCCATGGCGTACCGGCGCTTCGGCAAGCCGCAGGATCTGGAGGCGGCACGCCACGGCCTCGCGTTCGTGCAGCATGCGCATGCGCAGCCGGGAGGCGGCTATGCATGGCAGATCGACTGGCACGATGCGCAAGCCGGCGTGCAAGACGGCACGCACCATTGCTACGGCCTCGCCTTCGTGCTGCTTGCTCACGCGCACGCGCTGATGGCGGGCATCGGCGAAGCGCGCGCGGGACTCGAGCAAACCTGGCAGTTGATGGAACAGCGTTTCTGGGAGCCGCAACATGCGCTGTATGCCGACGAAGCCACTCCTGATTGGCACGTGGGGCCGTATCGGGGACAGAACGCCAACATGCATGCCTGCGAGGCGATGCTTGCCGCATACGAAGCAACGCAGGAGCCGCGCTATCTCGATCGTGCGCGGGCGCTTGCAGCATCGGTAACGGGCAAGCTCGCCGCGCTGGCCGGCGGACTCGTGTGGGAGCACTACCGCGAAGACTGGTCGATCGACTGGGACTACAACCGCGGCGACAAGACCAACATCTTCCGGCCCTGGGGTTTTCAGACGGGCCATCTCACCGAGTGGACCAAGCTGCTGCTGCAGCTGGAGCGAGCGCTTGTTGCCGCGGGCCGCGAAGCGGACTGGATCGTGCCGCGTGCCAGGCATTTCTTCGACACCGCCATGCTGCGCGGCTGGGACGCGGAACATGGCGGCCTCGTCTACGGATTCGGCCCCGACGGCAAAGTGTGCGACGGCGACAAGTACTTCTGGGTGCAGGCCGAGAGCTTCGCCGCCGCGGCGCTGCTGGCCGCGCGCACCGGCGATGCGGGCTATTGGAGCTGGTACGACCGCATCTGGGCCTACAGCTGGGAGCATTTCGTCGACCACCGGCACGGGGCGTGGTACCGCATTCTCACGCCGGACAACCGCAAGATCAGCGACGAGAAGAGCCCCGCCGGCAAGACGGACTATCACACCATGGGCGCGTGCTACGACGTGCTGCGCGCGCTGGGTGCGTGACCAGCGCGCGCAGTGCCCCCGGTGGTGCGCGGCTTTGCTCGACGCCTAGTGCGCGCCTGCCGCGGCGTCGCCGCCCGCTCCGCCCTTTTGCGGCCGTGCCAACCATACCAGCGGTATCAGCAGCAGGAACAGAATGGCCGACGCATAGAAGATGTCGTTCGCGGCCAGCATGAACGACTGCTGGTCGACCAGCCGGTTGATCTGGCCCAGCACCTGCTCGCTGCTCAAGCCGCTGCTCGCCAACCCGTTCATCGCGCTGGTTGCCGCGCCGTTGCCCAGGTTCACCGATTCGGCCAGTTGCGAGTGATGCAGCGCGGCGCGGTTCTCCCACAGCGTGGTGGTGATCGAAGTGCCCATGGCGCCCGCGGTAATGCGCAGGAAGTTCGACAGGCCCGAGGCAGCCGGAATGCGGTCGGGCGTGAGGCCCGACAGCGTGATGGTCACCAGCGGAATGAAGAAGAACGCCATTGCAATGCCCTGGATGATCGTCGGGATGATGATCGTCACGAAGTCGGCCTGCGTGTTGAAGTTCGACCGCATCCACAGCACCAGCGCAAACACCAGGAACGAGAAGGTCGCGTAGCGGCGCGGATCGATCTTCGACACGGTGAGCCCCACCACCGGCGAGAAGAAGATGGCCAGGAGCCCCACGGGCGCCATGATCATGCCGGCCTGCGTGGCGGTGTAGCCCATCCACTGCTGCAGCCACAGCGGCAGCAGCACCACGTTGCCGAAGAACAGGCCGTAAGCCACGGCGGTGGCCACCGCGCCCGACCAGAAGTTGCGCCGCTTGAAGAGCGAAAGGTCGACCACCGGGTGCTTGTCCGTCAGCTCCCAAATAAGGAAGAACGCGAAGCCGACCACGGCCACCACCGCCATCGTGATGATCTCGGGCGAATGGAACCAGTCGAGCTCCTTGCCCTTGTCGAGCATGAGCTGCATCGCGCCGACCCACAGCACCAGCAGTGCGAGGCCGATGGCGTCGATGGGCACCTTGCGCGTGGTGCTTTCACGGTCGCGGTAAAGCGCCCAGGTGATGGCCGCCGCAACAATGCCCACGGGAATGTTGATGTAGAAGATCCACGGCCACGAGATGTTGTCGGTGATCCAGCCGCCAAGGAGCGGCCCCATCACAGGCGCCACGAGCGTGGTCATCGACCACATGGCCATGGCCAGGCCGGCCTTGGCGCGCGGGTAGCTCGAGAGCAGCAGCGTCTGCGACAGCGGGATCATCGGGCCCGCGACGAAGCCCTGCAGCGCGCGGAACGCGATCAGCATGGTCATGTTGGGTGCCAGCCCGCAGAGCAGCGAACTGACCATGAAAAGGATCACGCTCGCCATGAACAGGCGCACCTGGCCGAAGCGCTGGGTCATGAAACCCGTGA
Source organism: Variovorax paradoxus (assembly GCF_009755665.1). Lineage (NCBI taxonomy): Bacteria > Pseudomonadati > Pseudomonadota > Betaproteobacteria > Burkholderiales > Comamonadaceae > Variovorax > Variovorax paradoxus. The sequence continues at coordinate 3,833,715 of NZ_CP046622.1, forward strand.
GCGGCACCGCAATGGCGTTGGCCACCGCGAAACTGGTGATGACCCAGGTGCCCTGGGTGGTGCTCACCCCCAGGTCGCCCGAGATGGCCGGCAGCGACACGTTCGCGATCGACGAATCGAGCACGTTCATGAACGTTGCCGCAGAAAGCGCGATGGTGCCCCACACGCGGGCGGAGCCCTCGAGCGGCGGCGGCGCTACGTAAGCGGAAGCGGCAGCAGTGGCCATTGGCTTTGCCTTGAAGACCGGCGGCGATCAGCCGGGGTGCGACTGCGATGCCGTGTGACCCGCGTTGCCTGCGGTTGCGGACGTTGCTGCGGCACGGCCCGCCGGCTGCGCGGCCGCTGCGGGCGCGCTGCGGCCGAGGTTGGCGGCCACGATGCGATCGACTTCTGCATTGGCACCGTCGTCGAGCTTGCTGTAGACCTGCGTCTGCGAAATGGCCGTGGCGCGCGGCGCATCGGCCAGCATCTTGCCGCCCTTCTGCGTGATGTCGATCTCCGCGTCCATCGAAAGGCCGATGCGCAGCGGGTTGGCCTTGAGCTGCTCGGGGTCGAGCGCAATGCGCACGGGCACGCGCTGCACCACCTTGATCCAGTTGCCGGTGGCATTCTGCGCGGGCAGCAGCGCAAACGCACTGCCGGTGCCCACGCCCAGGCCCGCAACCTTGCCGGTGTACTCGACCTTCTTGCCGTACACGTCGGCGGTGAGCTTCACGGGCTGGTCGATGCGGATGTTGCGCAGCTGCACTTCCTTGAAGTTCGCGTCGACCCACAGCTGGTTCAGCGGCACGATCGACATCATCGGCGTGCCGGCCGCCACGCGCTGGCCGAGCTGCACCGTGCGCTTGGCGACGTAGCCGTCCACCGGCGCGGGCATGGCCACGCGCTGCGTGGCGAGGTAGGCCTCGCGCACCTTGGCGGCGGCGGCCAGCACGCTCGGGTGCTGGGCCACGCTGGTGCCTTCGGTCAGCGACTGGTTGCTTGCAAGCTGCTCGCGCGCGGCCACCACGCCGGCTTGCGCCGCTGCGAGTTGGCTCTTGGCGTTGTCGAGCGCGGTTTCGGCGTGGTTGAGTTCTTCCTTGGAGACGGCGCCGTTGCCCGACAGCGCGCGGCGGCGCTGCAGGTCGTCCTGCGCCTTGGCAATGTCGCTCTGCGCCTTGACGATGTCGGCTTGGCGCAAGCTGACCTGCGCCGCGAGCGAGCCGTTGTTGGCGTACAGCGTGCGCACCTGGCGCACCGCTTGGGCGAGCGCGGCCTCGGCCTGTTCGAGCGCCACCTTCGCATCGGCGGGGTCCAGCTGCACCAGCGGCTGGCCGGCTTTCACGAAGTCGGTGTCGTCGGCGTTGATGGCCATGACGGTGCCGCCGATCTGGGGCGTGATCTGGATCACGTTGCCCTGCACGTAGGCGTTGTCGGTGTTCTCGTAGTGGCTGGCAACCAGCCATTCGTAGAGGCCCCAGCCGCCGCCGGCGACGATGACCACCGCGGCAAGCGCTGTGAGTGCGCGGCGGCGCTTGCCGTTGCTGGCAGGGGCTTCGGGTGTTGCAGAGGCTGCAGTGGCAGCGGGCGTCGGAGTGTTGTTATCGCTCATGATGAAGTTCTTTCCGAAGACGAAAAATGTCGGTTCAGTTCAGTGCGGCCGATGAGGCCGGCGCATTGGCCGTGGCCGTGGCTGGCGCTTGCCAGCCGCCGCCGAGGGCGCGCGCCAGGCCCACCTGCGTGTCGAGGGCGCGCGCGGCAAGGTCCACGGCCAGCCGGCGTTGTGCGAGCACGGCGGTCTCCGCGGTCAGCACGTTGAGGTAGTTGCCGAGGCCTGCGCGGTAGCGCTGCACGGCAATGTCGTAGGCGCCTTCGGCCGCGGTCTGCGCGTCGCGTTGTTCGGCCTGCTGGCGTGCGATCGACTGCGCGCTCGACGCCTGGTCGGCCGCGTCGCGCACCGCATCGATCACCGTGGCGTTGTAGCTCTCGATGGCTGCGTCGAGATCGGCGGCCTTGCCGCGCAGGTTGGCGCGCAGCTGGCCGCCTTCGAAGATCGGCAGATGGATGGCGGGGCCCACGCCCCACTGCTCGCTGCCCGACTTGAGCAGCTTGCCGAAACCCAGGCTCTGGAAGCCGGCAAAGGCCGTGAGGTTCACGTTGGGATAGAACTGCGTCTTTGCATTGGCCACGTCGCTCGTGGCTGCTTCGACGCGCCAGCGCGCGGCCGCAATGTCGGCGCGGCGGCCGAGCAGGTCGGCCGGAATATTGGCTTGCATCGCAATCGGCTTGACTGCTTCGAGCATCGGCGGCTTGAGCGATGCGGACACGTTGGGCTGGCCCACGAGTGCATCGAGCGCGTGCTGCTGCAGCGCAATCTGCTCCCTGAGCGCTTCGATCTGCTGGCGCGCCTCGGGCAGGCCGCCTTCGCTCTGGCGCAGCTCGAGGCGGGTGTCGAGGCCGGCGGACACGCGGTCGCGTACCAGCTTGAGCGTTTCATCGCGCTGGGCCAGCGTGCGCTGGGCCACGCCGAGCTGTTCGTTCAGCCGGGCCCATTGAAAGTAGCTGCGCGCCACGTTGCTGGCCAGCAGCACGCGGGCGGCATCGGCGTCGGCCGCAGCTGCATTGGCGGCGCCGATGGCGGCCTCGAGCGCGGTGCGGTTCTTGCCGAAGAAGTCGAGCTCCCAGCTTGCGCCGAGCTGCAGCAGCCCGATGTTCTGGGTCGAGCCGCCTAGCGGTGCGGGATAGATGTAGTTGCTGTTGAACTTCTGGCGGTTCAGGTTCAGCTCGCCGTTTACCTTTGGCTTGAGGGCCGACTCGGCAATGTCCGCCGAGGCTTGCGCCCGCGCGAGGCGCGCACGTGCCACCTGGAGGTTAGGGTTGCCGTCCACGGCCCGGTCGATCAGCGTGTTGAGTTGCGCGTCGCCAAAAGTGCGCCACCACTGGCTGTCGACGCTGGGCACAACCGCCGCATTGGTGTCGGCGGCAATGCCGAGAGACGACGCATCGCGCAGCTTGGCGTGCGAGTTGATGCCGGCCATGTCAGCACAGCCGGCCAGCGCAACCATGAGGAGCGCGGCGGCAACAACAGGGGTGCGGCGCATGGCGCGCGCGGCAAGGGATTCAGTCATTCTTTTCTCCACGGGCTGCGAGGGCCTGCGCGTTCTCGAGGATGCGGCGCAGGTAACCCTTAAGCTGCTCCCATTCTTCGTTGGTGAAACCCGCCAGGTGCTCGTTCTGCACGCGGCTGAGCACGTGCGGAACTTCCTTGGCGGCGGCACGGCCTTCTTCGGTAAGTTCGATATTGACCACGCGACGGTCTTCGAGCGACCGGACGCGGCGGCACAGGCCCTTGGCTTCCAGGCGGTCGAGCAGGCGCGTCATGGCACCGGCGTCGAGCTCGCAAGCCCGGGCCAGTTCGGCGACCGTTGTGGCGGCGCCGACGTGCAACTTGTACAGGGGCAACCATTGGGGAAAGGTCGGGCTGCCGGGCTCGCACATGCGGGTTTCCACGGCCTGGGCCACCGCACTCAATATGCGCCGCATCAAATACCCGATGCTTTCCTCGGCTTTGTAGGTCTCGGCTCGGTAGAAGTCGGCCGGCCGCCGTTCGGGGTCACCGAAGGCGGAAGGGACTTGCGGGGTGTCTGCATCGCTCATGGCCCAAATATTAATTGCCCAAGCAATTATTGTCAAGGCCGCCTTTGCGGCGGCAAGGGTCGCTAGAATCGGTCTCATGGCTTCCTCTCCCCTGTCCTCGCCGGCCAAGGGCTCGCCCCGATCCCTGTCGGGCCTGAGCCCTTTTCTTCGGCCCTACCGCGTCCAGATCGTGCTGGCCGGAATTTTTCTGGTGATGGCTGCCGTCACTACGCTGGTGTTTCCGCTGGCGCTGCGCAGCCTCATAGACGGCGGACTGATCAGCGCCGACAAGGGTGCACAAACCATGGCATTGCGCGAGCATTTCGGCGCCCTTTTCGCTGTGGCCGTGGCACTGGGGGTTTTCTCGGCGGCGCGCTTCTATACGGTGAGCTGGCTCGGCGAGCGCGTGACAGCCGACCTGCGCAATGCGGTCTACGGACACGTGCTGCGCCAGAGCCCGGCGTTCTTCGAGACGACGCAAACCGGCGAAGTGCTGTCGCGCCTGACGGCGGACACCACGCTGGTACAGACGGTGGTCGGCTCGTCCCTCAGCATGGGGCTGCGCAACGCCGTCATGGGCGTTGGCGCGCTGGCGGTGCTGATCTGGACCAACCCCTACGTGATGGTGCAGGTGCTGGGCATTCTGGTGCTGGTGGTGCTGCCGAGCATGTGGTTTGGCCGGCGCGTGCGCAAGCTCTCGCGCGCCAGCCAGGACCGCGTGGCCGATTCGAGCGCCATCGCGGCCGAGGTGCTCAATGCGATTCCGGTGGTGCAAAGCTACACCGCCGAAGCGCGTGAGGCCGGCCGCTTCAATGCGTCGACCGAGAACGCCTTCAGAACCGCCGTGCGGCGCACCAAGGCGCGCTCGGTGCTGGTGGCCTTCATCATCATCGCGACGTCGGCGGCGCTGCTCTGGGGCCTGTACCAGGGCACGCAAGCCGTGCTGCGCGGCGACATCACGGCCGGCCATCTCGGCCAGACGGTCGTTTATGTGGCCATTCTTGCAAGCGCGACCGCCGTGCTTGGCGAGGTCTACGGCGATCTGCTTCGGGCAGCGGGCGCCACCGAGCGCCTGATGGAACTGCTGCACGCGCCGGCCGCCATCGTTTCGCCGGCCGCACCCGCGGCTGCGCCCGTTCCGGTGGCGGGCAGTGCCGTCAAGTTCGAGGCCGTCACTTTTCACTACCCTTCCAGGCCCGGCACTCCGGCGCTGAAAGACTTCAGCCTGGACGTCGCACCCGGTGAGACGGTGGCGCTGGTGGGTTCGAGCGGCGCAGGCAAGAGCACGGTTTTCCAGCTGCTGCTGCGCTACTACGATCCGCAGTCGGGCCACTTGCTGCTCGACGGCGCGCCGCTGGCTTCACTGGCCTTGCCAGACCTGCGCACGCGTATCGGACTGGTGCCGCAAGACGCGGTGATCTTCTCGGCCAGCGCCTTCGAGAACATCCGCTATGGCCGCCCCGAGGCAACGGCCGACGAAGTGCACGCCGCTGCCCGCGCAGCCTTTGCCCACGACTTTCTGCAAGCGCTGCCAGAGGGCTACGACACCTTCCTTGGTGAACGTGGGGTGCGCCTTTCGGGCGGACAGCGCCAGCGCATTGCGATTGCGCGCGCCATTCTCAAGAACCCGCCGCTCCTGTTGCTGGACGAAGCCACGAGCGCGCTCGATGCGGAGAGCGAGCGCATGGTGCAGGCCGCGCTCGAATCGGCCATGGAAGGCCGCACTACGCTGGTCATTGCACACCGGCTCGCCACGGTGCAAAAGGCCGATCGCATCATCGTGCTCGACCATGGCGGCATCGTGGAACAAGGGACGCATGCCACGCTGGTGGCGCAAGGCGGGGTGTATGCCCGCCTGGCCGCCCTTCAATTCACTGCCTGAGCCGCCACGACGGGCGGCAGCAGATTGCTGCTACTGCAGCGTTTCCTTGAGGGCTGCGGGAATCGGCAGCGGCATGACCGGAATGCCCTCGTCCATCAGCGCTTCGGTCTGCTCGCGCGTTGCCTGGCCGCGGATGCCGCGCTCTTCGGTTTCGCCGTAATGCATCTTGCGCGCCTCGTCGGCAAAACGGTCGCCGACGTCCTCGGTCTTTGCAAGAACTTCGCGCACGGCGCGCATCCAGCGTGCTTCTGGAGACTGTTCGGCGGGCACCTGGGCTGACGATGCTGCTGGTGCCGGCGATGCGGCGGCCTCTGCGGGCGCCTTGGCATTGCCCAGGTTGAGGCGCGGTGCGCTCAACAGCTTGACGATGCGCGTGTCGGCACAGACCGGGCATTCAACCAGGCCATCGGCGAGTTGACTTTCAAAAGCTTCGTTGGACGCAAACCAGCCTTCGAAGCCGTGGCCGTGCGAGCAGCGGAGATCGAGAACCTTCATGCGCGGATTATCCCGCGCCGCCTTGCGAAGCGGTGCCCTGCCAATCGAGTGCCCATGCGCCCGAAAGGACGTTCTGCAGCCACAGCGTGCAGGTGAGCGACTTGGCGTCGGTGATCTTGCCTTCGCGGCACCAGCCGGCCACTTCCTGCGGCGTGGCCGTGAATACGTCGAGAAACTCGCCGTGGTCGAGCTGGCGCGTGCCGAGCGAGAGGCCGCGCGCAAAGTAGATGTGGATGATTTCGGTGGAGTACGCCACCGCCAGGTGCATGGCGCCGGCATAGGCCCATTCACGCGCGGTGTAGCCGGTTTCCTCGAGCAGTTCGCGCTGGCCGCAAACCAGCGGATCTTCGCCCGCGTCGAGCTTGCCGGCCGGAAACTCGACCATCACATGTCCAACCGGATAGCGGTATTGCCGCTCCAGCACCACGCGGCCGTCGTCCAGAAGAGGAACCACCACCACCGCGCCCGGGTGAATCACGTACTCGCGCGTGGCGGTATGGCCATCGGGCAGACGCACCGTATCGCGGCACACTTTGAGAAAGTTGCCCTTGAGCAGCACCTCGCTGGCGGTGCGTTCTTCCTTCAGATGCGAGTCGATGGCCGGATCAGTCATGTGAGTGCCTATGCTTCATCAGGTAGCGCCAGGTGAACCCGGGAAAAGCCAGCACGATGAAAAGCGCGCCGGTCACCGCATAGAACTCCCAGCCTTGGGGAGCAATCTGCCCTGCCCGGCTTTCGAACAGAAAGCCGATGCCGCCGGCCACGAAATACAGCGCCACCAATTCGGCGAGCCGCACTGCGAGCGGCTTGGGCCGCGTGGCCAGCGGCACGACGCCGAACAACCGTTCATTGAAGAACGGCAGGTTGGCCGCCACCAGCGCTACCAGCAGAACGACCCAGACCGATGCGGTTTGCGACACCGTGAGTGAACCGGGATCAGTTGGCCAGCGTGGCCACGATCGCCTTGGCGCACAGCGTCATGAGGCCGCCGGGAACGATGCCCAGCACGAGAATGAGCAGGCCATTGACCGAGAGCACGGCACGCACGTCGCGCGGCGCCGACACGGTGCTGACGGTAACGGGTGCATCGAAGTACATGACCTTGACCACGCGCAAGTAGTAGAAAGCGCCGATCAGCGACATGATCACCGCGAACACCGCCAAGCCGATGTAGATCGCCTGGCCCGAGGCGATCAGCGCCTGCAGGACCGCGAGCTTGGCGTAGAACCCGACCAGCGGCGGCAGACCGGCGAGCGAGAACATCGCAATAGCCATCACGCCGGCATACAGCGGGCTGCGCTGGTTGAGGCCGGCAAGATCGGTGATTTCTTCGCTTTCGAAGCCTTCGCGCGCCAGCAGCAAAATGATGCCGAAGCTCGCCAGCGTGGTCAGAACGTAGGTCACGATGTAGAACATCGACGCGCTGTATGCGAACTGCGCGTTGTAGGTATTGCCGTTGACCACGCCCGCCACCAAGCCGAGCAGCATGAAGCCCATCTGCGCAATGGTCGAGTAGGCCAGCATGCGCTTGAGGTTGGTCTGCGCAATGGCGGCCAGGTTGCCCACCAGCAGCGAAGCAATCGCCAGCAGGGCCAGCATCTGCTGCCAGTCGATGGCGAGCGGCAGCAGCCCTTCCACCAGCAGGCGGATGATGATGGCAAAGGCGGCCAGCTCGGGCGCCGCGCCGATCAGCAGCGTGACCGCGGTCGGTGCGCCCTGGTACACGTCAGGCACCCACATGTGGAAAGGCGCCGCCCCTACCTTGAAGGCCAGGCCCGCAACGATGAACACCAGGCCGAACACCAGCACCTGATGGTTCACCTTGCCGCTGGCGATGATCTTGAACACTTCGTTCACGTCGAGCGAGCCGGTGGCGCCGTAGAGCATCGATAGGCCGTAGAGCAAGAAGCCGCTGGCCATCGCGCCGAGCACGAAGTACTTCATGGCCGCTTCGCTGGCCACCGCGTTGTCCCGGCGCAGCGCCACCAAGGCGTAGCTGGACAAGGTGAGCAGCTCGAGACCCAGGTAGATCAGGAGGAAGTTGCTGCCCGAGATCATCACGAACATGCCCAGCAGCGCGAACATGCTGATGGTGAACAGTTCGCCGCCGCGCAGCATTTCGCGGTCTGCCGCGTAGGGACGGCCGTAGACCAGCGTGACCATCAGCGCGACCGTGGCAAAGCACTTGAGCCAGTTGCCCATGGGGTCGCTCACGACCATGCCGCCAAAGCCGTAGATCGTCTTGCCGTCGTTGGCGGCCATGCCAGTGAGCACAGCCACCACGGCCAGCGTGAGCAGCGTCAGGATGTAGGTGCGCGTGCGGCGGGCGCTGGTGGTCGACAGGTCGACGAGCGCAATGATGCAGGCCATGACCAGCAGCACGATTTCGGGGTAGATCGCGACCCAGCTGAGTTTGTCAATCATCTCGTTCTCTTCTTCAGCGTGGAATCAGGGCAGTTTGGAAGTTGCCACATGGCGCAGGAGCTCCATCACGGAAACGTCCATCACATCGGTGAATGGCTTCGGATAGATGCCCATCCACAGCACGGCAATGGCAAGCAGCGAGAGCATCAGGAACTCGCGGGCGTTGATGTCGGTGAGCTCCTTGACGTGGTCGTTGCCGACCGGGCCAAGGTACACGCGCTTGTACATCCAGAGGGTGTACGCCGCGCCGAAGATCAGTGCCGTTGCGGCGCCCAGGCCGATCCAGAAGTTGGACTTGACCGCACCCAGGATGACCATCCACTCGCCCACGAAACCGGCGGTGCCCGGCAGGCCGCAATTGGCCATGGCGAACAGCAGCGCGAACGCGGCGAACTTGGGCATGGTGTTGACCACGCCGCCGTAGTCGGCAATCTGGCGCGAATGCACGCGGTCGTAAAGCACGCCGATGCCCAGGAACATGGCGCCCGAGACGAAGCCGTGCGCAATCATCTGCACGATGCCGCCGGACACGCCCAGCTCGTTGAAGATGAAGAAGCCGAGAGTCACGAAGCCCATGTGCGCGACGGATGAATAAGCGACGAGCTTCTTCATGTCTTCCTGCACCAGCGCCACCAGGCCGACGTAGATCACCGCGATGAGCGACAGCGCGATCATGAGCCAGGCCCATTCGTGCGATGCATCGGGAGCGATCGGCATGGAGAAGCGCAGGAAACCATAGGCGCCGAGCTTCAGCATGATGGCGGCCAGCACCGCCGAGCCGCCGGTCGGCGCCTCGACGTGCACGTCGGGCAGCCAGGTGTGGACCGGCCACATCGGCACCTTGACCGCGAAGGCGGCAAAGAACGCGAAGAACAGGAAGGTCTGCGCCGTCGAGCCGAGCGGCAGCTTGTGCCAGCTCAGGATGTCGAAGCTGCCGCCCGACTTGTTGTACAGGTAGATCAACGCCACCAGCATCAGCAGCGAGCCGAGCAAGGTGTAGATGAAGAACTTGAATGCTGCGTAGATCTTGTTCGGACCGCCCCAGATGCCGATGATCAGGTACATCGGGATCAGCGTGGCTTCGAAGAACACGTAGAACAGAATGCCGTCGAGCGCGGCAAACACGCCAATCATGAAGCCGGAAAGAATCAGGAACGCGCCCATGTACTGGTTGACGCGCTCGGTAATCACTTCCCAGGCCGAGATCACGACCACGACGGTAATGAACGAGGTCAGCAGCACCAGCCAGAGCGACAACCCGTCGACACCGAGGTGGTAGTTGACGTTGAAGCGCGATATCCAGCTGGCCTTCTCGACGAACTGCATTGCGGCAGTGCCGTTCTGAAAGCCCGTGTAAAGCGGCACGGTGACCAGGAAGCTGACGATCGCGCCGACCAGCGCGACCCAGCGCACGCCCCTGGCGTTCTCGTCACGCCCAAACGCCAGCAGCGCGGTACCGAATGCGATCGGCACCCAGATGGCAAGGCTCAACAAACCCATTTTTCTTTTTCTCCAGCGTTCGGGCTCAGCGTTTGAACCAGACGAAGTACGTCATCAGGATGAAGATGCCAAGCAGCATCGCGAAGGCGTAGTGATAGATGTAGCCCGACTGCAGCCACCGCACCACACCGGAGATGCGGCCGACGACCTTCCACGAACCGTTGACCACGGCGCCATCGATCAGCGCCTGGTCGCCGCCCTTCCACAGGCCGGTGCCAAGGGCACGCGCGCCGCGGGCGACGATGTTCTCGTTGATCCAGTCGAGGTAGTACTTGTTGTCGAGCAGGCGGTAGACCGGGCCGAACGCGCGCTTGATCGCGGCGGGCACTGCCGGGAACTGCATGTACATGAGGTACGAAACAACCACACCCGCGAGCGCCAGCCAGAACGGCGGGGTTTGCAGTCCGTGGATCGCCATGGCCACCGGGCCGTGGAACGCTTCGCCGAGTTCCTTCATCGCATGGTGCTTGGTAGCGTCCACGAAGATCGCGTCCTTGAAGAACTCGCCGAAGAGCATCGGCTGGATCGTCATGAAGCCGATCACCACGGACGGAATGGCCAGCAGCACCAGCGGCAGCCACACCACCATCGGTGACTCATGCGGCTTGTGGTCTTGATGGCCATGGCCGTGGTCGTCGCCATGCGCTGCATGGTCGTCGTGGTGTGCATCGGGGTTCTGGTCGTAGCGCTCCTTGCCATGGAACACCAGGAAGTACATGCGGAACGAATAGAACGCCGTGACGAACACGCCGGCCAGCACCGCGTAGTAGGCAAACTGCGCACCCCACAGGTGGCTTTCGTGCACCGCCTCGATGATGCTGTCCTTGGAGTAGAAGCCCGAGAAGAACGGCGTGCCGATCAGCGCGAGCGACCCCAGCAGCGACGTGATCCAGGTAATGGGCATGTACTTGCGCACGCCGCCCATCCAGCGGATGTCCTGGTTGTGGTGCATGCCGATGATCACCGATCCTGCGCCCAGGAAGAGAAGCGCCTTGAAGAAGGCGTGCGTCATCAGGTGGAACACCGCGACCGAATAGGCCGACGCGCCAAGCGCCACCGTCATGTAGCCGAGCTGCGAGAGCGTCGAGTACGCGACCACGCGCTTGATGTCGTTCTGGATGATGCCCAGGAATCCCATGAACAGCGCCGTGATGGCACCGATCACCAGGATGAACGAGAGCGCGGTATCGCTGAGTTCGAACAGCGGCGACATGCGCGCCACCATGAAGATGCCGGCCGTCACCATGGTTGCCGCGTGGATCAGCGCGGAGATGGGCGTCGGGCCTTCCATCGAGTCGGGCAGCCACACGTGCAGCGGGAACTGCGCGCTCTTGCCCATGGCGCCGATGAACAGGCAGATGCAGATCACGGTCACCAGCATCCACTCGGTGCCGGGGAAGGTAATGCCGGCCAGCGTGTTGGCCTTGGCGAAGGCTTCGCCGTAGTTCAGCGTGCCGGCGTAGGCCGCGATCAGGCCGATGCCCAGGATGAAGCCGAAGTCGCCCACGCGGTTGACCAGGAAGGCCTTCATGTTGGCGAAGATGGCCGTGGGCTTGTTGAACCAGAAGCCGATCAACAGGTACGACACCAAGCCCACCGCTTCCCAGCCGAAGAACAGCTGGAGCATGTTGTTGCTCATGACGAGCATCAGCATGGAGAAGGTGAAGAGCGAGATGTACGCGAAGAAGCGGTTGTAGCCCTCGTCTTCTTCCATGTAGCCAATGGTGTAGATGTGCACCATCAGCGAGACGAAGGTCACCACGCACATCATCATGGCCGTGAGCCCGTCGACCAGGAAGCCGACTTCCATCTTCAGGCCGCCGACCATCATCCATTCGTAGATGGTGGCGTTGAAGCGGGCGCCGTCGACGACCACCGACTTCAGCGTCATGGCCGAGATGATGAAGGCGACCAGCACGCCGAGGATGGTCAGCGAATGCGTGACTTTGCGGCCGATGTGGTTGCCGCCGAACTTCGTGCCGAACAGGCCGGCAACGGCGGCGCCGACCAGGGGTGCCAGCGGCACGGCCAGCAGGGTGGATGCGGAAAGGGTTGCGCTCATACTGCTTTCAACCCTTGAGCGAGTTGAGTTCGTCTACGTTGATGTTGGATTTGTTGCGGAACAACAAGACCAGCAGCGCGAGACCGATTGCCGACTCGGCCGCAGCCACCGTCAGGATGAAGAACACGAAGATCTGGCCGTGCATGTCGCCCAGGTAGTACGAGAACGCCACGAAGTTCATGTTTACCGCGAGCAGCATCAGCTCGATCGCCATCAGCAGCACGATGAGGTTCTTGCGGTTCAGGAAAATGCCGATCACCGAAAGCGCAAAGAGCATTGCGCCGAGCGAAAGAAAGTGTCCGAGCGTGAGCGTCATGCCTTGTTTTCCTTTGCCGCCGCTGCTGTGCCTGCATCTGCGGGTGCTTCGACCACGGGCTCGGCAGCGCGCGTGACCGGCATCTGCACGATGCGCACGCGGTCGCGTGCCTTCACGCGCACCTGGTCGGACGGGTTGACGTACTTGCTGTCCTTGCGGGTACGCAGCGTGAGTGCAATGGCGGCCACGATGGCCACGAGCAGGATGACAGCCGCAATTTCGAGCGGGTACAGGTACTCGGAGTACAGCAGCTTGCCGAGCTCGAGCGTGTTGGAACTGTTGGCTGCAGCGGCAGCCCCGGCGCGCGGCGGCTCCGCCAGGCGGAAGCCGCCCATCAGCACGGCAGCCATTTCAAGCGCAATGAGCGCGCCCACGCCAGCTGCCAGCGGAAAGTGCTTCCAGAACCCCTGCCGCAAGCCGTCCACGTTGATGTCCAGCATCATCACGACGAACAGGAACAGCACCATCACCGCCCCCACGTAGACGAGCACGAGCGAGATCGCCAGGAACTCGGCGCGCAGCAGCAGCCAGATGGCCGACGCCTGGAAGAAGGCGAGCACCAGGTACAGCGCCGCGTACACGGGATTGCGGGCGGTGATGACGCGGAAGGCCGCGAACAGCAGCACCGCGGCAAACAGATAGAACAGACCGGTCTTGACGTCCATTGGAATTCGAATTGGTACGGGGTTCGGGCTGGCCGGGATCAGCGGTACTTGGCGTCGGCCGCCTTGTTCGCTGCAATTTCTTTTTCGTAGCGGTCGCCCACGGCAAGGAGCATGTCCTTGGTGAAGTACAGGTCGCCGCGCTTTTCGCCGTGGTATTCGAAGATGTGGGTTTCGACGATCGAATCGACCGGGCAGCTTTCTTCGCAGAAGCCGCAGAAGATGCACTTGGTCAGGTCGATGTCGTAGCGCGTGGTGCGGCGCGAGCCGTCGTCGCGCACATCGGATTCGATGGTGATGGCGAGTGCGGGGCAAACGGCCTCGCAGAGCTTGCAGGCAATGCAGCGCTCTTCGCCGTTTTCGTAGCGGCGCAGCGCATGCAGGCCGCGAAAACGCGGCGACAGCGGCGTCTTCTCTTCCGGGAACTGCACCGTGATCTTGCGGGCGAAAGCGTACTTGCCGGTGATGGCCAGGCCCTTGAACAGTTCGAACAGCATGAAGCTGCCCAGAAAGTCCTTGAGCGAGAACGGAGCGGACGTTGTTGCGGTATGCGCAGCAGACATGATGTTGGCGCTTCCAGTTATTTCCAGATATTGAACGGGGTCTGCATCCAGGCGCCGACCACGACCAGCCACACGAGCGTGACCGGGATGAAGATCTTCCAGCCCAGACGCATGATCTGGTCATAGCGGAAGCGCGGGAACGTCGAGCGAACCCACAGGAACATGGTGACCACGCAGAAGGTCTTGGCGCCGAGCCAGATCCAGCCGGGAATGAAGCTCAGGAACTCGAACGGCGGCAGCCATCCACCGAGGAACAGCACCACGCACAGGATCGAGACCAGCCACATGTTGGCGTACTCGGCCAGGAAGAACATGGCAAAGCTCATGCCCGAGTACTCGATCATGTGGCCCGCGACGATTTCGGACTCGCCTTCGACCACGTCGAAGGGGTGGCGGTTGGTTTCAGCCAGGCCCGAGATGAAGTAGACGACGAAGATCGGCAGCAGCGGCAGCCAGTTCCACGACAGGAAGCCAAGGCCCATTTCGGCAAAGGTACCCTTGCCCTGCACATTCACGATCTCGCTCATGTTCAGGCTGCCCGAGACCATCAGCACCACGACGAAGCAGAAGCCCATCGCGATTTCGTAGCTCACCATCTGTGCCGAGGCGCGCAGCGCGCCCAGGAAGGCGTACTTCGAGTTGGAAGCCCAGCCCGCGATGATCACGCCGTATACCTCGAGCGAGGTGATGGCCATGACGAACAGCAGGCCGGCATTGATGTTGGCCAGCGCCATTTCAGGGCCGAACGGAATCACGGCCCATGCGACGAGCGCCGGCATGATGGTCATGATCGGGCCGAGCAGGAACAGGCCCTTGTTGGCGACCGTCGGAAGAATGATCTCCTTGGTCATCAGCTTGAGCGCGTCGGCAATGGGCTGCAGCAGGCCCAGGGGCCCGATGCGGTTCGGGCCCACGCGGATCTGCGTGAAGCCGATGGCCTTGCGCTCCCACAGCGTGAGGTAGGCGACGGCGCCCATCAGCGGAAGCACGACCACGATGATCTTGATCAGCGTCCAGATCACGGGCCAGCCCGCGGACGTCCACCAGCCGGCGTTGATCAGCCCCTGGCCGAAAGCATGCACTGCGTCGATCATGCCAATGCCTCCTCGGCGCGGGCCGGTGCTGCCGTCATTGCGTTGCGCGCGTCGGCGGTGAGTTGCAGCGACGGTGCGCGGCGCACGATGGAGTCGAGCTGATAGATGCTCGCCACCACGGGTGCGGAAACCGCACCATTCGAGGCCACGGCCTTCGCGGCGGTTGCGTTGCGAAGCGCATCTGCCGGCACGGCGCCGTTGTCGCCGATGGTGCGGAGCACTTCAGCGGTCGATTCGAAAGCAAAGCCGGGCAGCCCGAGCAGGTTGGCCAGCACGCGCAGCACCTTCCAGGCCGGGCGCGTCTCGCCTTGCGGCTTGACGACGGCATGGAAACTTTGCACGCGGCCTTCGGCATTGACGAAGGTACCGGGCGTTTCGGTGAACGGCGCAATGGGTAGCAGCACGTCGCTGAACTCGAGGTTGGCCTTGAAGGGACTCAAGGTGACGACCATTTGCGCATTGCCGATGACATCGGCGGCTGCGGCACCCGCAGCCGAGTCGAACACCGGTTCGGTGTTGAGCAGCATCACCGCCTTGAGACCGGAACCGGCTGCCAGCATGCGGCCGGCATCGAGGCCGCCGTTCTTGGGGAATGCGCCGACGAGCTGCGCACCCACGGTGTTGGCGGCTTCGGTCAGGTAGCCGACGGTGGCGCCGGTCTGCGTGCCGATCCAGTTTGCAAGGGCCAGCAGGCTGCTGGCTTGCGCGTGGTGGGCGGCGGCATTGCCGAGCAGGATGGCCTTGCGCTCACCGCTCAGCAGCGACGCCGCAATGGCTTGTGCCGCGGCATCGGGTGCGTTTGCCGGTGCGAGCGGCGCGGCCTGGCCGGTGGTCTGGCCCACGGCGGCGGCAATGCCGGCGAGCACTTCGACCCACTGGCCGGCGTCGACGATCGATGCCTGCGCCACGCTCATGGCCCACGCTTCGCGGTCCGCCATCAGGTTGGACGAGGTCAGCACCGACAACGCGGCGCCCTTGCGCACGGCCTGGCGGATGCGCTGCGCGAACAGCGGATGGTCCTTGCGCAGGTTCGAGCCGATCACGAATGCGCGCTGCAGCTGCGTGAGCGATGCGATCGAGGTGCCGAGCCAGCGCACACCTTCGAACGCCGTGAATTCGGCATTGCGCAGGCGGTAGTCGATGTTGTCGCTACCGAGCTCACGCGTGAGCATGGCGGCAAGCTGCAGCTCTTCGAGCGTGCTGTGCGGGCTGACCAGTGTGCCGATGCTCTGCGCGCCGTGGTCGGCCTTGATCTGCTTGAGGCCGTTGGCCACGTATTCGAGCGCGGTCTGCCAGTCGACTTGCTGCCATTGGCCGCCCTGCTTGAGCATGGGTTGCGTGAGGCGCTCGGGGCCGTTGAGCCCTTCGTACGAAAAGCGGTCGCGGTCGGCAATCCAGCATTCGTTGACGTCTTCGTTCTCGAGCGGCACCACGCGCATGACGCGGTTGTTCTTGACCTGAACGATCAGGTTGGCGCCGGTGGAATCGTGCGGGCTCACCGATTTGCGGCGCGACAGCTCCCAGGTGCGGGCGCTGTAGCGGAACGGCTTGCTCGTGAGCGCGCCGACCGGGCAGATGTCGATCATGTTGCCCGACAGCTCGGAGTCGACCGAGTCGCCGAGGAAGGTTTCGATTTCGGAGTGCTCGCCGCGCTGGGTCATGCCGAGCTCCATCACGCCGGCCACTTCCTGGCCGAAGCGGACGCAGCGCGTGCAATGGATGCAGCGGCTCATCTCTTCCATGCTGATCAGCGGGCCGACGTCCTTGTGGAAGACGACGCGCTTTTCTTCTTCGTAGCGCGAAGAAGAACCGCCGTAGCCCACGGCCAGGTCTTGCAGCTGGCACTCGCCGCCCTGGTCGCAAATGGGGCAATCCAACGGGTGGTTGATCAGGAGGAACTCCATGACCGACTGTTGTGCCTTGATGGCCTTCTCGCTCTTGGTGCGGACGATCATGCCCTGCGTGACGGGCGTGGCGCAGGCCGGCATCGGCTTGGGTGCCTTTTCCACGTCGACCAGGCACATGCGGCAGTTGGCCGCAATGCTGAGCTTCTTGTGATAGCAGAAGTGCGGGATGTACGTGCCCGCCTTGTCGGCCGCATGCATCACCATGCTGCCTTCGGTCACTTCGACCTTCTTGCCGTCGAGTTCGATTTCAACCATATATATGTTTCTCGCGCTCAGGCCTTGACGGGCGCTTTCGGGACGTAGCCCGGAATCAGGGCCTCGAACTCGTGGCGGTAGTGCTTGATCATGGCGCGCACCGGCATGGCCGCCGCGTCGCCGAGCGCGCAGATGGTGCGGCCCTGGATGTTGTCAGCCACGGAGTTGAGCAGGTCCATGTCGGACGCCCTGCCCTGCCCGTTGTGGATGCGGTCCACCACGCGGTGCAGCCAGCCCGTGCCTTCGCGGCAAGGCGTGCACTGGCCGCAGGATTCGTGCATGTAGAAATACGAGAGGCGCCGCAGCGACTCGACCATCGAGCGGCTGTCGTCCATGACGATGACCGCGCCCGAACCCAGCATGGAGCCCGCCTTGGCGATGGAGTCGTAGTCCATCGTGCATTCCATCATGATCGACGCCGGCAGCACCGGTGACGACGATCCGCCGGGAATCACGGCCTTGAGCGTGCGGCCCTTGCGAACGCCGCCTGCCAACTCAAGCAGCTTGGAGAACGGCGTGCCCATGGGCACTTCGTAGTTGCCGGGCAGCTCGACGTCGCCGCTCACCGAATAGATCTTGGTGCCGCCGTTGTTCGGCTTGCCGCATTCGAGGTAAGCCTGGCCGCCGTTGCGGATGATCCAGGGCACCGCCGCGAAGGTCTCGGTGTTGTTGATGGTGGTCGGCTTGCCGTACAGGCCAAAGCTGGCCGGGAACGGCGGCTTGAAGCGCGGCTGGCCCTTCTTGCCTTCAAGCGATTCGAGCAGCGCGGTTTCTTCGCCGCAGATGTAGGCGCCGAAACCGTGGGCGGCGTGCAACTGGAAGTTGTACGTGCTGCCCATGATGCCGTCGCCAAGGTAGCCGGCAGCGCGCGCTTCTTCGAGGGCTTCCTCGAAGCGGTCGTAGCTCTGGAAGATCTCGCCGTGGATGTAGTTGTAGCCCACGCTGATGCCCATTGCATACGCGGCAATGGCCATGCCTTCGATCACGATGTGCGGGTTGAACTGCAGGATGTCGCGGTCCTTGCACGTACCCGGCTCGCCTTCGTCCGAGTTGCAGACAAGGTACTTCTGGCCCGGGAACTGGCGGGGCATGAAGCTCCACTTGAGGCCGGTAGGAAAGCCCGCGCCGCCGCGGCCGCGCAGGCCTGAGGCCTTGACTTCGGCAATCACCTGGTCGGGCGTGAGGCCCTCGGTGAGGATCTTGCGCAGCGCCTGATAGCCGCCGCGCGCTTCGTAGTCGGCCAGGCGCCAGTTGGTGCCATCGAGGCCGGCATAGATCTGCGGCTCGATGTGGCGGTCATGGAAGCAGGTCTGGACGCCCGTGGCCTGGAACTGCTGGAGCACTTGTTCGGGCGACATCATGCGGCCTCCCCTTTGGTGGTTCCAGTGGACGAGCGCAGCCCGTCGATGAGCTGGTCGAGCTTCTCGTTGCTCATGAAGCTGCACATGGTTCGGTCGTTGACCAGCATCACGGGCGAATCGGCGCAGGCGCCCAGGCATTCGCTCTGCTGCAGCGTGAACAGGCCGTCGGCCGTGGTCTCGCCCATCTTGATGCCGAGCTTCTTCTCGAGGTGAACGAGCGCCGTGACGCCGTCACGCAGCTGGCAAGGCAGGTTGGTGCACACGTTGAGCTTGAACTTGCCCACCGGATGCTGGTTGTACATGTTGTAGAAGGTCGTGACCTCGTGCACGGCGATGGGCGCCATGCCGAGGTATTCGGCGATCTCGCGCTCGCGCTGCATGCTCACGTAGCCTTCGTCCTGCTGCACGATGGCCAGGCAGGCCATCACGGCCGATTGCTTGCCTGCTTCAGGGTACTTGGCGACCTCGCGCGCAAAGCGCTCGAGAATCGCGGGCTTCAGAGGAGCAGAAGGCGCCGTAGGCGCCGTGTCATGGTGGGTCGAGGAAGTCGTCATTCGCTCTTTCTCACCTGTCGATTTCGCCGAACACGATGTCCATCGTGCCGATCACCGCGACAGCGTCGGCGATCATGTGGCCGCGCGACATTTCGTCGAGGGCGGCGAGGTGCGGGAAACCGGGCGCGCGGATCTTCAGGCGGTACGGCTTGTTGGCGCCGTCGCTCACCAGGTAGATGCCGAATTCGCCCTTCGGGTGCTCGACGGCGGCATAGGCCTCGCCTTCGGGCACATGGAAGCCTTCGGTGAAGAGCTTGAAATGGTGGATCAGTTCCTCCATGTTCGCCTTCATCGATTCGCGCGCGGGCGCGGCAACCTTGTGGTTGTCGGTGATGACCGGGCCGGGGTTGGCACGCAGCCATGCCGAGCACTGCTGGATGATCCGGTTGGCCTGGCGCATTTCTTCCACGCGCACCAAGTAGCGGTCGTAGCAGTCGCCCGTCTTGCCGACCGGCACGTCGAACTGCATCTGGTCGTAGACGTCGTAGGGCTGCTTCTTGCGCAGGTCCCATTCGACGCCCGAGCCACGCAGCATGGGGCCGGTGAAGCCGAGGTTCAGCGCGCGCTCCGGCGTGACCACGCCGATGCCCACGGTGCGTTGCTTCCAGATGCGGTTGTCGGTGAGCAGCGTTTCGTACTCGTCGACCATCTTCGGGAAGCGCTTGCAGAAGTCGTCGATGAAGTCGAGCAGCGAGCCCTGGCGGTTCTCGTTGAGCTTCTCGATGGCCTTCGCATTCTTGATCTTGCTGACCTTGTACTGCGGCATGGCATCCGGCAGGTCGCGATACACGCCGCCCGGACGGAAGTACGCCGCATGCATGCGCGCGCCGGAAACGGCTTCGTACATGTCGAACAGGTCTTCACGCTCGCGGAAGCAATAGATGAGCATGTTCATCGCGCCGCAGTCGAGACCGTGCGCACCGAGCCATAGGAGGTGGTTCAGCAGGCGGGTGATCTCGGCGAACATCACGCGGATGTACTGCGCGCGGATCGGCACTTCGAGGCCCATCATCCGCTCGATGGCCAGGCAGTAGGCGTGCTCGTTGGACATCATCGACACGTAGTCGAGGCGATCCATGTACGGCAGCGACTGGATGAAGGTGCGCGATTCAGCGAGCTTTTCGGTTGCGCGGTGCAACAGGCCGATGTGCGGATCGGCACGCTGGATCACTTCGCCGTCGAGCTCGAGCACCAGGCGCAGCACGCCGTGCGCTGCAGGATGCTGGGGACCGAAGTTGAGTGTGTAGTTCTTGATTTCGGCCATATCAGTGCAAACCGCTGCCGTAGTTGTCTTCGCGAATCACGCGCGGCGTGATTTCCCGCGGCTCGATGGAGACCGGCTGGTAGATGACGCGCTTCTGCTCTTCGTCGTAACGCATTTCGACGTGCCCCGACACCGGGAAGTCCTTCCGGAACGGATGGCCGATGAAACCGTAGTCGGTAAGGATGCGCCGCAGGTCGTCATGCCCCTCGAACACGATGCCGTAGAGGTCGAAGGCCTCGCGCTCGAACCACGTGGCGGCATTCCAGACGGGCTGAAGCGAATCGACTACGGGCAGGTCTTCGTTCGGTGCAAACACCTTGAGGCGCACGCGCTGGTTGAGGCTCACCGAAAGCAGGTGCGTGACGACGCAATAGCGCTCGCCCTGCCACTCGCCTTCGCGGTAGTCTGAATAGTCCATGCCGCAGAGGTCGATCAGCTGCTCGAAGCGGCAGCCGGGCGCATCGCGCAGCAGCGTGGCGGCTTCGATGTAGTCGGCAGCGCCGACGACCACGGTCACCTCGCCCAGCGCGATCGTCACGCTCCTGGCCTTGGCGCCGAGGGTCTCGGCGATGGTGGCGCGCAGCACCTCCGGCGATATTGCAAAGTCGGTCATCGTCGGCAGTCTCTCAGGCGCGGGCAATGGTGTTGGTGCGGCGAATCTTCTGCTGCAGCTGGATCACGCCGTAGAGCAAGGCCTCGGCGGTGGGCGGGCAACCCGGCACATAGACGTCCACCGGCACGATACGGTCGCAGCCGCGCACCACCGAATAGCTGTAGTGGTAGTAGCCGCCGCCGTTGGCACAGGAGCCCATGGAAAGAACCCAGCGCGGCTCGGGCATCTGGTCGTAGACCTTGCGCAGAGCGGGCGCCATCTTGTTGCACAGCGTGCCGGCCACGATCATCAGATCGGACTGGCGGGGGCTGGGCCGAAACAGCATGCCGAAACGGTCGATGTCGTAGCGGGCCGCGCCCGCGTGCATCATTTCGACGGCACAGCAAGCCAGACCGAAAGTCATCGGCCAGAGTGATCCGGTCTTCGCCCAGTTCACCACCGAGTCGTAGGTGGTGGTGACGAAGCCTTCCTTCATTACGCCTTCAATGGCCATTTTGATGATTCCTTGTCATTCCCAGTCGAGCGCGCCTTTTTTCCACTCGTAGGCAAAGCCCACGACGAGGATGGCGAGAAAGATCATCATGGCCCAGAAGCCGACGGCGCCGATTTCCTTGAGCGCAATGGCCCACGGAAAGAGAAAGGCAATCTCGAGATCGAACAGGATGAAGAGAATGGCGACGAGGTAATAGCGCACGTCGAATTTCATGCGCGCATCCTCGAAGGCCTCGAAGCCACACTCGTAGGGAGCGTTCTTCGCTGCGTCGGGCCGATTGGGACCCAGGATGTAGCCGATGACTTGCGGTGCGACACCTACACCGACACCGACCAAAATAAACAAAAGGACGGGGAGATAGGAATCGAGGTTCATCGGGAGATTTTCACCGCTTGCCACCGGCAGAAACGCTCTGGATGAGGTTTTCTGCCGGTGAGATTTGGTGCGGTCGGCGAGACTCGAACTCGCACAGCTTTCGCCACTACCCCCTCAAGATAGCGTGTCTACCAATTTCACCACGACCGCGGTTTTTTGTTCGGATGGCATGAGGTACCTGTGAAGGTGTTTGGCTTTCCGAACAGCTTTAGAGTTTACCCTGAAATGGAGCAGTTTCTCACTGGCGACTCCATGAAAACAACTTGATTATTTGTTCGGGATCTGGCCCGGGCCCGAAACAGGCGCGGCGGGAGCCGAGGCAGGCGCGTTGGCCGGCGCAGCGCCCGAGGTACCCGAGGGAATCTGACCGGGAATTTGCCCTGCGGGAGCGGAAGCAGGCGTGGCGGGCGCACCAACGGCTGCGCGCTCCAGCAGGCTGCCACCGCCCACGGGCCGTGCGTGGCTGAAGTAGGCCAGCAGCAGCGTGCATGCAAAGAATACCGCTGCAAGAACAGCCGTGGTGCGCGAGAGGAAATTCGCGCTGCCGCTCGCGCCGAACAGGCTGCCGGCGCTGCCGCTGCCGAAGGCCGCGCCCATGTCGGCGCCCTTGCCGTGCTGGATCAGGATCAGCCCGATCATTGCAAGGGCCGACAGCATCTGCACGCCGACCAAGAGATTGAGGACCACATTCATTCGTTCTTACTCCTAATTGATGTCAGCCGCCCCTCGCGTTCAGCGAGCGGCAGCGGAAATGATCTGCAAAAAGTCGGCAGCCTTGAGCGAAGCGCCGCCGATCAGGCCGCCGTCGATGTCGGGCTGCGCCAGCAGCTGGGCGGCGTTGCCCGCGTTCATGCTGCCGCCGTAAAGGATGCAGATACCGGCCGCGTGTTCGCTGGCGGCATGGTGCAGTTGCGCACGCAGCACGGCGTGCACCGCCTGCGCCTGCTCGGGCGTGGCCGTCTTGCCGGTGCCGATGGCCCAGACGGGCTCATAGGCCACGACGATTTCGCTGATGCAGTGGCCATTGACATGGATCACCGCGGCCAACTGGCGCTTGACCACTTCTTCGGTATGCCCGGCTTCGCGCTCGGCCAGCGTTTCGCCCACGCAGACGATCGGCGTGATGCCGTTCGCGAGCGCAGCCGCCGTCTTGGCTGCCACCGCTTCGTCGGTTTCGCCGTGGTACTGGCGACGCTCCGAATGACCGACGATGGCATAACGCACGCCGAATTCCTTCAGCATGGCCGCCGACTGCTCGCCGGTGAACGCACCTTGCGGGTGCGCCGAGATGTCCTGCGCGCCAAGTGCAATGGCCTTCGAACCCGCAAGCAGCGATTGCAGCTGGGCGAAATACGGAGCCGGTGCGCAAAGCGCGACATCGCAACTGGCCGGCGCAGCGGCCAGGCCCTGCAGCAGGGCCTTCACCAGCGCCTCGTTGGCAGCCAGGCTGCCGTTCATCTTCCAGTTGCCGGCGATCAGCTTCTTCTTGGTGGTCATCGTGTTGTTGCCCGTCACCATGTCAGCACGATCTTGCCGATGTGCTGGTTGGATTCCATCAGCGCATGCGCCTGCGCCGCACCGCTGGGTTCGCCGCCCGCGGCAAAGGTGCTGTGGATCACCGGCTTGATCGCGCCGCTTTCGAGCAGCGGCCAGACCTTCTCGCGCAGCGCCTTGGCAATGGCGCCCTTGAACGCCACGGGCCGCGGACGCAGCGTCGAGCCGGTGATCACCAGCCGCTTGCGCAGCACCAGGCCCGCATTGAAGTCGCTCTTGACCCCGCCCTGCACTGCGATGATCACCAGCCGGCCGTCTTCGGCCATGCATTCGATCTCGCGCGCCACGTAGTCGCCCGCAACCATGTCGAGGATCACGTCCACGCCTTTGCCGCCGGTGAGCTTTTTCGCCTCTTCGGCGAAATCGCTCGTGCGGTAGTTGATGGCGTGGTCCGCGCCCAGCTTCTTGCAGGCTTCGCACTTGTCGTCGCTGCCGGCCGTGACGATCACCGTCGCACCGAGCGCCTTGGCAATCTGGATTGCCGTCACGCCGATGCCGCTCGAGCCGCCCTGGATCAAAAGGGTTTCGCCCTTTTGCAGGCCGCCCCGTTCGAACACGTTGCTCCACACGGTGAAGAACGTCTCGGGCAGCGAAGCCGCTTCGGTGTCGCTCCAGCCCTTGGGCACCGGAAGGCATTGCGCCACAGGCGCCACGCACAGCTCGGCATAGCCGCCGCCGGCAATCAGCGCACAGACGCGGTCGCCGATCTTGAAGCCCGCCTCGGCCAGGGCCGCGGCATCGCCCGACACGATCTCGCCGGCCACTTCGAGGCCCGGCAGGTCGGAAGCGCCCGGCGGCACCGGGTAGTGGCCCTTGCGCTGCAAAACGTCCGGACGGTTCACGCCGCTCGCTGCAACGCGGATCAGCAATTCGCCCACGCCGGCCACCGGATCGGGACGCTCCACGGCGCGCAGCACCTCAGGGGCGCCGTACGAAGTGATTTCAATGGCTTTCATCGTCTTTTGGCCTGCAACGCCCGTGTCCGGGCGTGGTTAGCAATTAAAAAGTCGGCAACGGCAAAGCTTGCCGCTGCGCCCTTCTTACTCTTGCGATTCGCGCGGTGCGTACGGCTGCTCGCCGGCCGGTGCCTGCGGCTGCTCGTTGCGCGGCTGCTGCTGCTCGTTGTTGAAACGAGGAGCGCGATCGCCGCCGCGGTCACCACCACGGTCGCCACGGTCCGAACGCTCGCGGCGTTCGCCGCCGCGATCACCGCGGTCGCCACGATCTTCACGCGGTGCACGTTCCTGGAATTCCATGCCGGCCGGACGCTCGGTCAGGGCCTTCATGGACAGCTTGACGCGGCCCTTTTCGTCCGTCTCGAGAACCTTGACCTTCACGATCTGGCCTTCGCTCAGATAGTCGGTCACCTTCTCGACGCGCTCATGCGCGATCTGGCTGATGTGCAGCAGGCCGTCCTTGCCGGGCAACAGATTGATGAGCGCGCCGAAGTCCAGGATCTTGGTGACCGGGCCTTCGTAGACCTTGCCGATTTCGACTTCGGCGGTGATCTGCTCGATGCGCTTCTTGGCCAGCTCGGCCTTTTCCGGGTCGGTCGAGGCGATGGTGATGGTGCCGTCTTCGTCGATGTTGATCGTCGTGCCGGTTTCTTCCTGCAGGCCGCGAATGACCGCGCCGCCCTTGCCGATCACGTCGCGGATCTTCTCGGGGTTGATCTTCAGCGTGGTCAGGCGCGGTGCGAACTGCGACACCTCGGTCTTGGCTTCGCCCATCGCTTCCTGCATCTTGCCCAGGATGTGCATGCGTGCTTCCTTGGCCTGTGCCAGTGCGACCTGCATGATTTCCTTGGTGATGCCCTGGATCTTGATGTCCATCTGCAGCGCGGTGATGCCGTTGGTCGTGCCGGCCACCTTGAAGTCCATGTCGCCCAGGTGATCTTCGTCGCCCAGGATGTCGGTCAGCACCGCAAAGCGGTTGTCTTCCTTGATCAGGCCCATGGCGATGCCGGCCACGTGCGCCTTCATCGGCACACCGGCGTCCATCATCGAGAGGCAGCCGCCGCAGACCGAAGCCATCGACGAGGAGCCGTTCGACTCGGTGATTTCCGACACCACGCGAATGGTGTACGGGAACTCTTCCTTGGTCGGCAGCACGGCGACGAGCGCGCGCTTGGCCAGGCGGCCGTGGCCGATTTCGCGGCGCTTGGTCGAGCCCATGCGGCCCACTTCACCGGTGGCAAAGGGAGGCATGTTGTAGTGGAACAGGAAGCGGTCTTCGTACTCGCCGGCCAGCGCGTCGATGCGCTGTGCGTCGCGTTCGGTGCCGAGCGTGGTCACGACCAAGCCCTGCGTCTCACCGCGCGTGAACAGCGCCGAGCCGTGGGTGCGCGGCAGCACGGAGTTGCGGATTTCGATGGGACGCACGGTGCGTGTGTCGCGCCCGTCGATGCGGGGTTCGCCCGACAGAATCTGGCTGCGGACGATCTTCGATTCAATCGAGAACAGCAGGTCGTTGACCTTGCCGGCGTCGAAGGGTTCGCCGCTTTCCTTCAGCGTGTTCATCACGCTGGCATTGGCTTCGCGCAGGGCTTGCGTGCGGGCTTGCTTGCTGCGGATCTGATAGACGGCGCGCAGCTTTTCTTCGGCCAGGCTCTTGACCTTGGCAACGAAGGCTTCGTCTTCGGCCGGCGGCTGCCAGTCCCACACCGGCTTGCCGGCGTCGCGCACGAGCTCATGAATCGCGTTGATCGCGATGTTGGCTTGTTCGTGGCCGAACACCACGCCGCCCAGCATGATTTCTTCGCTGAGTTGCTGTGCTTCGGATTCGACCATCAGCACGGCGGCTTCGGTACCGGCCACGACGAGGTCCATCTGCGAATCCTTGCGGGCGGTCTGGCCCGGATTCAGCACGTACTGGCCGTTGATGTAGCCCACGCGCGCAGCGCCGATCGGGCCGCTGAACGGAATGCCGGAAATCGACAGCGCGGCGCTCACGCCGATCATGGCGGCGATGTCGGCGTCAACTTCAGGGTTGAGCGACAGCGTGTGGATGACCACGTGCACTTCGTTCAGGAAGCCTTCGGGGAACAGCGGGCGGATCGGACGGTCGATCAGGCGGCTGGTCAGGGTTTCGTGTTCGCTCGGCTTGGCTTCGCGCTTGAAGAAGCTGCCGGGGATCTTGCCCGCGGCGTAGGTCTTCTCGATGTAGTCGACGGTCAGCGGGAAGAAATCCTGGCCGGGCTTGGCCGACTTGGAGGCCACCACGGTCGCCAGGACCACGGTTCCGTCGATGTCGACCACCACGGCGCCGCTGGCCTGGCGGGCGATTTCGCCCGTTTCCATGACGACAGTCTTGTCGCCCCATTGGAAGGACTTGGTGACTTTGTTGAAGAGGCTCATGTTTGCTCCTGTTTTGATAGCGATTGACCTGTATTCATCACAGGTTTCGCAGGGACGGAGGCTTCTCAGAACACGATGCCATTCCAGCGAAGCTCGGCGGGAACTTCATTGGAATGACACAGCTTCGCTCTGTTTTGGCACTCCGAAAGTGGATCGCGAAGTAAAAAACGCCTGAGCTAGCGGACTAACCCAGGCGTTTTTTCATGCGATTCGGTTTACTTGCGCAGACCCAGCTTGGCGATCAGCGCGGTGTAACGATCGGCGTCCTTGGACTTGAGGTAGTCCAGGAGCTTGCGGCGGCGGCTCACCATGCGCAGCAGGCCGCGACGGCCATGGTGGTCCTTGGCGTGCGTCTTGAAGTGGGGGGTGAGCTCGTTGATACGGGCGGTCAGCAGTGCGACTTGCACTTCGGGGCTACCGGTATCGTTGGCGGCGCGGGCGTTGTCTTTGACGACTTCGGCCTTGATGGAGGCTGCGATCATGTTGAATTTCCTTGTTCCGGGATGTTTGACTTGCGGTAGGCGCTGGAACTGCCCCTACCGTGCGCCTTGCGGCATGCAAAGCCTCGGGATTATAGCTCGCCCCGGGCTTGCGCGTTTACTGTCTGGATAGCCAGGTTTTCAGGCGCTCCACGCCCTGCACAAGGCGCTGGGGGTCCTTGGAAGCGAAGCACCAGCGCAGCCACCCCTGGGCTTCCGGGGCAAAGGCGTTGCCGGGGGCCAGGCCCAGGCCGGCTTCGACGACCAGGCGCTTGGCAAGTTCGAGCGAGTCGCCGAAGCCGTCGAGCCGGAAAAAGGCGTACATGCCGCCCTTGGCCGGGGCCACCTGCACACCGGGCAAGGCTTCCAGCAGCGGCACCAGGGTGTCCCGGCACTGTTTCAGGTGGGCGACCACGCGAGGAGTGATCTCGGCGGTGTGTTCGATGGCGACGACGGCGGCGCGCTGGGTGAAGACGCTGGCGCACGAGGTGTTGAACTCGATCAGCTTGCCGATGCCCTCGACCAGCGCGGGTGGCAGCACCAGCCAGCCAAGGCGCCAACCGGTCATGAGAAAGCTCTTCGAGAAGCTGTGCGTCACCACCAGCCGGTCGTCAGGCCTCGAAATGTCCAGGAAGCTCGGCGCGCAGCCGTTGGGATCAAGTTCCCCCCGATGGGCTTCGCCCTGCCCCCCGGGGGGCGAGTCCGCCTCGAGGCGGCTCGGCGCCGGACTCGGCTCGAAGTACAGCCGCTCGTACACCTCGTCGGCCAGGATCCAGGTGCCGGTTTCGCGGCAGTGGTCGAGCACGGCCTGCTGCTCTTCGCGCGTCATGGTCCAGCCGGTCGGATTGTTGGGCGCGTTGACGATCAAGAGCTTGGTCTTCGGCGTGACCGCCTTGCACAACGCTGCAAGGTCGAGCGTCCATTGGCCGTCGGCAGGCACCAGCGACACGGTGCGCACCACGGCGCCAAGAATCGCCGGCTGCGCCGTGAGGTTGGGCCACACCGGCGTGACCGCGACCACTTCATCACCCGCATCGACCAGCGCCTGCACCGCGAGCATCAGCGCGCTCACGCCGCCGGAGGTCACGGCAAGGCGCGAAGCATCCACCTTGGGATGCAGCTTGCTGGTGTAGCCGGCAATTGCCTCGCGCAGCTCGGGCAGGCCGAGGTTGTGCGCATAGAAGGTTTCGCCGCGCTGCAGCGAATCGATGGCCGCCTGGCGGATCACCTCGGGCGTGACCTCGTCGCTTTCGCCAAACCAGAAGGCGAGCACGTCGTCGCGGCCCAGACCGGCGTTGGCAACCTCGCGGATCTTGGAGGCTTCGAGGTTGTGGATGGCTTCACGCATGTATTTGTTTCCTAGCTTCTCTTCATCTTGCAGGTGGTCGGCAGTTCGGCGCGTTCGGGTGCGATGGTCTTGATCACGCGAAAGCCGTAGCCGGAGCCTTCGACATCGAACTGCACGCCCGGCCTGCCCTGCCTGTCCATCACGCCCACCACGAGCTGCTGCTGGAACTGATGGTCCGCCGCGCGCATACGCCCGCGCTGTCCGTAAAGGCTCACGTCGGCCTGTTCGAGCGCACGCGCCACGGCCGCCGCATCGACGCTGCCCGCGCGCTCGATGGCCTGCGCCAGCGACTCCACGAGCAGTTGCATGCGCATGTGCACGTAGTCGTCGGCAGGCTTGGGAAAGCGCGCGCGGAATGCGCGATAGAACGCCTCCGACTGCGCGGTCTGCACGTTGGGCAGCCAGTCGGCCACCGCTATCACGCGGCCGATGCCCGCATCGCCGATGGCGGCGGGCGCGCCGAGCGCGTTGCCGTAGAAGGTATAGAAAGTGCCGTTGAAGCCGCCCTCGCGCGCCGCCTTCACGAGCAGCGTGAGGTCGTTGCCCCAGTTGCCGGTGAACACCGCCTGCGCGCCGCTTGCAATGATCTTGCTGGCGTAAGGCGCGAAGTCCTTCACCCTGCCCATTGGGTGCAGCTCGTCCCCGACGATTTCCACATCGGGCCGCTGCACGCCCAGCTGGCGTTTCGATTCGCGCAGCACCGCCTGGCCGAAGCTGTAGTCCTGGCCGATGAGGTACGCGCGCCTGAGCGTTGCGTCGTCCTTCACAACGTCCATCAGCGCGGCCACGCGCATGTCGGCGTGGGCATCGAAGCGAAAGTGCCAGAAGCTGCAGCGCTCGTTGGTGAGCACCGGATCGACCGCCGCGTAGTTGAGAAAGATCACGCGCCGCGAGGGATCGCGCTCGTTGTTCTTTTCGATGGCATCGACCAGCGCCGCGGCGGTGGCCGACGAGTTGCCTTGCAGCACGATGCGCGCACCGTCGTCCATGGCCGCGCGCAGCGCCGACAGCGCTTCTTCGTTCTGCCCCTTGCTGTCGTAGCGATCGAGCTGCAGCGGCCGTGCACCGCCGGGCACACCCGGCAGCTTGACGCCGCCGCGCGCATTCACGCGCTCCACCGCCCACAGCAGATTGCGGAACACCGCTTCGCCCGTGTTGGCGAAGGGGCCGCTCATGCTCTCGATCAGCGCAAGGCGGATGGGCGCCGGCGGCGTTTGCGCCGCTGCGGCAAAGGGGGCCGCGCATAGCGCCAGCGCCGCAAATTTCAAGGCCTTGCGACGCCAAATAAAGGGGGGATTCATTGTCTTGAAACGGTTGCGGCCGCGCCTAGATGTGGTGGCAAGCGGCACTCAGCATTGAATGGCCGCGCAGTGTAAGGGACACACATTCTTGTCCCCATTGTGTTCATTCAGGAGTTCTTTCATGTTTTTCGCACCCGCCCTTCATACCGCCCGCTTCGCTCCGCGTTCGTACGACCGCGCCTTCGAGCGTTTCGTCAACGAAGCCTTTGCCAGCGCACGCAAGTCGCCGCTCGTCGAACAGGACGACAAGAGCTGGACGCTCTCCATCGATGTCCCCGGACTTTCGCGCGAGGACCTCTCCATCGGCATCGAAGGCACCGTGGTCCGCATCGAGAGCAAGGCCGAAGCCAAGCGCCAGTTCAAGGCCGCCTACGAGTTGCCGCAAGACATCGATGTGAGCGCTAGCGAGGCCAAGCTCGAGAACGGCGTGCTCACGCTCAAGCTGGGCAAGCAAGTGCCGGTGAGCCGCGTTTCGGAGCTGCCGATCAGCTGATCGAGCAAAGCCCACGAGAGGAAAGTGTCGTTAACTATTGTTTTTGACTTTGAAGACGCTCCCTAATCACAATAGGACAGTGAATAACATCACATCATGTGACGTATTCACATTTTTCTTCTTTCTTCTTCGTGGGCGTCTCGCAGACGCACCGAATCGCTGACGGTGCGGATTCGGGTGCCCCTTAAGGCACGCCATGATCACGCACCTCAAGTCAGCCAACGACAATGAACGGTCCGATACGCTCCTGGTTTTCCTGCCAGGCGCCTACCTGAAACCCGACGAATTCGAACGCGAAGGCTTCATCAGCGCCGTGCGAGAGCGCCATCTGGCCGCCGACTCGCTGCTGGTGGACGCGGACGTTTCCTACTACTACGACCAGACGCTCAGCGAGCGCCTGCATGCGGACGTCATCGAACCGCAGCGGGCCAAGGGCTACAAGTCGATCTGGCTCGTGGGCATTTCGATCGGCGGCTTCGGTGCGCTGGTCCACGAGTTGTCCAGGCCGGGCTCAGTCGACGGCATCGTCGCGCTGGCACCCTACCTGGGGCGCCGCGTTCTGGGCGCCGAAATCCACAAGGCCGGCGGCCTGCGCGCCTGGCAGGCTCCGACCGGGCCCCAGCCCGACGAGGAAGTCGACCGCAAGCTGTGGCCCTGGTTCCAGCAATACCTGGAACCCCAACAGTCCAAGAACCTGCCGCAGCTCTACCTCGGGTTCGGCCTGAGCGACCGCTTTGCTAGCAACCACAAGCTGCTGGCGGATGCGCTGCCCGAAGGCCGGGTGTTCACCACCGAAGGTGGCCACGACTGGCCGCAATGGCGTCAGCTGTGGCGCAACATGCTCGACGTGCTGCCGGTGCCCTCGCTCGGCCGCGCGCAACGCCCTGCTGCTACGCGGGCACCTGCCCCTGCGTCTCGGATGCCATCAGCGAAGCCATGGGCCATCGCGGCTTGACATCGAAGGCATAGCGCTCGCTGGCCTGCGCCAAGCCCGACTGCAGCCGCATGGCGGCCGCCATCGCGATCATTGCCCCGTTGTCGGTGCACAGGTGCAGCTCGGGGTAGTGCACGCGCACGCCCCGCTTGGCACATGCAGCGTTGAGCTGCTCCCGCAGGCTTCGATTGGCGCCCACTCCGCCCGCGACCACCAGCCGCTTCAGGCCGGTCTGCCCGAGCGCGGCCAGCGACTTCTTCAGCAGCACCTCGACGATGGCTGCTTGCGTGGACGCGGCCAGGTCGGCCTTGCTCGCCTCCAGCCCGGCGCCTAGCTTCTTGGCCTGGGTCAGCACCGCTGTCTTCAGCCCTGCGAATGAAAAGTCCAGATCGCCGCTGTGCAGGAGCGGCCGTGGCAGCTTGAATGCCTCGGCATTGCCCTCTTCCGCCAGCTTGGCCAGCCACGGACCACCCGGATACGGCAGGCCCATGAGCTTGGCGCTCTTGTCGAAAGCCTCGCCCGCCGCATCGTCGATGGTTTCGCCGAGCAATTCGTAGCGCCCCA
The DNA here is from genome assembly GCF_009755665.1 of Variovorax paradoxus. Lineage (NCBI taxonomy): Bacteria > Pseudomonadati > Pseudomonadota > Betaproteobacteria > Burkholderiales > Comamonadaceae > Variovorax > Variovorax paradoxus. Next base: position 3,865,179 of record NZ_CP046622.1, read on the forward strand.
CACCGTCGACCCGCATCAGCTGCGTATGGCCGCCCGAAACGAGCAGCGCCACGAACGGAAACTCCGGCGGATCCACGCTCAGGAAGGGCGACAGCAGGTGCCCCTCGAGGTGATGCACCCCGAGCACCGGCTTGCCGAGCGCCGCCCCCAGCGCGCACGCCACGCCCGCGCCCACCAGCAAGGCCCCGGCAAGGCCCGGGCCGCGCGTATAGGCGACCACGTCGATATCAGCCAGCGAGCGCCCGGCTTCCGCCATGACGGCTTCGGTCAGCGGCAGCACGCGGCGAATGTGGTCGCGGCTGGCGAGTTCGGGCACCACGCCGCCGTAGGCCTGGTGCATGGCGATCTGGCTGTGCAGCGCGTGCGAACGCAACAGCGGCAGCGCGTCGCCGTGCGATTCAACCAGTGCCACGCCGGTTTCGTCGCAGGAGGATTCGATTCCCAGAAGAAGCATCCAGAGGAGTGTAGGCGGCACGGAATGCCCGTGCGGCACGGATGTTGCAGCACGCCTTTTGCCTCCCCTCCCCGCCATGAAATCCGGACTGAATTTCCTGATCGCCGCCAGAAAGTGCGAAATTGACGAGCTCGACCAGCTCGCGCGCACCAGCGACCTGGTCGGGCTGATCGCGCGGCTCGTTCATGCGCTGCAGCGGGAGCGCGGCATGTCCAACGTGTTTCTCGCCTCTCGCGGGGTCCGCTTCGCCGACCAGCGCGATCCGCAGATCGCAGAATGCTTGGCGCTCGAACAGGAGGTGCGCGCTGGCTTCGACCAGCTCGAAACCGAAGGCCGACCGGGCGCCACCGCGGGCAATAGCGCCCGCCTCTTCAGCCGCATTGCCTGGGTGCTTCCCGGCCTGGACGGCTTGCCCGCGCTACGCCGCCGCGTTGCTGCGCTCGAACTGACGCCCGCCCAGGCCACCGCCGCTTTCGCCAAGCTCGTTGCAGGCCTGCTGGCGGTGGTGTTCGAGGCCGCCGACGGCGCGACGGACCCCGAAATTTCGCGCCTGCTCGTCGCGATGTTCAACTTCATGCAGGGCAAGGAATTTGCCGGCCAGGAGCGCGCCTTCGGAGCCGCGTCGTTGGCAGTGGGGCGTGCCGACGAGGCGCAGCGCCAGCAATGGCTGCACCTCATCGAGCTGCAGGAGCGCTGCTTCCAGGTCTTCATCGACTTTTCGAGCAGCGGCGTGCTTGCGCTCTGGCACCAAAGCCAGTCCGACGCCGTCATGGCCGAGATCGAGCGCCTGCGCCGCATGAGCGTGACCTCGGCCCAGGCGGCTTCGTCGGCCGCGCCCGACGCCCGGCTGAGCCAGACGTGGTTCGACTGCTGCACCCGCCGCATCGACGCCATGAAAACCGTCGAGCATCGGTTGGCCGAAGAACTGCGCGAACTCTGCGCCCGCAAGATTGCACAGGCACGCGGCGAACTGCAGAAGTACCAAGAGGTGCTCGGCACCCTTGCGCCGCAAACGGAAGGCGCCGTCTTCTTCGACGACACCGGCACCGAGGCCACGGCACCGGCCCAATACGGACGGCACCTCGAACGCTCGGTGCTCGACATGGTGCAGGAGCAATCGCACCGCCTGCAGGCCATGAGCGAAGAGCTCGAAACCGTTCGCGCCTCGCTCAACGAGCGCAAGCTGGTCGAACGCGCCAAGGGCCTCCTGATGGCCCACCGCCGCATGAGCGAGAACGAAGCCCACAAGATGCTGCTGCAGACTGCCATGAACCAGAAGCGCCGGCTCGTGGATGTGGCCGAGTCGATGCTCGCCATGGCCGACTACCTGCCCCTGGACACGGCATCACGGCGCTGAACAGCCGCCCGCATGCGTTCGAAATGGTGCGGCGCACAACAAGCGTGCATGGCAACCACTTTCCGCCTCAGGTGACCTGCGCACCGGCTGGCAGTCGCTCTTTTGCTGCCTATTCAATAGCAAGGCGATAGCAAAAAGAGGCCGACAAAGCTGGCACGCAGTTTGCTGAAGTAGTACATGGACCCCTGGGTCCGAGGCAGGCAGCACCCAACGGCGGGTGTTGCCCACCGAAATTGGACAAAGGCGTCCCCCATCCCGCAAGGGCTCGTTTTCGAGCAGCCCCTGCGCGGTGCGGGACGCCTTTTTTGTTTTTGTTCTTCCTTTTGTTTGTTGTTGTTCTTCAACCGGAGCCCGCCACATGACCGACCTGCTGAAAACCCGCCTCAGCCGCCGCCGCGTACTGCAAGCCGCCGCCATTGGCGCCGTGGGAATCGATCCCGCCCTGCGCGCCGCCGTCTGGGCCCAGGGCTCCGACAAGCCGGAAAAGGAAGAAGTGAAGATCGGCTTCATTCCCCTGACCGATTGCGCCAGCGTCGTGATGGCCTCCGTGCTCGGCATCGACAAGAAGTACGGCGTGAAGATCGTGCCCAGCAAGGAAGCCAGTTGGGCCGGCGTGCGCGACAAGCTCTCCAACGGCGACCTGGACATGGCGCACGTGCTCTACGGCCTGGTCTACGGCATGCACCTGGGCCTGAGCGGCCCCAAGAAGGACATGGCCGTGCTCATGACCCTCAACAACAATGGCCAGGCCATCACGCTGTCGAAAAAGCTCGCGGACAAGGGCGCGGTCGATGCCGCCTCGCTCGCCAAGCTCATCGCCACCGAAAAGCGCGAATACACCTTTGCGCAGACCTTTCCCACCGGTACCCACGCGATGTGGCTCTACTACTGGCTGGCCTCGGCTGGCATCGATCCGTTCAAGGACGTCAAGAACATCACCGTGCCGCCTCCGCAGATGGTGGCCAACATGCGCGTGGGCAACATGGACGGCTATTGCGTGGGCGAGCCCTGGGGCCAGCGCGCCATCATGGACGGCATCGGTGTAACGGCCATCACCACGCAGGACATCTGGAAGGACCATCCGGAAAAGGTGCTCGGCACCACGGGCGACTTCGTCAAGAAGTACCCCAACACCGCGCGCGCCGTCACCGCAGCCATCATCGAGGCTGGCAAGTGGATCGACACCGGCCTGCAGAACAAGAACAAGATGGCCGAGACCATTGCCGACAAGAGCTACGTCAACACCAGCGTGGACGCCATCAACCAGCGCATCCTGGGCCGCTACGTCAACGGCATGGGCAAGAGCTGGGACGACCCCAACCACATGAAGTTCTACAACGGCGGCGCCGTGAGCTTCCCCTACCTGTCGGACGGCATGTGGTTCCTCACGCAGCACAAGCGCTGGGGCCTGCTGAAGGAGCATCCGGACTACCTGAAGGTGGCCACCGAGATCAACCGCATCGACATCTACAAGCAGGCCGCCGCCGCCACGCAGACGCCGGTCCCCAAGGACGTGATGCGCACCAGCAAGCTGTTCGACGGCTCCGTGTGGGACGGCAAGGACCCGAAGAAATATGCCGACTCTTTCAAGATCCACGTCTGAGACGCCTGAGGAGAAACACATCATGGTCAGTGCCGTCTTCCATTCGCCCCTGGATGCCTCGCTCCCTCTCCCGCGTGCGGGAGAGGGCCGGGGTGAGGGTTCGCCCCGCGCCGAAGCCGCCCCCCTCGCCGCCCCACTGCCCAAAGTGGAGAGGGAGCAAAAGCAACGCACATCCATCGACCTGCGCGCATTCTGGATGCGCGTGCTGCCGCCGCTCGCGGGCTTCGGCCTGCTGGTGCTGATCTGGGAGCTGGTCGCCATGAAGAGCACCACCGGCTTTCCCTCGCCGCTCGCCACCTGGCAGCAGGCGCTCACGGTGTTCAGCGATCCGTTCTACAGCAAGGGCCCGAACGACCAGGGCGTAGGCTGGAACGTGCTCTCGTCGCTGCAGCGCGTGGCGCTGGGCTTCGGGCTCGCGGCAGCGGTCGGTATTCCCGCGGGCTTTGCCATTGGGCGCTTCGAGTTTCTGTCGCGCATGTTCAATCCGCTGATCAGCCTGCTGCGCCCGGTGTCGCCGCTGGCCTGGCTGCCGATCGGCCTGCTGGTGTTCAAGGGCGCCAATCCGGCCGCCATCTGGACCATCTTCATCTGCTCGATCTGGCCGATGGTGATCAACACCGCCGTGGGCGTGCAGCGGGTGCCGAGCGACTACATGAACGTGGCCAAGGTGCTCAACCTCAGCGAATGGAAGATCTTCACCAAGATCCTGTTCCCCGCCGTGCTGCCCTACATGCTGACCGGCGTTCGCCTGGCCGTGGGCACCGCCTGGCTGGTGATCGTCGCGGCCGAAATGCTCACCGGCGGCGTCGGCATCGGCTTCTGGGTGTGGGACGAGTGGAACAACCTCAACGTCGCCAACATCATCATCGCGATCTTCGTCATCGGCATCGTCGGCCTGGTGCTGGAGTTCGCGCTCATCAAGCTTGCAACCGCATTCACGTTCGAAGAGGTGAAGTCATGAGCCGCACGGCCGTTCCGAAGGCGAATACCGCAGCGCTGCTGCGCGGAGGTTTCCAATGAATGATGATTCGAAGTACATCGAGATCCACAACGTCGAGCAGCGCTTCAAGACCGCCAAGGGCAGCTTCCTGGCACTGCAGGGCATCAACCTGAACGTGGCCAAGGGCGAGTTCATCACGCTCATCGGGCACTCGGGCTGCGGCAAGTCGACGTTGCTGAACCTGATTGCCGGACTGACGACGCCCACGCAAGGCGTGCTTCTGTGCGCCAACCGCGAAATCAAGGGCCCCGGCCCGGAGCGCGCGGTGGTTTTCCAGAACCACTCGCTGCTGCCCTGGCTCACCTGCTTCGAGAACGTGTACCTCGCGGTCGAACGCGTCTTTGCCGCCACCGAGAGCAAGGCGCAGTTGCGCGCACGTACCGATGCGGCGCTTGCGATGGTCGGCCTGACACCCGCCGCGCAAAAGCGCCCCGGCGAAATCTCGGGCGGCATGAAGCAGCGCGTGGGCATTGCACGCGCGCTCTCCATGGAACCCAAGGTGCTGCTGATGGACGAACCCTTCGGCGCCCTGGACGCGCTCACGCGCGCCAAGCTGCAGGACGAACTGCTCGGTATCGTGCAGAAGACCCAGAGCACCGTCGTCATGGTTACGCACGACGTCGACGAAGCGGTGCTGCTGAGCGACCGCATCGTGATGCTCACCAACGGTCCGGCCGCCACCATCGGCGACGTGCTGAAGGTCGACATCGCACGTCCGCGCAACCGCGTCGAACTGGCTGAAGATCCGACCTACGTGCACGCCCGCAAGGCTGTGATCGACTTTCTCTACACGCGCCAGGCGCACGTGGAGAAGGTGGCGGCCTGACACCACCGGCACGGCACAACCGGAGTCAGGACATGATGACTTGCAGGCTGTGCTCGTACCAGGCGGTGAGGCGCTCGAAGGTGTCGACCAGCGCTTCGCTGGACCGCACCAGCGTGGCGCGGCCCTCGGGGCTCTCGAGCGCCTGCACGCCGCCGACCAGGCGCAGCCATTCGTCGCGCGCGGCGGCCAATGCGGCGCGAATCTCGGGTGAACTGAGCGGCGCGCGCTCCAGTTCCAGCAGCGCCGCCTCGAACTCGTTCATCGTCGGCAACAGGCGCTCGCGCGAAGTACCCGCGGCAAGCGTCGAGGCCAGCAACGCGTCCTTGGCCAGCCGCTGTGCGCGCATGCGCTGCCGCCCGCAGATGTTGACGATGCGCAGCGCACGCCGCGCGCCGGAGGCTTCGAGCGCATCGGTCAGCGCCTCGGCAGCGGCAAGCAGTTCGTCGCCGCGCTTGTCGATATCGGCCAGTGCCTGCGGCACCGCGCGCGCCGCCAGCGCGGCGGAAAGCCCGCTCCACGCGTCCTGCACATCGCCCAGCGCGCCCGCGCCCGGGGCGCCGAGCTCTAGGGTGGCCAGATGATCCAGGTTCTGCTGCACCCGCTCGACCGATTGCGTGCGCAAGACGCGCGCGCGCTGCACGTCGATGCCGGCGAGCATCTGCGCCGCAATCCGCACCAACCGCTGCGACAGCATGCGCAATTGCCCGGCACGGTTGATCGCGTCGGCCCACTGCGCCGCCTCGATCACCGAGCGCGACACCTCGCCCAGCCGCAGGTTGGCATGCATGGCAGCCCCGCGCAGCAAGCCGAAGGCCTCGTCCTCGCCGATGCCGCGGGACGACATCAGCAGGCCCTTGGCGCGGTCGACCCACTTGCGTTCGTCCATGCGCGTGCGCAGGCCGTCGAGTTCGGTGCGCAGCGCCACCTCGCGGTCCCGCCTGGCTTGCGCCAGCGCCATCAGCGCGCGAAGCGAGACGCCATCGCAAGCTTGCATCGGCAGCCATGCGTGCACGCCGAGAGCAACCAGCGCTTCGTGCTGCGCGCTGTCCAGCGGCGCGCTGACGAGGCTCAGCCCGCAAGGAGGCGCGCCCTTCCATTCGCCGACGGCGTCGAGCAACGCCTGCAGCTGTTGCGCCGGTGCGGGCAGCCAAGCCACCGCCTGTTGCGGTGCAAGCGCACCCACCTTCTGCACCAGCGTGTGGCAGGTGACCCGCTCGACGGCAGCGACACCGGCGGTCGCGAGGGCCTGCTGCAGAGGCTCCGGCAGCGGCGCGGATTCGGCGAAATCATTGGGCAGAACGACGAGAAGGGACATCATGAAAAAGCGGTTGGAGGCACGGCAAGCATAGGCCACGCCCGCGCATTTGCGCAGGCACGTCTCTTGCATCGATCAGGATGCGGTGTAACGAAGCACCGCTTTGGTGAGGCTGCAGGCTCCTGCATCCATCCTGGCTGCGCAATGGCCGGGAAGCACCCCCACGCCGACAGCGTCCGCTGCCGGCATTCCGCCCCAACCCTGTCCGTCGACACGGCCCTCCAAAGGCTGCGCCGCGGCATTTCGCACGATTGAACGCCATGTCCAGTTTCAGGACCTTCTTGCACTCAGGCCACGGCCCGACGCTGTTCGCGGCCTTTCTGTACTTCTCGTTCTCCTGCTGCATCTGGGTGCTCAACGGCGCCATGGCGCCGTTCATCGGCGAAACCTTCGATCTTTCGCCCGCGCAAAAAGGCCTGATGCTCTCGGTGCCCATCATCGCGGGCGCGCTCATGCGCTTTCCGCTGGGCATCCTCTCGCAATACATCGGCCGCAAGAACGCCACCATGGTCGAGATGGGCATGATCGCCGTGGCGATGCTGTTCGGCTTCTTCTTCGTGAAGAGCTTCAACGACCTGCTCGCCATGGGCGTGCTGCTGGGCATTGCGGGCGCCAGCTTCGGCGTGGCGCTTTCGCTCGGTTCGGGCTGGTTTCCGCCGCAGCACAAGGGCCTGGCCATGGGACTGGTGGGTGCGGGCAACGTGGGCACGGCGGTGTCGGTGCTGGTGGCCCCGCCGCTTGCGCAGTGGCTCGGGTGGCAGGCGGTGTATGCCGTGGCGGCGGCCGCCATCCTGGTGCCGATGGTCGTGATGGTGGTGTTCGCCAAGGAGCCGCCGGACGTCGACAGCCACGCGAGCTTTCGCGAGCACATTGCCTGCCTGTTCGAGAAAGACGGCTGGGTGTTCAGCCTTATCTACGGCGTGACCTTCGGCGGTTTCATCGGCCTTACCACCTTCCTGCCCTCTTACTACTACGACCAGTTCGGCGTGAGCAAGGTGCAGGCGGGGCAGCTCACGATGCTGGCGGCCTTCATGGGCGCCGCGGTGCGCATCGTCGGCGGCTGGATCTCCGACCGCTGGGGCGGCGTGAACACGCTCACGGTGGTGCTGGTGGTGGTGGCCGTCGGGCTGGCGCTGGTGGGCATCTCGTCGTCCTCTCTTGCACTCACTACCCTGCTTCTGATCTTGTGCTTTGCCGCGCTGGGCGCAGGCAACGGCGCGCTGTTCCAGCTGGTGCCGCTGCGCTGGCCCACCAGCACCGCTGTGGCCGGTTCGATGATCGGCGAGATCGGCGCACTGGGCGGCGGCCTGGTGCCCAACGCCATGGGCCTGTCGAAGCAATACCTGGGCAGCTACGTCTGGGGCTTCGTGTTCTTCGGCGCGCTGTCGCTTGTCATGTTGGGCGTGATGCGGGTGATGCAGATCCGCTGGACCCGCACCTGGGCCGAAAAGGGCGGCCGCGCGCGCACCACGCCCTCACCGGCCCCGGCCAAGTACACCGCTCCACCGAAGGCGACGCGGCCATGACCCTTTTCCGTTCGCCGTCAGCGTGGCAGAAAAAGCAGCCACACCACGAGCAGTGCGTTGAACAGCAGCGACACGGCGAGCGCGATCTTGTAGAGCGCGGCCGGGTCGCGGCGGATCAGCGGCGTGGCGGGCGGCGCACCGACCGGGCGGGAAGCGCCCCGCTCCAGGGCGAGCAGCATTTCCTCCGCGGTTTCGAAACGCTCGCGCGGATCGCGCGCAACGGCCTTGCGCACCAGATGGTCGAGCCACACGGGCACATCGGGCCGCAGGCGGGAGAGCGCGGCCGGGTCGCGGCGGTAGCGCGCCACCTGGTAGGGCTCGATCTCTCCGTAGGGCAAGTGTCCGCCGAGCCACTGATACAGCGTGACGCCGAGCGCGAACAGGTCGCTGCCGGTGTCGGCATGCGCGCCCTCCCATTGCTCGGGATTGATGTAGCTGGGCGTGCCCGCATGCAGTTCGCGCTGGGCCGCACCTTCGCGGCCCGACAGCGCCACGCCCAGGTCGAGAATGCGCCAGCGGCCGTCGTCGCCCAGGTGCAGGTTGCCGGGCTTGATGTCGCGGTGCACCACGCCGTGGCGGTGCAGCCGGCCCAGGGCCTTGGTCACGTCGATGGCCGCGGCAACCACATCGGCCACCGCGCCGCGAGCGCCGGACTTGCGCATCTGCTCCAACGTGCGTCCGCCATGCCAGTCGAACACGATGTAGAGCGCGCTGGCGTTCTCGGCACGCTCGTGCACGCGCACGAACCCGCCGCTTCCCACGCGCTGGCCCAGCCAGGCTTCGTGCGCGAGCATCGCGCGCTCCTGCGGATCGCTGGCGCGCGAGGGGTGCAGTGTCTTGAGCGCGACCAGTTCGCGCGTGGAGGCGTTGCGCGCCTGGTAGAGCAGATGCACGCCGGTGTCGGCCACCAGGGCGGTGACCACGTAGCCGTCGAGCACGTCGCCCACCTTCAACAAGGGCGGCGGCGCCAGGCGGCGTCCGTCGCCGAGCTCGTCGTCCAGCTGCCGCGGATCGAGGCCGACCACGCGAATGACCAATGCAGTCGCGTTGTCGCGCGTCGCGGCATCGAGCGCCGCATTCACCAGCGCCTCGCTTGCCTGCTCGGCGCTGCCCTGCAAGGCGAGCGCGGCCAGGCGCTGCGGCTTGAGCACGCCGTGCACACCGTCGGACGTGAGCACGAAGCAATCGCCCACGCGCACATCTCCCTGCGCGTAGTCGACACGCACCTGGTCGTCCAGGCCGATGGCACGCGTCAAGCGGCTGCGCATGTCGGGATGCTCGAAGGCATGGTCCTGCGTGAGCGGCATGGCCGGCTCGCCGTCGGCGCGAACACGCCATGCGCGCGTGTCGCCCACGTGGGCCAGCGTGTAGCTCTGGCCGTGCAGCACCAGTGCCGTCAGCGTGGTGAGCGCAGTCGCGCTGCCCTGGCGCCGGCGGTTGTGATCGGCAAGCCAGGCGTTCTGCGCCGCCACCAGGCGGTCGAGCGCGGCGGTCGGCTCCCAGGTGGCGGGCGTGGCGAAGTAGTCGGCCAAGAGGCCCATCACGGTGGTCTGCGCCGCTTCCAGGCCGCGTCCGCCGGTGGACACGCCGTCGGCAATGGCGGCAATGAGCCCGCGCGACTCGTCCCCCGGCGGTGCGTTGACGGCACCGGCAAAGTCTTCGTTCACTTCGCGCGGTCCGCGCTGGCTGCTGTAGCCGATGTCCACTTCAAAGCTCATGGCGCCATTCTCCATGTGCTTTCCACGCACTTTGCACGCGCACCGCGCGCTTCCTTTGCTTGATACGTTGAAAGGCCCCACCCCATGCACAAACTCAAGCTCGTGATGGTCGGCAACGGCATGGCCGGCGTGCGCACCCTGGAAGAGCTCCTGAAGCTCGCCCCGGACATGTACGACATCACCGTCTTCGGTGCCGAGCCGCACCCCAACTACAACCGCATCCTCCTGTCGCCCGTGCTGGCCGGCGAGCAGACCGTGGACGAGATCGTGCTCAACAGCTGGGAGTGGTACTCGGACAACCACATCACCCTGCACGCCGGCAAGAAGGTCGTCGAAGTCGACCGCGTCAAGCGCATCGTGCGCGCCGTCGACTCGCAGGGCGCCGTCACCGAGGCCGCCTACGACCGCCTCCTGATGTGCACCGGCTCCAACCCCTTCATGCTCCCCGTGCCCGGCAAGGACCTGAAGGGCGTCATCGCCTACCGCGACATCGCCGACACCGACTACATGATCGAGACCGCCCGCACCCACAAGAATGCGGTCGTCATCGGCGGGGGCCTCTTGGGCCTGGAGGCGGCCAACGGCCTCATGCTGCGCGGCATGAACGTCACCGTGGTGCACGTCATGCCCTGGCTCATGGAGCGCCAGCTCGATGACGTGGCCGGCAAGCTCCTGCAGAAGTCTTTGGAAGACCGGGGCCTCGCGTTCCTCATCGGCGCCCAGACCCAGGAGCTCGTGGGCGACGCCGAGGACGGCAAGGCCGGCCGGGTCCGTGCCATCCGCTTCAAGGACGGCACCGAGGTGGCCGCCGACCTGGTCGTCATGGCCGTGGGCATCCGCCCCAACACCGAGCTGGCCGAGAAGATGCGCCTGCACTGCAACCGCGGCATCGTGGTCAACGACACCATGCAGACCGTGACCGATGCGCGCATCTACTCGGTGGGCGAATGCGCCGCCCACCGCGGCATCGCCTACGGGCTGGTGGCCCCCCTCTTCGAGCAGGCCAAGGTCGCGGCCAACCACCTGGCGCAGTTCGGCATCGGCCGCTACCTGGGCTCGCTCACCTCCACCAAGCTCAAGGTCACGGGCATCGATCTCTTCTCGGCCGGCGAGTTCATGGGCGGCGAAGGCACCGAGGAGATCGTCATGAGCGACCCCTTCGGCGGGGTCTACAAGAAGCTGGTGATCAAGGACGACAAGCTGGTGGGCGCCTGCCTGTACGGCGACACGGTGGACGGCAGCTGGTACTTCAAGCTCCTGCGCGACGGGCGCAGCGTGCACGACATCCGCGACAAGCTGATGTTCGGCGAGTCCAACATCGGCGACACCGGCCACGAGGGCCACAACAAGGCCGCCAGCATGCCCGACGAGGCCGAGGTGTGCGGCTGCAACGGCGTGACCAAGGGCACCATCTGCAAGGCGATCAAGGAAAAGGGCCTGTTCACGCTGGACGAGGTCAAGAAGCACACCAAGGCCAGCGCCAGCTGTGGTTCCTGCACCGGGCTGGTGGAGCAGATCCTGATGTTCACCGCCGGCGGCGACTATTCGGCCACGCCCAAGAAGAAGGCGGTGTGCGGCTGCACCGACGCGAGCCACCAGGAGGTGCGCGACGCCATCAGGAAGGAACACCACCTGACGCACGACGCGGTGTACCGCCACCTGGGCTGGCGCACGCCCAACGGCTGCGCGACCTGCCGCCCGGCGGTGAACTACTACCTGATCAGCACCTGGCCCAAGGAGGCCAAGGACGATCCGCAGAGCCGCTTCATCAACGAGCGCAGCCACGCCAACATCCAGAAGGACGGCACCTATTCCGTGATTCCGCGCATGTGGGGCGGCCACACCACGCCGGATGAGCTGCGGCGCATCGCGGATGCGGCGGACAAGTACCAGATTCCCACCGTCAAGGTCACGGGCGGCCAGCGCATCGACCTCTTGGGGGTGAAGAAGGAGGACCTGGAGGGGGTGTGGAAGGACATCGGCATGCCGTCGGGCTTTGCCTATGCCAAGAGCCTGCGCACGGTGAAGACCTGCGTGGGCAGCGAGTGGTGCCGCTTCGGCACGCAGGATTCCACCCAGATGGGCAAGGACCTGGAGCGGGCGCTGTGGGCGATGTATTCGCCGCACAAGGTGAAGCTGGCGGTCTCGGGCTGCCCGCGCAACTGCGCGGAGGCGGGGATCAAGGACGTGGGGGTGATCGGGGTCGACTCCGGCTGGGAGCTGTACGTGGGCGGCAACGGCGGCATCAAGACCGAAGTGGCGCAGTTCCTGGTGAAGGTGAAGACGGCCGAGGAGGTGATGGAGTACTCGGGGGCGTTCCTGCAGCTGTACCGCGAGGAAGGCTGGTACCTGGAGCGCACGGTGCACTACATCGGGCGGGTGGGGCTGGACTATGTGAAGAAGAAGATCCTGGAAGACGCCGAAGGCCGCACGGCGCTGTGGGAGCGGCTGCAGTTCGCGTTGGACGGGGAGCCCGATCCGTGGTTCGAGTCGAGCCAGGCGTCTGTGGATGTGCGGCAGTTCACGCCGCTCACCGCGTAAGCGGGGGACGCTGCTTGAAAAGACGACTCTTCATCGCTTCTTCCGCGCTTGCCGCGGTGGGTGCCCACGCGCAGGTGGCCGACCTCAACGACGCCATCAACAAGGCGGGCCGCCAGCGCATGCTGTCGCAGCGTGCGAGCAAGGCTTACCTCGCGCTGGCGCAGAAAGTGGAAACGCGCAGTGCGCAGCAAGTGCTCGACAAGTCGATTGCCCTGTTCGAAAGGCAATTGACCGAGCTCAAGGCCTTCGCGCCGAGCCCCGCGATCCGCGGCACCTACGATGCGCTCGATGGCGCATGGAGCGAATTCAAGCGCGAGCTCACCCGCCCCGCGCTCGGCAAGGAAGAAGCCGCTCGAATCGTCAAGCTCGATGCCGCCGTGCTCGCGCTTGCAAACCAGGGCACCACGCAGTACGAAACCGCTTCGGGCAAGCCGGTGGGCCGGCTGGTCAATATCGCGGGCCGGCAGCGCATGCTGTCCCAGCGCATGGCCAAGTTCTACCTGGCCGGCGCGATGCAGATCGACACCACCGGCAGCGCGGCAGAAATTGCAAAGGCGCGCGCCGAATTCCTTGCCGCGCTCGAAACCCTGCGCAACGCGCCTGAAGCCACCGCGCAGATCCGCCAGGAACTGGTGCTGGCCGACGCGCAGTGGATGTTTTTCAACCGCGGACTCCAGCGCCTCGAGGGCGCTGCCACCTCACCCGCCCTGATGTCCGACGTGTTCGTGGCCAGCGAGAACCTGCTGGCCATCATGGACCGCGTGACCGGCCTGTATTCCGACCTCAAAACCTAGAGACCCCACCATGAGCGAATGGAAAGCCATCTGCCGTATCGACGACATCCCCGTGCTGGGCGCCCGCCGCGTGGCGCGCCCCGTGGGTGTGGCCGTCGCCGTGTTCCGCAATTCAGAAGACCAGGTGTTCGCGCTGCTCGACCGTTGCCCGCACAAGGGCGGGCCGCTCTCCCAGGGCATCGTGTTCGGCACCAGCGTGGCGTGTCCGCTGCACAACTGGGCCATCGGGCTGGACGACGGGTGTGCCAAGTCGCCCGATGAAGGATGCACGCCGAAGTTTGCCGTGAAGGTTGCCGAGGGCGTGGTGCATCTGGATGCGAAAGAACTCGAGACGCATGCGATCGACCTGGCGCCGCCCCGCGCTGGCCCCGGCGCCGCAACGGCCGGCAAGCTGGGCGACGAGACCTTCGACGTGCAGGCGCCGCACGGCAGCTAGGCGCACAACCAAGGCACGACCCATGGAAGAAACTCGCTCCACCTGCCCCTACTGCGGCGTGGGCTGCGGTGTGATCATCGAGTCCGAAGGCGCGCAGATCACTGGCGTGCGCGGAGACCCCGACCACCCGGCCAACTTCGGGCGCCTTTGCACCAAGGGCTCCACGCTGCACCTCACGGCAACGGCCACGGTCACGCGCCAGACCCGGCTGCTGCAGCCCATGCAGCGCGCCGCGCGCGGCGCCGAGCCGGCGCCCGTGGCGTGGAACACCGCGCTCGACGGCGCGGTCGACAAGTTCGCGCAGGTAATTCGCGACCACGGGCCCGACGCCGTGGGCTTCTATGTCTCGGGCCAGCTGCTCACCGAGGACTACTACGTCTTCAACAAGCTCGCCAAGGGCTTGATCGGCACCAACAACATCGACACCAACTCGCGCCTGTGCATGAGCAGCGCGGTGGCGGGCTACAAGCAGACCCTGGGCGCCGATGCGCCGCCCGCCTGCTACGACGACCTGAAGCACGCCGAGTGCCTTTTCATCGTGGGCAGCAATGCCGCGTGGGCGCACCCGATTCTCTTCCGCCGCATCGAAGACGCGAAGGCCGCGAACCCGGGCATGAAGATCATCGTGGCCGATCCGCGCCGCACCGACACGGTGGAAATTGCCGACCTGTTCCTGCCCATCCAGCCCGGCACCGACGTCATGCTGTTCAACGGCATGCTGCACCTGATGCTTTGGGAAGGCTGGACCGACAACCGCTACATCGCGGCCCACACCACGGGCTTCGATGCGTTGAAGGCCACGGTGCGCGAATGCTCGCCCGACAAGGTGGCGCAGATCTGCGGCATCTCCAAGGACGACCTGCTTGCCGCGGCGCGCATGTTCGCAACCTCGCCCGCCACGCTGAGCCTGTATTGCCAGGGCCTGAACCAATCGTCGAGCGGCACCGCCAAGAATGCGGCGCTGATCAACCTGCACCTGGCCACCGGCCAGATCGGCAAGGCCGGTGCCGGCCCGTTCTCGCTCACCGGCCAGCCCAACGCCATGGGCGGGCGCGAAGTGGGCGGCCTGGCCAACCTGCTGAGCGCGCACCGCGACCTGGCCAACCCGGCGCATCGCGCGGAAGTGGCGGCGCTATGGAACCTGCCCTCCGTGCCCGAGAAGCCCGGCAAGACCGCGGTCGAGATGTTCCAGGCCGCGGCCGACGGCGAAATTCGCGCGCTGTGGATTGCCTGCACCAACCCTGCCCAGTCGATGCCCGACCAGGCCACGGTACGCCGCGCCCTCGAGCGCGCCGAGTTCGTGGTGGTGCAGGAAGCTTTTTCGACCACTTCGACCTGCGCGTTTGCCGACCTGCTGCTGCCCGCCACCACCTGGGGCGAGAAGGAAGGCACCGTGACCAACAGCGAGCGCCGCATCTCGCGTGTGCGCCCCGCGGTAACGGCCCCCGGCGAAGCGCGCCACGACTGGTCGATTGCCGTCGACTTTGCACGCCGGCTCGAACAGCGGCTCGGCCGCCCGGCCACGCTGTTCCCCTACGGTTGCGCCGAACAGGTGTGGAACGAGCATCGCGAATCCACGCGCGGGCGCGACCTCGACATCACCGGCCTGAGCTACGCCATGCTCGAAACCGCCGGGCCCCAGCAGTGGCCGCTGAAGGAAGGCGAGACCACCGGCCGCGCCCGCCTCTACGAAGACGGCGTCTTTCCCACGCCGGATGGCCGCGCACGCTTCGTCGATACCGTCTACAAGCCCGTGGCCGAGGCGCGCGAGGCGCGCTATCCGTTTTCGCTCAACACCGGCCGCTTGCGCGACCAGTGGCACGGCATGAGCCGCACCGGCACGGTCGGCCGCCTGTTCGGCCACGTGGCCGAACCGGTGGTGCAGATGAACGCGCAGGACATGGCGCGCCGCCTTCTGAAAGACGGCGACCTGGTGCACCTCACCTCCAAGCGCGGCTCCATCCTGCTGCCCGCGCGCGCCAGCGCCGAGATCGGCCTGAGCCAGGCTTTCGTCGCCATGCATTGGGGCGAGGAGTACCTGAGCGGCTGCTCGTCGACCGGCACGCCGCTGGCCGGCATCAATGCGCTGACCACGCCGGCTTACTGCCCCACGTCGAAGCAGCCGGAGCTCAAGCACACGCCGGTCAAGATCCTCAAGGCCGAGTTGCCGTGGTCGCTGCTCGCCATGGCCTGGCTGCCGCCCGACGTCGCCTTTGCCGCGCAGCAGGCGCTCAAGCCGCTGATGGCGATGTTTCCGTTTGCCACCTGCGTGCCGTTCTCGGGCAACACGCCTGGCGAAGAGCGCAGCGGCATCCTCTTTCGCGCGGCCGCGCACGACACGCCGGACGACAGCCTGGTCGACCGCATCGAAGGCGTGCTGGGCCTTGGCGCGAGCGATGCCCTGCGCTACGCCGACCGCCGCCGCGGCCAGCGCCGCGTGGCCCGGCTGGTGCGCCGCGCCGACGGCAACGCCGGGCTCGACGCGTTCCTGCTGGGCGGCGACACCAGCGCCGAGGCCTGGATCGGCACCTTGCTGCGCGAGGAAATTCCGGCCCAAACCTACGGCCGGCTGCTGCTGTCGCCGGGCGCCCGCGCGCCGGTGGCGGTGCAGTCCCGCGGGCAAACGGTCTGCACCTGCTTCAACGTGACCGACCTGGCCATCCAGGCCGAACTGGGCCGCTGCAGCGGCACGCCCGAGGAACGGCTGGCCTCGCTGCAGGGCTCGCTGAAGTGCGGCACCAACTGCGGCTCCTGCCTGCCCGAACTCAAGCGCATGGTACGGGCAACGCCGGCGGAGGTCATCGCGGAGGGTGCTTAGAGGGCGCATGGAGGGCATAAGCCGCCTTGCTTTCCGGCATAAGCATTGCGGGACAATCGGGGCACCCATGGGAATCAGCCAATACATCAAGGAAATCGGCCGCGGCGCGCGAGGCGCCAAGCCGCTCACGCGCGAACAGGCCACGGACCTGTTCGGCCAGGTGCTGGACGGCACCGTGACCGACCTCGAAATCGGCGGCTTCTGCCTGGCCATGCGCATCAAAGGCGAAACGCCCGAAGAGATGGCCGGTTTTCTCGATGCGACGCATGCGCGGCTCAACCACGTTCCGGCCGCCGACCGCCCCCTCATCGTGCTGCCGAGCTACAACGGCGCGCGCAAGCTGCCGGTGCTCACGCCGCTGCTCGCGCTGCTGCTCGCCCGCGAGGGACTGCCGGTGCTGGTGCACGGCAGCGCCACCGAAACATCGCGCGTGCTGGCATCGAACGTGCTGGAGGCATTGGACATCCCCATGCTCACGGCCGTCCGAAAAATTGCATGCGGCGAGGTCGGCTTTGCGCCGACCGAACTGCTCAACCCCGCGCTCAAACGGCTGCTCGACGTGCGCCGCGTGGTGGGCCTGCGCAACCCTGGCCACAGCGTGGTCAAGCTGATGCAGCCGACCACAGGGCCCTGCGTGGTCGTGGCAAGCTACACCCATCCGGAATACGCGCGCACCATGGCAGAAACGTTCGAGCTCATGGGCATGACCGCCCTGCTCTCGCGCGGTCTCGAAGGCGAAGTGGTCTCCGACCCGCGCCGCACCGCGCAGATCGACGGCTTTGTGCGCGGCGTGCGCAGCGAGTTGCAGGCCCAGGCCGCCGGCACGTCGAACGAGGTGCCGGGGCTGCCGAAAGAGATCGACGTCGCGACCACGGCCGACTACACGCGCCGCGTGTTGAATGGCGAGCTTCCCGTGCCGGAAGCCATTGCCACCCAGGTCAGGCACATCACCCAACTAGCAGCCCACGCATGAACGCACCCATCTCCCCATTCACCGCCGGAAGCTGCACGCTGGTGGGCGCCGGCCCGGGCGACCCGGAACTGCTGACGATCAAGGCGGTGAAGGCAATCCAGGCCGCCACCGTGCTGCTGGTGGACGACCTCGTGAGCGAGAGCATCCTGGCCTCGTATGCGCGGCCCGATGCGCGGATCGTGCACGTGGGCAAGCGCGGCGGCTGCAAGAGCACGCCGCAGGCGTTCATCGAACGGCTCATGATCACCGCGGCGCGCGACGGCGAAACTGTGGTCCGCCTCAAGGGCGGCGATCCGTTCATCTTCGGTCGCGGCGGCGAAGAGGTCGAGCACCTGCGCGAAGCCGGCATCGAGTGCACGGTGATCAACGGCATCACGGCCGGCCTTGCCGCAGTGACCTCGCTGGGCGTGCCGCTCACCCACCGGGACCACGCGCAGGGCGTGGTGTTCGTCACCGGCCACGCCAAGACCGGTGCCAGCGCGCATGAAGACGCCACCGACTGGCGTGCGCTGGCCGCCACCGCGCACAGCGCGCGGCTCACGCTCGTGATCTACATGGGCGTGGCGGGCGCGGGCCACATCGAACGCGAACTGCTTCAGGGGCTGCCCGGCGACACGCCAGTGGCGGTCATCCAGCACGCGAGCCTGCCGCAGCAGCGCCACGTCACGGCCACGCTCGACCGGCTGCAGGCCTGCATTGCCGAAGGCGGGATGGCGAGCCCGGCGGTCATCGTGGTGGGCGACGTGCTGCGCGGGCTGGCTGCTGCGGCGTTGCCGCTCGGCTCCGACGCCGGCCGGTTCGGCACCTGAGACAACGGAAGAGAAAGCTCGGAAGCCCGGGCTGTTCTCCAAGAAAGCTGCTGAGCCCGGCCTCTTGCATGGGCCCGCAAAGAGCGCTTTGGCACCCAGGTGGCATGGAGCGTGCTTAACGCCAGCATGCTCGTTTTTCGATCGCTTTTCGTGTGCGGCGCCAGCCAATGACCGCCGTCGCCACGCCTCCGCCCGCCGCCGTTGAAATCATTGCCCTGAGCAAGCGCTACGCCGCCGGCACACCACCTGCGGTCGACCAGATCGACCTGCGCATTGCGAGCGGCAGCTATTGCTGCCTGCTGGGCCCGTCAGGTTGCGGCAAGAGCACCACGCTGCGAATGATTGCGGGGCATGAATCGGTCACCAGCGGCGACATCCTGCTGGACAACCGCAACATCACCAACCTGCCAGCCGCCGCGCGCGGCACGGCGATGATGTTCCAGAGCTTTGCGCTGTTCCCGCACCTCTCGGCGGTGGACAACGTGGCCTTCAGCCTCAAGATGAAGGGCACAGGCAAGGCCGAGCGCCAAAAGCGTGCGCGCGACCTGCTGGAGCGGGTGGCGATGGGCCACCTGGCCGACCGCAAGCCCGGCGAACTCTCCGGCGGCCAGCAGCAGCGCGTGGCGCTGGCGCGCGCACTTATTACCGAGCCGCGCGTGCTGCTGCTCGACGAGCCGCTGTCGGCGCTCGACCCCTTCTTGCGCATCCAGATGCGCGCCGAGTTGCGGCGCTGGCAGAAGGAGCTGGGGCTGACTTTCGTTCATGTCACGCACTCGCAGGAAGAAGCGATGGCGCTGGCCGACACCATGGTGGTGATGAACCACGGCGTGATCGAGCAGGTCGGCTCGCCGCACCAGATCTACAACCACCCTGCGAACGAATTCGTGGCGCGCTTCATGGGTGGCCACAACGTATTCGAGACGCCCGCCGGCCCGATTGCGGTGCGCAACGACCACATGCGCATTGAGCGGGCCTCTGGCTCCGGCGGCATTGCCGCGGCCATCACCGATGTCGAATACCAGGGCACCTACGTGCTGCTCGGCCTTGCGCTGGACGCCGCGACGCCCCCGCGCAAGAACGTGTCGGTGCTGCTGGGCGAAGCCGCCTTTCTTGCAAGCCCCTACGCGCCGGGCGATGCGGTGCGTCTTGCATGGGCCGAGACCGATGCGCGCGCGCTCGCCGTAGCAGCGTAGTCCTCCCTTTCCGTTCCGTTCATCCGCCACTTTTTTCCACGGAGACTCTTCCATGACCGATCCCATCGACTCGTCCGCCGGCCTCCAGCGCCGCACCCTGCTGCAAGGCACCGCCGGTATTTTGGCGACCGGCATCGCGCCCTTCGTGCATGCACAGGAAAAGATCGTGCTGCGCTACCTGGGCACGGCGGTGAACCAGGACAAGGCGATTGCTGAGAAGTTCAAGGCCGACACGGGCATCGAGATCCAGTACGTGGCCGTGACCACCGACGACGTGACCAAGCGCGCCGTGACTGCACCCAACAGCTTCGACCTGATCGACACCGAGTTCTTCTCGCTCAAGAAGATCGTGCCCACCGGCAACCTGAAGGGCATCGACACCAGGAAGATCAAGAACGCCGACAAGATCACCACGCTCTTCACCAAGGGCGAGGTTGCGGGCAAGGCGGTGGGCGACCAGGGCACCGCGCCCAAGAAGGTGATTTACCTCGAAGGAGAGAAGTCGAAGAAATTCGCCGCTGCGCCCACGCAGTTCATGTCGCTCATCCCCACGGTCTACAACGCCGACACGCTGGGAATTCGCCCCGACCTCATCAAGCGGCCGATCGGCTCCTGGGCCGAGCTGCTGAACCCTGAGTTCAAGGGCAAGGCAGCCATCTTGAACATTCCGTCGATCGGCATCATGGACGCGGCGATGGTGGTGGAGGCCAAGGGCATCCACAAGTACAAGGACAAGGGCAACATGACCAAGGCCGAGATCGACCTGACGATCAAGACCCTGATCGAAGCCAAGAAGGCCGGCCAGTTCCGTGCGCTGTGGAAGGACTTCAACGAGTCGGTCAACCTGATGGCTTCGGGCGAGGTGGTGATCCAGTCGATGTGGTCGCCGGCGGTTACTGCCGTGCGCACCAAGGGCATTCCCTGCAACTTCCAGCCGCTGAAGGAAGGCTACCGCGCCTGGGCCGCCGGCTTTGGCCTGCCCGCCACGCTCTCGGGCAAGAAGCTCGGCGGCGCCTATGAATTCATCAACTGGTTCCTCGATGGCTGGGCCGGCGCGTACCTCAACCGCCAGGGCTACTACAGCGCCGTGCTCGACACCGCCAAGGGCAAGATGGAAGCCTATGAGTGGGCCTACTGGATGGAAGGCAAGGCCGCCACGCAAGACATCACGGGCCCGAACGGGGACCTGCTGGCCAAGGCCGGCGCGGTGCGCGACGGCGGCAGCTACGAGCAGCGCATGGGCGGCATCGCCTGCTGGAACGCGGTCATGGACGAAAACGAGTACATGGTCCGCAAATGGAACGAGTTCGTCGCGGCCTGATCCTGTGAGCGCTCCCACCACCAGCGCACACGCGCCCAGCCCGTCCGTCCACGCCGTCAAGGCGTGGTGGCAGGCGGCGCCGTTCGCGCTGGTGTTCTTGCTGTTCTTCTTGATTCCACTGGCGCTGATCGCAATGGTCAGCCTGTGGAACTTCAACGAGTACGAGCTGATTCCGGCGGTGACGCTGCGCAACTACGCAAGCCTGTTCGAGGGCTGCTCGCAGCTCACCGACAACGGCGACCTGTGCGTCACGCTCAACACCTACCTGAGCACTTTCAAGTTCTGCCTGCTGGTGTGGGGCATCACGCTGCTCATCGGTTTTTCAGTGGCTTACTTCCTGGCGTTCCACGTGCGCTCGTCGACGATGCAGACGGTGCTGTTCGTGCTGTGCACGGTGCCGTTCTGGACCTCGAACGTGATCCGGATGATTTCGTGGGTGCCGCTCTTGGGCCGCAATGGGCTGGTCAACCAGATGCTGACCGGGCTCGGACTGGTCGAGCAGCCGGTCGAGTGGCTGCTGTTCTCCGATTTTTCAGTGGTGCTCGCCTTTGTGCACCTCTACACGATGTTCATGATCGTGCCGATCTTCAACAGCATGATGCGCATCGACCGTTCGCTGCTCGAAGCCGCCAGCGATGCAGGCGCCTCGGGCTGGCAGACGCTGTGGAACGTGGTGGTGCCGCTGTCGCGCACCGGCATCCTGATCGGCTCGATCTTCGTCATCACCATCGTGATGGGCGACTTCGTGACCATTGGCGTGATGGGTGGCCAGCAGATTGCCTCGATCGGCAAGATCATCCAGGTACAGACCTCGTACCTGCAGTTTCCGCTGGCTGCGGCCAACGCGATGATTCTGCTGGCAGTGGTGCTGATGATCATCTGGGGGCTCACCCGGCTTGTCGACATTCGCAAGGAACTCTGAGATGAAGCCTTGCTTCTCCGTTACTTCCGTTGTGCGTGAGGAGCCTTGCTCGGGGCGCGCACCAGTGCACAGGGCATCGGGTGCTCCCCGCAGCGAAATAAAGGAGGAGGCCGAAGGCCGGGGGACATTCGCGGAGGGGAGTACCCGGTGGCCTTTGCACACGCCCTGAAGGAAAAACACAAATGAGCCAACGCATAGGAGAACAACGCAGCCCAGGCTTCTGGCCCCTGGCAATCGTGTTCGCCCTCTTCGTGCTGTTCCTCTACGGCCCGATGATCACGATCTTCATCCTGAGCTTCCAGGGCCCCGAAGGCGGCCTCACCTTTCCCCTGCGCGGCGTTTCTCTGCACTGGTTCTACAAACTGGCCGAGGGCCTGGGCACCGTCGACATCGGCGCCGCGTTCAGGCGCTCGCTCGCACTGGGCGCGGTGGTGATGGCGTTCACCGTGGTGCTCTCGGTGCTGGCCGGCCTCGCATTCCGCAAGAAGCTCGCCGGCAGCAACGCCCTCTTCTTCGTGACGGTGGCGAGCCTCATCATGCCGTCGATCATCATTTCGCTCGGCATCGGCCTGCAGTTCCGGCTCATCGACACTGGCGTCAAGAGCCTGCTCGAGGCCATGGACGCAACCACGCTGCTCGAAGGGTACGGCACCGCGCTCGGCCTGTTCAGTTCCGCGCTTGGCGCCCACCTGACCTGGACCCTGCCCTTCGGCCTGCTCATCATGTTCGCGGTGTTCAACCGCTTCAACCCGGCCTACGAAGAAGCCGCGCGCGACCTCGGTGCCACGCCCTGGCAGACCTTCCGCCACGTGGTGCTGCCGCTGATCGGCCCTTCCATCGTCGGCATCGGCATGTTCGGCTTCACCCTGTCGTGGGACGAGATTGCACGCACCTCCCAGGCCATCGGCGACGTCAACACGCTGCCGCTCGAACTGCAGGGCCTGACCTCGACCGTCACTACGCCGTCGATCTATGCGCTGGGCACGGTGACCACCGTCGTGTCCCTGCTGGTGATGGCCGTGGCGCTGGGCGCGGCGGCGCTGCTGCGCCGGCGTGCCGTTCGGCCGCGCTAGCGCCGAAGACCGGCACCGCGTCTAGACCTTTTGGCGGACGTGGGCCTTTTCCTACAGCCGCCTAAAATCGCGCTCCAACAAAAGCGCAAACAACGAGAGAGAGGCGGGAATGCTCGACATCGACAAACTCAACGAATTCACCCAGAACCATGGCGAGCTGCAGCGCGGCCGTGGCCTGGTCACGGGAACCATCGCCCTGAGCCTGGGCATCCTGTGCTTCCTGGGGGTGCTGGCGTTCCACTTTCCGCAGTACCTCACGACGCCGGAGTTGCGCCGCAGCTACAACGTCGATGTGATGCGCTTCATTCTGCTGGCAGCCATGGTCATCTCGGGCGGGCTGGCGCTGGTGAACATCATCTTCAACCGCTCGCGCTGGCTCTCGTCGGCCGCGTTTTTGCTGGTGGCCGCGGCCGCGCTGCTGGGCGGGCACAAGGTGCCGGTGAACGACTTTGCCGACAACACCCCGTACATCGGCCTCGACTGGTTCATTCTCGACCTGCTGGGCTCGTCGCTGATCTTCATCTTCATCGAGAAGCTGTTCGCGTTGCGCAAGGACCAGCCGGTGTTTCGCGCCGAATGGCAAACCGACTTTCATCACTTTGTGGTGAACCACATGATCGTGGGCTTCGTGCTGCTGGCCACCAACCTGATGGTGCACAAGTTCTTCGGCTGGGCCGCCAACGACGGCATTCGCGGCTGGGTGGGCAACCTGCCGTTCTGGGCCGGGCTGCTGCTGATCATTCTGGTGGCGGACCTGGTGCAGTACTGGACCCACCGCGCCTACCACGAGGTGCCGGTGCTCTGGCGCCTGCACGCGGTGCACCACAGCGTGAAGAGCATGGACTGGATGGCCGGCTCGCGCCAGCACATTCTCGAGCTGCTGATCACCCGCACGCTGGTGCTCGCGCCGATCTACGTGTTCGGCTTTTCGAAGGAAGTGATCGACGCATACATCGTGGTGGTGGGCTTTCAGGCGGTGTTCAACCACTGCAACGTGAGCGTTCGGCTGGGCCCGCTGCGCTACATCATCGTGACGCCCAACTTCCATCACTGGCACCACAGCCAGGACGTGGAGGCGCTCGACAAGAACTATTCGGCGCACTACGCCTTTCTTGACTACATCTTCGGCACCGCGGTGAAGAGCACCAAGCTCTGGCCCGAGAAATACGGCGTGCTGGGCGACTACGTGCCCAACGGCTTCTTCAAGCAGCTGAAGTTCCCGTTCGTCTGGAAGGGATGATGCGTACCGCCCTTCTCATGGCGGCGGCCACCGCGGCGCTGCTTCTTACGGCCTGCGCCACGCGGGTCGACCTGCCCTCCAAGGACACCAGCTTGCGCCTGCGCGTGCAAAGCTCGGTCATTGCGCCCGGCAACGGGGGCGAGCTCATCGCCGCCGATGCGCTGCAGCCAGGCGACATCCTGCTGACCTCCATTGCAACGGTCAATTCCTTCGGCATTCGCCTGGGCACCTTCTCGCCGGTGAGCCATGCAGTGCTTTACCTGGGCGACGGCCTGATTGCCGAAGCCGTGGGCACCGGCGTGCGTGCGCGGCCCGTGGCCGACGTGGTGGACGAAGAACAGATGGTGGTCGCCTTTCGCGTGCCCGGACTTGAAGCCACGGGCGTCGAAAAACTCCGCGCCTGGGCCAACTCGCAGGTCGGCACCCGCTACAACACCACCGGCGTGCTGCTGAACGCGCCGTTCGTGCTGAACCGGCGCCTGTGCGAGCTGCCGCTGATTCCTTCGGCCGTGAGCCACTACTGCATCAGCGGCATGGCCATGGTGCAGCTGGGCGCGAGCCGCGACGACCAGTTCTTCTGCTCCCAATTTGTGCTCGAAGCCTACCGCCAGGCCGGCATGCCGATCACCGACGCCGACCCGCGCTGGGTGAGCCCGGCCGACCTGCTGCACATGCGCGAAGGCGACGTGCCCTCGATTGCCGCCACGCAGCCGCTGCGCTACGTCGGGCACCTGAAGTACAACGCGCCGCCGCTTCTTGCGGCCGATGGCCCCTGATTTCCCTCGCACCGATTTGAGCGCTCCTTTCCAGTTCGATGTCGTCGTGGTCGGCGCGGGTGCGGCCGGGCTCTTCTGCGCCGGGCTGGCGGGCCAGCGCGGGCTCAGGGTGCTGCTGGTCGACCACAGCGAGAAGGTCGGCGAGAAGATCCGCATCTCGGGCGGTGGCCGCGCCAACTTCACCAACCGCGACCTCGACGTACGCGCCCCGCAGCGCCACTTCATCGGCGACAACCCGAATTTCTGCCGCTCGGCGCTGTCGCGCTATGCCCCGCAGCAGTTCATCGAACTGGTGCAGAAGCACGGCATTGCCTTTCACGAGAAGCACAAGGGGCAGCTGTTCTGCGACGGTTCGTCGCAGCAGATCGTCGACATGCTGCTGGCCGAGTGCGATGCGGGCCATGTCACCCGCTGGCAGCCTTGCAAGCTCGGAAAAATCACGTTCTCGGCGGCTGAAGACGGTACGGTGGGCCCGGGTAGCTACCGAATCGATAGCAGCAAAGGCCCGATCGAAACGCCCAAGCTGGTGGTCGCCACCGGTGGCCTGTCGATTCCGCAGATCGGTGCCAGCGATTTCGGCTACCGCCTGGCCGAGCAGTTCGGCCTGCGCGTAGTCACCCCCCGCCCGGCCCTGGTGCCGCTGACCTTCGGCGGCGAGGCCTGGGCGCCGTACGCCGAACTGGCCGGGCTGGCGCTGCCGGTGCGCATCGAAACCGGGGCCAAGAAGGAAAAGATGGCGTTCCTCGAAGACCTGCTGTTCACGCACCGCGGGCTTTCGGGGCCGGCCGTGCTGCAGATTTCGAGCTACTGGAAGCCCGGAACGCCGCTGACGCTCGACTTTGCGCCAGGGGTGAACGTGGCCGAAGCCCTGGGCGAAGCCAAGCTCCGCTCGAAGAAGCGCATTGCCAACGAACTGGCGGCGCTGGTGCCCTCCCGGCTGGCGGACGCCTGGGTCGGGCAAGACCCCTCCCTGCAGCGCCCGGTCAACGAAGCCGCCGACAAGGCGCTGACAGCGCTGGCCGAGCGCATTGCCCGCTGGCAGATCACCCCCAGCGGCACCGAGGGCTACAAAAAGGCCGAGGTCACGGCGGGCGGTGTCGACACCCGCGATTTGTCTTCCCAGACCATGGAATCGAAGCAGCCGGGCCTTTATTTCATCGGCGAAGTGGTCGATGTCACCGGTTGGTTGGGCGGATACAACTTTCAATGGGCCTGGGCGAGCGCACATGCGTGCGCAACCGCGCTATAATCGCGGGCTAACTTTGGCCTTCCCTCAACGGCCGCAAAATTTTTCAGTTGAGGAACCCCGGCTTGGGGCCTCGATCTCCCCGAGCCAAATTCAGTTCAACGAATCATCAATGACCACCATCCGCGTTAAAGAAAACGAGCCTTTCGACGTCGCCCTGCGCCGCTTCAAGCGCACCATCGAAAAGCTCGGCCTGCTGACCGATCTGCGTGCCCGCGAGTTCTACGAAAAGCCGACCGCCGAGCGCAAGCGCAAGAAGGCAGCTGCCGTCAAGCGCCACTACAAGCGCGTGCGCAGCATGCAGCTCCCCAAGAAGCTGTACTGATGCCCGTTGGCAACAGGGTCGCCGGCCTTTGACGCAAGTCGGCCCAGCGACCCGATTGCTGCCTCAGCCGCGCCAGGGAAACCTGCCGCGGCTTTTGTTTTTTCCGAACCAGGAGCCCCGAGCATGAGCCTCAAGGAACAGATCACCGAAGACATGAAGACCGCGATGCGCGCCAAGGACTCGGAGCGCCTTGGCACCATCCGCCTGCTGATGGCCGCCCTGAAGCAGAAGGAAGTGGACGAGCGCGTGGAGCTCGACGACGCCATGATCGTTGCCATCGTCGACAAGATGGTCAAGCAGCGCAAGGACTCGATTGCCGCCTTCACCACCGGCGGCCGCGCCGACCTGGCCGACAAGGAATCGGCCGAGATCAAGGTGCTCGAGGTCTACCTGCCGCAGCGCATGAGCGCCGACGAAGTGGCCACCGAGGTCAAGGCCATCGTGGCCGAGCTGGGCGCCAAGGGCCCCGGCGACATGGGCAAGGTGATGGGCGCGGTCAAGACCCGCCTCGCCGGCAAGGCCGACATGGGCCAGGTGAGCGCGGCGGTCAAGGCCGCTCTCGCGGGCGCCTGATGAACGACGGCGGCTGCGCCACCACCGTCCTGAAGGCCTGCGCCTGCCTTGTCGACGCACGGGGCCGGCTGCTGGTGTTCCGCCATCCCGGCGACGGGAACATGCAGTTGCCCAAGGGCACCATCGAGCCCGGCGAGTCGCCCGAGGTGGCGGTGCGCCGCGAACTGCTCGAGGAATCGGGCATCGACCACGTCGGCGAACTGCAATCGCTCGGCACGTTGCACCGCGACTGCGAGGCCGGCACCGAGGGCAACACGCTGCGCCATCCGCAGCTGTGGCACCTGTTCCTGATGCGCGCCGAAGCCCCGCTGCCCGAAACCTTCGACCACGTGGCCATGGGCAGCCCGGAGGAAGACGGCCTGGTGTTCTCGTTCAGCTGGCTGGCGCAAGGCGACGACGTCGAGAACTTCACCCTGCCCTACCGGCAAGCCATCGAGCGCGTCCGCGAAGCCCTGCTCGCGGCCTGAGGCTGCGCTGCCGCGGCGGCGGCGGCGGCAATAGCTTCACCCCAGCGCGCGCGCCACCATATAGAGCCCCAGCAGCGCCAGCCCGGCCAGAAAGCAGCGCCGGAACACCGCCACCGGCAGCCGCTTGCGCAACCACGTGCCCAGCGCCATGCCGCCAATGGCAGGCAGCAGCATCGCGATGGACCCGCCGAGCGCCGACACCGGATACTCCCCGTTCCCCACGAGCCCGACGGCGAGCACCACGGTCGACGTGGTGAATGAAATGCCCATCGCCTGGATGAGCGCATCGCGCTGGAACCCCAACCCCTGCATGTAAGGCACGGCCGGCATCGCGAACACCCCCGTCACCGCGGTGACCAGGCCCGTCGCCGCGCCCACGACAGGGCCGAGCCAGCGCTCACGCCCCTGCGGCACATGCAGTTGCCGGCCCGTGAGCCCCCATAGCGCATAGGCCACCAGCGCCACACCGAGCGCCACCGACGCCCATGCGCCGCCGGGCACGCCGAGCCACAACGCGCCACCCAGGGTGCCCGCCACGATGCCGGCCTGCATGCCGCCGATGCGGCGCAGCACCGGCTTGAAAGTCGCACGCGGCCCGGTCTGCCAGATATTGGTGACGAGCGACGGCACTATCAGCAAGGCGGCCGCCTGGGCCGGCGGCATCCAGAGCGCGAGCAGCGCCATCGCCACGGTCGGCAGGCCCAGCCCGATCACCCCCTTGACCGTGCCAGCCAGCAGAAACACAGCGGCGGCAGCAAGCCATTGGCCTGCCAGTTGGTTCGATATTTCCATCGATACCCAGTCTGCCGGCCGGGCCTGCGCCTGCAAATGCGGCTTTGGCGCAGCCGGCCTCAGGCACAGACTGAGGCTCCCGTGCTACCTTGCGGGCTCACCATGCGATTCGACCTCACAGACCTTCGGCTGTTTCTTCACGTTGTGGAAGCCGGCAGCCTCACCGCCGGCGCACAGCGTTCGCACATGACGCTCGCTTCGGCCAGCCAACGCGTGCGCGGCATGGAAGACGCGCTCGGCAGCCCGCTGCTCACACGGCACGCGCAAGGCGTGCGCCCCACCGAGGCGGGCCGCACGCTGCTGCACCATGCGCGCGTCGTGCTGCAGCAGATGGAGCGCATGCGCGGCGAGCTTGGCGAGTACGGACAGGGCCTCAAGGGCCACGTGCGGTTCATGTGCGGCACCTCGGCGCTGAACGAGCACCTGCCCGAGGTGCTGAGCCGCTTTCTCGCACAGCACCCGCGCATCTCGGTCGACCTGGAAGAGCGCCCCAGCCCCGACTCTGTGGAGGCGCTGCGTGCGGGCCTCTGCGACATCGGCATCGTTTCCGACGCGGTCAGCACCGAAGGCCTCGAGTGCCACGCGTTCCGCCGTGACGACCTCGTGCTCGTGATGCCGCGCGGGCACGCGCTGGCCGGACGGCGACGCGTGCACCTCGCCGAGGTGGCCGACAGCGAATTCGTCGGCCTGACGGAGGACAGCGCGCTGCAGCGGCTGGTAACCCAGCATGCCCGCGCCATGGGCAAGCAGTTGGCCTACCGCGTGCGCGTGCGCAACTTCGAGGCAGTGTGCGGCATGGTCGAGCACGGCATCGGCGTGGGCATCGTGCCGCAGACCGCCGCCGTGCGCTGCTCCCGCTCGATGAAGATCGCGCGCGCCGGGCTGAGCGATGCGTGGGCCGAGCGCACGCTGATGGCCTGCGTACGCTCGTCGGAAGACCTGCCGCTCAACGCGCGTCGAATGCTGGAGCATTTGCTGGCACCGCCCGAGAACGCGGCGGCAAAGTAACCGCGCCCTACCGGCATCGCTGCCTCACTTGCGGCCGACGCAGGCTCACGCCGCAGCAGGTTCGGGAAACTCGATCTGTATCTTCACGTCGGTCGCCTTGCCCGCCGCGGCTTCCTCGAAGGCCTTGATACCGTCTTCGAACACGAAGGTGCGCGAGATGAACGGTTTCACGTTCACCTGCCCCGAGGCGATCAGCGCGAGCGCGCGCGGAAAGATGTTGGCGTAGCGAAAGACAGATTCGATGCGCACTTCCTTCGCCTGGATGGCGACGATGTCGAAGGCCACCTTGGCGGGCGGAATGCCCACCAGCACCAGGCACCCGCCGGGGCACAGCAGGTCGAAGATGCCGTCGAAGGCGCGCGTGCTGCCGCTGGCTTCGAACACCACGTTGGCGCCCCAGCCGTCGGTGAGCGTCTTCACGGTTTCCGCAAGATCGGTGTCGCGCACATTGACCGTGGTCACTGCGGGATTGCCGGCAAACAGCGCCAGCTTCTCAGGAACCAGATCGGCAAGGATCACGCGCGCCGCACCACCCGCGAGCGCGGCCAGCGCCGTCATGGCGCCGATGGTGCCGGCACCGACGACAACCGCCACGTCGCCGGGCTTGAGCACCGCCTTTTTCGCGGCCTGCAGGCCGATGGCCAGCGGCTCGACGATGGCACCTTCGCCAAAGCTCACGTTGTCCGGCAGGCGAAAGGTGAATGCGGCCGGATGCACGACGAACGGCGTGAGACAACCGTGGATGGGCGGCGTGGCCCAGAAGCGCACGGCCGGATCGAGGTTGTAGATGCCTTCGCGCGTTGCGCGCGAGTCCATCTGCGGAATGCCGGGCTCCATGCACACGCGGTCGCCGGGCTTCAGGTGCGTGACTTCGGCCCCCACTTCGGCCACCACGCCTGAGGCTTCGTGGCCGAGGATCATCGGCTCATCGACCGTGTAGGGGCCGATGCCTCCGTGCTGGTAGTAATGAACATCGCTGCCGCAGACGCCCACGGTGTGCATGCGGATCTTTACGTCGCGCGGCCCCACGTGCAGGGGAACCTCGACGTCGCGCAGCGTGAGTTCGCGCGCCTTTTCCAGAACAAGTGCTCTCATGTCGATCTTTCGCTAAGGGTGTGCTTGAGGGTTTCAGTGCAAGGGCGTGTCGGCGCGCAGCAGCGAGGCGCCGGTTTCAACATCGAACAGGTGCACCTGCAACGGGTCGGGCACGAAGCTGACGCGCTCGCGCAGCCGCGGCCCCTGGGCCGAGGGCATCAGGGCGGAAATTTCGCCGCCATCCGCGCCAAAGCTCACCAGCACTTCGTTGCCGAGATATTCGATGAGCTGTACCTCGCCGGAAAAACAGCCATTGCGCCCGCCGTTCGTGTCCACCTGCAGGTGCGCGGGGCGCACCCCCAGGGTCACGCGCTCGCGGCCTTCGAGCGCGAAGCGGCGCGCATCCACCTGCACGCTGCCGCCCCGGCCGCTCAGTTCGCAGCGCCCGCCAAGGTCCCTGACCGACACCTCGACGAGGTTCATTGGCGGTGTGCCGATGAAGCCGGCCACGAAGGCCGAGCGCGGGCGTTCGAAAATCTCCTTGGGCGAGCCCACCTGCTCGATGCTTCCGTCGCGAAGCAGCACGATGCGGTCGGCGAGCGTCATCGCCTCGTGCTGGTCATGCGTCACGTACACGGTGGTGGTCTTCAATGCCTGGTGCAGCCGGGCGATTTCGATGCGCATGTGGTTGCGCAGCTTGGCATCGAGGTTCGACAGCGGCTCGTCGAACAGGAAGACCTTGGGCGTCTTGATCATGGCGCGCGCAATTGCCACGCGTTGCTGCTGGCCGCCCGAAAGTTCCGCCGGCTTGCGCTGCAGGTAGCGCTCCAGCCCCAGCGTGTCGGACACCTCCTTGATGCGGCTGTCGATCTCGGCCTTGGGCACCTTCAGGCGCTTGAGGCCGAAGGCGATGTTGTCGCGCACCGTCATGTGCGGATAGAGCGCGTAGTTCTGGAACACCATGGCAATGCCGCGCTCCTGCGGCGGCAGGTCGTTCACGCGCCGGCCGCCGATCAGCAGGTCGCCATCGCTGATTTCTTCCAGCCCCGCCAGCATGCGCAGGATGGTCGACTTGCCGCAGCCCGAAGGCCCGAGGAACACGACGAACTCGTTGTCCGACACTTCCAGGTCGAACTGGTGCACGACCTGCGTGTCGCCGTAGCGCTTGATGATGTTGTTGCAGCTGATCGCGGACATGGTCTGCCTTCCGGAAAGTTGATCGGCCCGGCTCATGCGCCGTCCCGCTTGCGCTTGAACGCGGCGTTGAGAAAGCCGCTGAGCACCCCGACCATCAACAGCGGCGGCAGCGACAGCAGGATGACGGAGGCATTCAGAATGCCCCAGGGCACGTCGCGCCCCAGTTGGCTGAGCTCCGAGGCGACGATGGGCAGTGTCTTGGCGTCCGAGGTGGTGAGCATCAGCGCAATGAGAAACTCGTTCCACACCAGCACGAAGCCGAAGGCGATGGCGCCGATCAGCGAGCGAGCGGCAATCGGCAGCGACACGCGAAAGAAGATGGCGTAAGGCCCGTAGCCGTCGACCCTGCCGGCCTCCTCCACCTCCTTGGGCACCGCCTTGAAGGCCGGGATTGCGAGCCAGATCACGGTCGAGAGCGTGAGCAGCGTGTAGGTCACGATGAGCGCAATGCGGGTGTCGTACAGCTCCAGCTGCAGCCAGATCACCATCAGCGGAATGGCGACGGCAACCGGCGGCAGGAACCGCATCGACAACACGAAGAACTGGATGTCGTTGGCCCAGCGCAGCGGGTAGCGCGCCAGCGCATAGGCGGCAGGCAGCCCCAGCACCGCGCCAATGACCACAGCCGAGCCGACCACCACCAGCGAGTTGACCAACCCGCTGGCCACGGAATCGCGGCCGAGCACGTAGAGGTAGTTTTCGAGTGTCGGCGTGAAAATGAACTTGGGTACCGCCGAGACGATGTCCACCCGGTTCTTGAACGAGTTGATGAACGTCCACAGCACCGGCACCAGTGCGGAGAGCCCCGCGCCCACCAGCACCAGGCGCGCAAGCAGCGTGCCAAGGGAGAACGGCTTCTTCTTGTTCACGAGGGTCGTGTCCATTTCCAGATGTAGGTGAATGCCACGGTCGAGGCGACCATCATCAGCACCGCCATGCTCGACGCGTACGAAATGCGGCCCGACTCGATGAAGCCCTGCGAGAAGGCATACATGTCCAGCGTTTCGGTGGAGATGCCGGGGCCGCCGCGCGTCATCACGTAGATCAGATCGAACGCGCGCAGCGACTCGACCATCTTCACGAAGGCCAGGCTGATGAGCGGCGCCTTCAGCATCGGCAACGCCACGTAGGCGTAGACCTCCCACGTCTTCGCGTGGTCCATGCGCGCGGCCTCGAAAGGCTGCGGCGGCAGCGTTTCGAGCAGCTTGAGCACGATGACGGCAAAGAACAGCCCCCACTGCCACACGTCCACGAAAGCCACGGTCAGCAGCGCCGTCACCGGGCTGGCAAGCAGGTCCAGCGGCTCGCCGGTAATGGCCTTGTACGGCCAGGTCAAAAGGCCGAACAACGGATGGAAGGCAAACTTCCATACGAAGGCGGCCGACACGCGCGGCAGCAGCACCGGCACGATGAACAGCATCGAGAGCACGTTGCGCCAGCGCGGTGTCGCGCATTGAAAGAGCAGCACGCCAAGCAGCACGGCCAAGCCCATGGTGGCGCTGACGGTCAGCACTTCCCACGTCAGCGACACCCCCACCGAGTTCAGGAAGCGCCGGTCGGAAAACAGCTGGACATAGTTCGACAACCACACCCAGCTCGAATCGGCCTGCCCCAGCTCACGGTCCTGCAGCGAGATGACGATGGCAAACAGCGTGGGCACCAGCGCCAGAACGGCCAGCACCAGCAGCCCCGGCCCGATGAAGACGGCCGGAAGCCTTGTCTTGTTGCGCCTTGTCTTCTTCACTTCTTGCGTCGCGCGATCAGCTGCTTGGCGTAGGCGTCGAGTTCATCCAGCCCGCCCTTGATGTCGCTGCGCGAGCCGGTGATCAGCTCTTCGAGAATGATTCCCCAGCGGTCGCCCAGGTCGGGCCAGGCCGCGTCCTGCCAGAAGTTCACCGCCGTGAGCTTGCCGGTGTCCGCCAGCGCCTTGCCCAGGTCGGCGCCATAGCGCTTGGCGAACTCGGGGCTGCCGAGCACGCTGGTGCGGTTCAGCTCGCCGAACTGGCCTTCGGCAAGCCGACGCTGCTCGTTCTTCTTGGAGGTGGCCCAGGCGATGAACAGGCCCGCGCACTTCTTCGCCTCTTCGGTCTTGTTGGCCTTGGTGCCGATGGCCAGCCCGTGGCCGTAGCCGCCGCCCGTCAGCGGCGAAGGCGGCGGCAGGTAGGCAACCTTGCCGATCACGGTGGACATCTTCGGGTCGAGCGCATTGCCCGCCAGCGGTGTCGATTCGATCAGCATCGCCACCTTGCCGGCCAGGAATGCGCCCGTGGACTCGTCCCATCCGCCGGTCTTTGTGCCCGGCGCCGAATACTTGAACAGTTCGAGATACGTCTGCGTGGCCTTCACCGCCGCAGGCGAGTTGAACACCGGCTTGTCGCCGTCGAACCACTGGCCGCCGTTGCCGCGGAAGAACGGCATCCAGCGCCACACGTTGGCGCCCGAGCCGCGCTGGCCCCGCAAGGCCACGCCGTAGATCCCGCTGGCGGGGTCGTTGAGCTTCTTCGCGGCGGCGACGAACTCCTCCAGCGTGGCCGGTGGCTTGATGCCGGCCTTTTCGAGCAGGTCCTTGCGGTACACCAGCAGGTCGCCGCCGCCGGTGAGCGGCGCAAACCAGACCTCGCCGCCGAAGGTGGCCACCTTCTGCCGGCCGGGGTCGAAGTCCGCGTAGTCGTAGTCGGCAGGGTAGTACCTGGCGAGCGGCGCGATCCATTTCGACTGCGCGAACAGCGGCACGTTGGCCTCGTCGACGTAGTACACGTTGTACTTGCCGACAGTGGAAGCATCGGCGCGCGTCTTGGTGCGGCGGTCGTTTTCGTTGAGGTTGTCGATGCTGAAGGAGGCGCCGCTCAGGCTCTTGAACTCGTCCTTGTACTTTTCGAGCAGGGTCAGGCCGTCGCGGGGCTGCGACAGCACGCGCACGTCTTCCTTGCAGACCTGGGCCTGTGCCTGGCCCCAGGTGGCCAGCGCTGCCAGCAGCATGGCGCCGGCCGTGATGCGGCGTGTGGTTCGAGTCGACATCGTTCGTCTCCTAGTGGCTTGTTGTGGATTGCCGGCAACTTGCCGGCGAGTGGACGGCAGAAGCAGGAGGGACGAAGCGTATGCAGCCGATGCCCGGCGCCGCGTACACGCAGACCGGTTGACTGGTATTTTTATGACCAGCCGGCTCGGGGTTTTGCCGGGGGTCAGGGTTGTATCAGGCGAGCAGTTCCGCCATCTTCGACAACGCCGCCTCGGGCGTCGGCGCAATGTGGATCGAGCAGGCCAGCATGAGGTTCAGCGGCTGTCCGAAGTCCTCCACCGCAATGCCGCTGCCGTTTTCGCGCAGCACGCCGGCCGAATCGAGCGCGCACGGCAAGGCGGACCTGGCGCGGTCCGCATAGCTGCCTTCCGGAACGCCATAGGCCACGACGGGAATGCCGAGCGCCACCGCGGCGCCGACTTCGAACACCGTGCCCGAATCAGGCTCCAGGCCACGAAAGCTCGCCAGATTGGCCACCACGCCGTCGGCACAGCGAAGACGCAGCATGTTCGCCTCGTAGATGCGCTTCTCGGGTGCTTCGGCACTCAGCTCCTCATTGCCGTCGGCCGGCAGCAGCGCCGCAAGCCCCAGTGCCTCGCATGCCGCCGCAAGCCGCACAAAGTGGTCACGGGCGTCGGGGCGAAAGACGTCCGGCCCAGCGAGGTAGATGCGCGGGCGTGGCGGGGGCTGAGGGTCTTCTTTCATGGACACCGCATTTTCAAGCCGCCGCAGCAGCAACCGGCGTGTTCTGCGCCGTACGAAGTCCGAACCGGTCTTGCGCCTGCTGCCGGTAGGCGGAGGGTGTCATGCCCTTGAGCTGAAGAAAACGCCGGTTGAAATTGGCGAGGTTCGAAAAACCCACCTCATAACAGATGTCGCTCACCAGCCGGTCCGACACTTGCAGCATCTCGCAGGCCTTCGAAATGCGCAGACGGGTGACGAAGTCGGTGAAGGTGCTGCCCATGTGCTTGTGAAAGTAGCGCGAGAAGCTGCTTTCGGCCATGTTGGCCACCGCACACACGGCCGGCAGCGAAAGGTCTTCGGTGAGGTGTTGGTCGAGGTAATCGAGCACGCGGCGCATGCGCGAGTTTGCGCTCGGGTCTTCGCCCAGCGGGCCGGCGGCACTCGAAATCTGGCGGTAGTCCTCCCAGTTCGCGAGCTCGTGCAGCAGGCCGATGAACTCCGAGAGCCGGGCCAGGCCCTCCTGCGCCTGAACACGCGCAAAGCGCTCCCGCACACGCTCGCCCATACCGAAGAACTCGACGCCGAGCTTCGCGCGCTCGAGCATCGGCAGCACCGCTTCCAGCTCGGGGAACAATCCCACGCCCTTGCGCAACGGCTCGTCGCGAAAATGAATGACCATGCTGCGGTCGGCAATGCCCTCGGGCGGCACGCCGTCCGAAATCCAGGTGTGCGGCAGGCGCCCGCCCACAAGCGCCACGTAGCCGGGCTCGAAGCGTCCGATGTGGTTGCCGACATAGGCATCGCCGCTGCTGCAATTGATGATCTGCAGCTCGTACTCGTCGTGGTAATGCCAGCAGTCGAATGGCCACGGCACGCCGTGCTGCAGGCAGCGCACGGAGCTCCCGCCCGCCGGCTCGAATCCGAGCCGCGGATCGCGCATCAGTTCATGTTCGAGTTCTGGCTTTCGCGTGGTGTGGTGTCTGCTCATGGCGTCTCTCGGGGGTGGCTTGCTTGCCTGTCCGGCCCTGGCGCCTTGGCCAGCCCGGCATCGGCCTGGCTGCGAAACTGCCGCGGCGTAACGCCGTTGCGCAGCCTGAACCGGCGGCTGAAGTAAACCGCATCGCCAAAGCCGCATTGCCGCGCGACGTCGGCGATGCGGGCGTTCGAGGTCAGCAGCAATTCCTTCGCGCGCTCCAGCCGGCGCTCGGTCACCAGTTCGGTGAAGGTGCGGTGGGTCTGCTTCTTGAGCAGGTGTGCAAGGTAGTTGGGGGACAGCATGGCCGCCGCGGCGGCATCGTTGAGCGACATTTCCTCGGCCAGGTGCTCGCGCACATAGCGCATCACGCGCTGCAGCGCATCGCCGGTCGAGCTGCGGCCGCTCTGCAGCGCGGCCTGCGCGAGCAGCTGGGCCTCGTGCCGGTCGCAGGCGAGCCCCATCAGCTGCAGCAGAATGCCGCGGATCGCGCCCACGCTGCCGAAGCGCCGCTCGCGGTTGAGCACGGCAAGCTCTTCGAGCCAGCCGAGGATGCGCGCGAAATCGGCGTCGCCGAAATGAAAGTCCATGTACTCCTGGAACAGGAAGGGCGCGAGCTCGGGCTGGCGCGACACGGGCACCTCTTCAAGATCGAGCGCCTCGACCGGCAGCTCGGGCCAGAGGAACCCCTGGTCGAAGTTCACGATGGCGTAGCGGGCGCCGGGCGGGTGCGGCACCACGTGCACACGGTAAGGCAGCACAAAGCTCAGGTGCCCGGCAGTAAACGGGCGCACCGCGCCGCCCACCACCTGCTGCGAGCCGCCGTGGATGCTCACCTGAATCTGGAAATACTCATGCCGGTGCGGCCGTGCCAGCACGTCCCGCGCGCCTTCGAAGCGGATGTCGAAGTCGAGGTGGTTCGCGCGCTCCTGCATGCCGTAGAGGCGAAGGCTGGATTGAAGGGCCGACATGGCGCGATGGTAAGCCTTTGCCCCGGGGCCGCCGAGCGGCGGCGGTGTTGCTTGCGTCCTGTTTTTGCGTAGATGCGTGCGGTAGCGCGGCGGCAGCGCGTTCCAGAATGATCCAGCCGGCCCGGCCGGCTTTCATCGCTCACCAAAAGATCCAGGAGACAAAGATCATGTCCAGTTCACGACGCGGCCTGCTGGCCGGCTCTGCCGCCATGGCGGCCGGCGCAGTTGCCGGTTGCGCCCTGCCGGCCGGCGCATCGCGCGCGCCGCAAACGCCCTTCACCGTCGCACAGACCACGGTTCCGATCGTCGGCAGCGAGCAGGCGTTTCCGGTGCGGCGCATCTACTGCATCGGCCGCAACTATGCGGCCCACGCGCGAGAAATGGGTTCCGACCCGACCCGCGAGCCGCCGTTCTTCTTCCAGAAGCCGGCGGATGCGATCCAGGTCGTGATGCCCGGCACCGTGGCCGACCATCCGTACCCGACGCTCACCAAGAACTATCACTACGAGGTGGAGCTGGTCGTGGCACTTGCCAAGGGCGGCCGCAACGTCGCGCCCGCGGATGCGCTAGGCCTGGTCTATGGCTACTCGCTCGGCCTGGACATGACCCGCCGCGACCTGCAGCGCGAAATGGGCGACCAGAAAAAGCCCTGGGAAATCGGCAAGAGCTTCGACCATTCGGCGCCCATCGGCCCGATCCATCCGGTGGCCAAGGTGGGGCACTACACCGACGGGGCGATCTGGCTCAAGGTCAACGGGCAGACCAAGCAGAACGCCACGCTCAAGCACATGATCTGGTCGGTGGCCGAGCAGATCAGCCGCCTTTCGCAGGCTTTCGAGCTGATGCCCGGCGACATCATCTATTCGGGCACGCCGGAGAACGTGGGCCCGGTGGTGCGCGGCGACGTGATCGAGATCCACATCGACGGGCTGCCGAACCTTTCGGTCCGGATCGTCTGAGCGAGAAAGGCGGCCGCCAGCCTCAGCTGCCGGCCACCTTCATGCGGTTGACCAGGACGGAACCCGTGGTCTTGGCACCGAAGGTGTAGGCGTCGGCGCCAATGGCCTCGATGCCCATCAGCATGTCCTTCAGGTTGCCGGCAATCGTGATCTCCTGCACCGGAAAGGCGATGCGGCCCTTCTCGACCCAGAAGCCGCTGGCGCCGCGCGAGTAGTCGCCGGTCACGTAGTTCACGCCCTGCCCCATCAGCTCGATCACGAAGAGGCCGGTGCCGAGTTTGGCGAGCATGGCGTCGAGGTCGTCGCCAGCCTTGGTGAGGCGCGAGCTCAACGTGAGGTTGTGCGAGCCGCCGGCGTTGCCGGTGGTCTTCATGCCGAGCTTGCGGGCCGAATAGGTCGACAGGAAGTAGCCTTCGAGCCGGCCGGCATCCACCACCTTGCGCGCACGGGTAATCACGCCTTCGTCGTCGAACGGCGAGCTGCCCTTGCCGCGCGGAATGTGCGGGTCTTCGGCCACGTCGACATGCTTGGGCAGCACCGGCTTGCCGAGCGAGTCGAGCAGGAAGGTGCTCTTGCGGTACAGCGCTCCGCCGCTCACGGCCTGCACCAGCCCGCCCAAAAGGCCCACGGCCAGAGGCGACTCGAACAGCACCGGGCATTCGGTGGTCTTGATCTTGCGCGACTTGAGCCGGCTCAGCGCCCGCTCGGCGGCGTAGCGGCCCACGGCTTGCGGACTGGCCAGCTCGTCGGCCGAGCGCATGGAGCTGTACCAGGAGTCGCGCTGCATGTCGTCGCCCTTGCCGGCGATGGGTGCAACCGAAATCGAATGCCGCGAGCTGGCGTAGCCGCCGCGGAAGCCGTGCGTGTGGGCGCTGAAGAAGTGGCTCTGCTGCGCCGAAACGCCCGCGCCTTCGCTGTTGGTAATGCGCTTGTCGGTCGAAAGCGCCGCCTCTTCGCATTCGAGCGCCAGCCTGGCGGCCTGCTCGCTCGTCACGTCCCAGGGATGGAACAGGTCGAGCTCGGGGTGGTCCTTGGCAATGTCTTCCTCGTCGGGAAGGCCGCTCACCGGGTCTTCGGCCGTGAAGCGGGCAATGTCGTAGGCCGCCTGCACCGTCTGGGCAATGGCCGCCTCCGAAAAATCGGAAGTGCTGGCGTTGCCGCGGCGGTGGCCCACGTACACCGTGATGCCCAGCGACTTGTCGCGGTTGCGCTCGACGTTTTCGAGCTCGCCCTTGCGGACCGAGACACTGAGGCCGCAGCCCTCGGAGGCCTCGGCGCCGGCATCGGTTGCACCGAGCTTTTTGGCGTGGGCCAGGGCCGTGTCGACCAGGTTTTCGAAGAAGGAGCGGCTGTAGGCGAAGCCGGAATCGGCGCGCGAGGAAGATGTCGTCATGTGGTGGCTATGATACTTGCGCCCCCTATTTTCCGTTTCCCCCGGCTCGCCCCTGTGCATTGCACGCGTTGCAAGGCCGCACGGCGCGGCCCAGAATCCACCCCATGTCCCGCAAACCCAAAAAAGGCTATTTCGTCCGTGGCCAGTTCGTTGCCGAAGGCAGCGAGCTCGACCTGGAGCTCAAGCGCGAGCTCAAGGGCACCGACGAAGCCAGCCGCACCGACCTGAAGCGCGAAAGCGACGAACTGCAAAAGCTCGGCACCGAACTGCTCGGCCTGCGCGCCGGCCTGTTCGACGCGCTGCCGCTGGACGAAAAGCTGATCGATGCCGTGGCCGAAGCCAAGCGCATCACCAATTTCGAAGGCAAGCGCCGCCAGATGCAGTTCATCGGCAAGCTGATGCGCAAGCTCGAACCCGAAGTGCTGGAAGCCGTGAAGCAGGCCCTGGCCGAACAGAACACCGTGCCCGCAGCCGAAGCCGCCGCCCTGCACGAGGCCGAGCGCTGGCGCGACCGGCTGATTGCCGACGACGACGCACTGGGCGGGTGGATCGAAACCCACCCCGGCACCGATTCGCAGCAGCTGCGCGCGCTGGTGCGCCAGGCCCGCAAGGACCTGAAAGCCGGCCCGCCGGGCGAAGCGCCGCGACAGGGCAAGGCGTACCGCGAGATCTTTCAGCTGGTGCGCGCGCAGCTGGCGGTGCATGGCGGTAGCGACCACGCAGCCGCCGCGGCGGCGCAAGACCGGGAAGACGACGCGTGAACCACCTGTATTTCTCCCTCCCCTCCCGGGGGAGGGCCGGGGTGGGGGCAAGCGGCGCATCCATCGGGCACCCTGGCTGCCCCCATCCCAACCTTCCCCCGGAAGGGGAAGGAGCAACACCATGAGCACACCTGATTCCATCCGCATCGGCATCGTCTCCATCAGCGACCGCGCCTCCAGCGGCACCTACGAAGACAAGGGCCTGCCTTCGCTGAAGGAATGGCTCGGCCGTGCGTTGAAGAACCCGATCGATTTCGAAGCGCGGCTCATTCCCGACGAAGCCGCCCTCATCAGCGCCACGCTCATCGAGCTGGTGGACGCCGGCTGCTCGCTGGTGCTGACCACCGGCGGCACGGGCCCGGCCTTGCGCGACGTCACGCCTGAAGCCACGCT
This sequence comes from Variovorax paradoxus, assembly GCF_009755665.1. Taxonomy (NCBI): domain Bacteria; kingdom Pseudomonadati; phylum Pseudomonadota; class Betaproteobacteria; order Burkholderiales; family Comamonadaceae; genus Variovorax; species Variovorax paradoxus. The sequence continues at coordinate 3,905,670 of NZ_CP046622.1, forward strand.
GGCCGTGGCCCACAAGGAAATGCCCGGCTTCGGCGAGCAAATGCGCCAGATCAGCCTGCGCTTCGTGCCCACGGCCATCCTGTCGCGGCAGGTGGCGGTCATTCGCGACAAGAGCCTGATCATCAATCTGCCGGGGCAGCCGAAGTCGATTTCGGAAACGCTCGAAGGGCTGAAGGATGCCGACGGCAAGCAGCTCGTGCCGGGCATCTTTGCCGCGGTGCCCTACTGCATCGACCTGATCGGCGGCCCGTATCTGGAAACGGACGATACGGTGTGCAAGGCCTTTCGGCCGAAGTCGGCCATCCGGCCCGCGGGCTAGGCGCCGAGCGAACTGGGTCAAGCCTTCCGGCGCTGCCGGACCCAGGCCTCGAAGCCGGTCGGCGCCAGACGAGCACCGGCAGCCGGCGTAAGAGAGCGGTCATCGAGGCGCACGCCGAAGTAAGCCGCCTCGGCATCGGTCACGACCTGCCGGGCGTCACCCGTCGCTGCAAGAAAACGCCGCACCAGGTCGTCGAGCGGCACGGCCTCGGGCCCTGCGATCTCCACGCGACCACCGGCTGGCGGCTCGTTCACGATGTCGGCCAGCGCGGCAGCCACGTCTTCCGCCGCAATCGGCTGCACCAGCGCGTGCGACAAGCGAATTTCACCGCCCGCGCCGCCCGCATTGGCAATGCCGCCCAGGAACTCGAAGAACTGCGTCGCCTGCACGATCGTGTAGGGCACGGGCGAGGCTTCGATCAAGTCCTCCTGCGCTTGCTTGGCGCGGAAATAGCCGCTGGCCAGCAGCCGATCTGTGCCGACGACCGAGAGCGCGATGTGGTGGGCCACGCCGGCTTCGGCCTCGGCCGCGAGCAGGTTGCGGCCCGAGGTCTCGAAGAAGCGCAGCACAGCCTCGTCCTCGAACGAAGGCGAGTTCGCCACGTCGACCACAACCTGTGCACCCGCCAGGGCCTCTTTCAGCCCCTCGCCGGTGAGCGTGTCGACGCCCGTGGAGGGCGAGGCGGCGACGACTTGGTGGCCGGCGTCGCGCAGCCGCGCGGCGAGCTTGGAGCCGATGAGGCCGGAGCCCCCGATGATGACGATCTTCATGGTTGATTCCTTGTGAAAGGCAGTCCAGGGAACGCCCCCTTGGACGTCCTTTCAAGCAAGACGTCCGGCGGGAATGGTTTGTGACACCGGGGCCGAAAAACCAGGTGGAATCGACGTCCCGCCGGTGGGCGAGGCGACAAGACAACGGCCTGCAACCGCGTAAGCGCGCCAAGTGGCACGGCTCCTGCATTGCCCCTTCGAACCGCAGGCCCACAGCGCAATGTGTGACACGGGGCCGGCGCCCAGTTCGTCGTTCGAAGGACAGCTTCGCACTCCGCCCCCACTCACCTCCCAACTAACATCGGTCGATGCGAATTCTGGTCATTGAGGGCGAGCCCCAGCTCGGCGATCAACTGAAGAAGGGCCTGGAGCAGAACGGGTACGCAGTCGACATTGCGCGCGATGGCGCCAAGGGCCGCTACCTCTCCGCGGAGCACGACTACGCGCTGATCCTTCTCGACGCGGTGCTTCCCGGCGCCGACGGCTTTGCGGTGCTGCGCGCCATACGGCGTACCGGCACCGTGCCCGTGCTGGTGCTCACGGCGCGCGACAAGGTCGAAGACCGCGTGAACGGCCTGCGGCAAGGCGCAGACGATTACCTGGTGAAGCCCTTCACGCTGCCGGAGCTGCTGGCGCGCGTGCGAGCCCTGCTGCAACGCGGCAAGCCGAACGAGTCCACCACATTCCGCCTGGCCGATCTGGAGCTCGACCTCGCCAGCCGCAAATGCGCTCGCAACCACCAGCGCATCGAGCTCACGGCAAAGGAGTTCACGCTGCTGGCGGTGCTGCTGCGCAACAGGGGGCATATCGTCTCGCGCAGCACGCTCGCCGAAGAGGTGTGGGACAGCACGCTCGACAGCGACACCAACGTGCTCGAAGTCGCCATTCGCAGGCTGCGCGCCAAGATCGACGACCCTTTCGACCCGAAGCTGCTGCACACGGTGCGCGGCAGCGGCTACGTGCTCGAAGACCGTTCCTGGCCTTGAGCCCGCCTGCTGGGCCGCACCCGCTGTTGACTAGGGCTTTGCGCGAGCCGGTGTTTCGTCCGATGCGGCGGCAGGCGCCTTGGTGCGGCCCATCACCACGTTGATCAGCGGCCCCGTCATCGCGGTGGTCACCAGCGCCATCACCAGCAGCATGGTGAAGAGCTCGGGGCCGATCAGGCCGGCGTCCAGGCCGATCTTCATCACGATGAGCTCCATCAGCCCGCGCGCATTCATGAGCGAACCGGTGGCAAGGCTGTCGCGCCATCCGTAGCCCGCCATGCGCGCGCCGATGGCGCCACCGGCCAGCTTGCCGATGGTGGCGACGCCGACGATCAGCAGCATCGCGCCCACGCTAGCTCCCGTAAAGGCATTGGCGGTGGTGCCCAGCCCCGCCAGCGCGAAGAACAGCGGCATCAGCACCACGATGGAAATCGGCTCGATGCGCTCGGTGAGCGAGTTCAGCAAACGGTCGTCACGCGGCAGGCAGGCGCCGAACAGGAAAGCGCCGAACACGGCGTGCAGGTGCAGCCACTCGGTTGCCAGTGCGCACACCAGCAGGCCGATCATCAGCGAGGCCATCATGGTGGTCGAAGGCTCGCCGTTGGGTGCGCGCGTGCGCAGCAGCCACGCAAAGGCCGGCTTCATGCCGAAGAACAGCACGGCCAGCAGCACCACCACACCGGCGGTGGTCTTGAGCAGGCCGGTGTAGCCCTCCCCCGCGCCGGCCAGCGCCACCACCAGCGCCAGCAAGATCCACGCGAACACATCGACCACGGCCGCCGCGCTCAACGAGAGCTGGCCGAACGGCGTGCGCGTGAGGCCGCGATCTTTCAGGATGCGCGCCATGACGGGAAAAGCAGTGATCGAAAGCGCCGCCGCCATGAACAACGCAAACGGCCAGAAGCCCACGCCCGCGGGCGCCAGCGACGGATGCAAGGCCGGCGAGATCGCAATGCCCAGCACCATTGGCACCGCAATGCTGAGCGCACCCACATAGCCGGCGGCCTTCAGCTGCGCGCGCACGCCTTGCGCGGCCCGCAGTTCGAGCCCGACCACGAACATGAACAGCACCAGCCCCACCGTCGAGAGCGACGAGAGCCCCTCGAGGTGGCTCTTGGAGAAAAGCTGCGCATGCAACGAAGGGAACAGCGCCCCCATGACCACCGGCCCCAGCATGAGGCCGGCCGCCATTTCCCCGACCACACTCGGCTGGCCCACGTGGCGGAGCACCCAGCCGCAGATGCGCGCGGTGCTCAGGATGACGATGAGTTGCAGCAGGAGAGACGTAGCGGACATGGACCGAAGCGCTGGTGGACGTGAATACGCGATGTTAGTTTTGTTCGGGCGCCTCGAACCAACGGTCGGCCCATTGGTTCAGCGGCTTGAGCCGCTTGACGAGTTCACCGCCCGATTCGGTGAGCACGTAGCCCGCATCGGCCAGCGCGACGATGCCGCCCGCGCGCAGTTCCTTGAGCCGGTCGTTCAGCACCGAAGGCGACATGTCCCCCGTGCTCACACGCAAGGCCCTGAAGCTCTGCGGCAGGCCATCGCGCAGCTCCCACAAGATGCGCAGCGTGCCCTTGCGGCCCAGTTGCTCCAGCAGCCGCATGACGGGCCGGCGTGATGCGGCAGGGGCCGATGACTCTTGCGGTGATTCGGCTTTGCTCATGGATGTAGTTCTCAAGATAGTTGTCCGGCCGCCATTGCGCTACGCATTTCGTAGCGATAGACTGCACAGGTCGCTACGCTTTTCGTAGCGATTTGAACCGCATTCTACGAAGGATTCGACCATGACACCCCTCGCTGCAACAGACAACCGCGCTCCCCGTATCCAGCCGCTCGAAGCGCCCTACCCCGAACCGACTGCCGACTTGCTGGCGCGAATGAACCCGCCCGGAAGACCGGAAATCCTGGCGCTCTTTCGCGTGCTGGCCATCAACCCCGAGCTGGCCGAGCGCACGCTGGACCTCGGCCGCTATCTTCTCGGCCGCAAAGCGGCTATCGACCTGCATGATCGCGAGGTGGTGATCACGCGCGTGTGCGCGCGCTGCGGCGCGGAGTACGAATGGGGGGTGCACATCGCGGCCTTCGGCGATGCCGCGGGCCTCAGCGCTACCGACAGGCGCGTGATGGCGTCGGCCACCGAAGATCTCGAGCTGCTCGCACCCCGGGACCGCCTGCTGGTCCGGCTGGTCGATCAGCTGCACGACACCAGCCATGTGGACGACGAGCTCTGGCAGGCGATGTGCACCCACTGGAGCCCACCGCAGCTCATCGAACTGATGATGCTCGCGGGCTGGTACCACGCCGTGAGTTACGTGTGCAACGGGGCGCGCGTGCCGCTTGAAAAATGGGCCGCGCGCTGGTGACACCGGAGCTTCGACCAACGGCTCCCCGGCCGGCTCAGCCGCGGTCGCCCGCGGTCTTCGGCATGCGCATCAGCCGCAACCCGTTGGCCACCACCAGCAGGCTCGCGCCCATGTCGGCAAACACGGCCATCCACATGGTGGCGCTGCCGAACACCGCAAGCACGAAGAACGCGCCCTTGATGCCCAGCGCCAGCGTGATGTTCTGCCACAGCACCGCGTGCGCCCGGCGCGACAGGCGAATGGTCTCGGGCAGGCGCCGCAGGTCGTCGTTCATGATGACCACGTCCGCCGCCTCCATGGCCGTGTCGGTACCGGCGCCGCCCATTGCAAAGCCGATGGTTGCCTGAGCCAACGCTGGCGCGTCGTTGATGCCATCGCCCACCATGCCTGCAACGCCGTGGCGCTGCTGGAGCGCCTTGACGGCGTCGAGCTTCTCTTCGGGCAGCAGGTTGCCGCGCACGTCTTCGATGCCCGCATGCGCGCCGATTGCCCTGGCCGTGGCGGCGTTGTCGCCGGTCAACATCACCGGCGTGACGCCGAGCGCGCGCAGCTCGGCCATTGCAGCCCGCGAAGACGGCTTGATGGTGTCGGCCACCGCAAACAGCGCGAGCACCTCCTGGCCGGAGGCCAGCAGCGTGACCGTGCGCCCTGCTTCTTCATGGCGCTTCAGCTCGGCCTCGAGCGCCGGGGTGCACAGCCCCCGCTCCTCGATCAGCCGGTGGTTGCCGAGCACATAGGCCCGGCCTTCATGCGTGGCCTGCACGCCGCGCCCTGGCAGGGCAGTGAAGTCTCCGACCTCCAGCGCTTCGATCTCCAGGCCCTCGGCAATGGCCTTGGACACGGGGTGGTCCGACCGGCTTGCGATGCTTGCCGCAATCGCAAAGACCGCGTCCTTGTCCGTCGCGGCACCAAGCAGGCCCGATTCGACCAGCCGCGGCTTGCCTTCGGTGATGGTGCCCGTCTTGTCGAGCGCCACTGCCTTCAGCTTGCGCGCCTCTTCAAGATAGATGCCGCCCTTGATGAGAATGCCGCGCCGCGCCGCCGAGGCCAGCGCGCTCACCACGGTGACAGGCGTCGAGATGACCAGCGCGCAAGGGCACGCGATGACCAGCAGCACCAGAGCCTTGTAGATGGCCTGCAGCCAGGTCCACCCCATGAGCCAGGGCGTGAGCACCGCCACTGCAATGGCCACCGCGAAGACAGCGGGCGTGTAGACCGAGGCGAACTTGTCGACGAAGCGCTGCGTGGGCGCGCGCGAACCTTGCGCCTCTTCGACCGCATGGATGATGCGGGCGAGCGTGGTGTTGGCTGCCACCGCCGTCACACGGAATTCAAGCGCGCCCGTCTGGTTGACGGTGCCCGCGAACACCGCATCGCCGGCCGCCTTGTCGACCGGAATGCTCTCGCCGGTGACGGGTGCCTGGTCGATGGCGCTGGTTCCTTGGGTGACGACGCCGTCGAGTGGTACGCGCTCGCCGGGGCGGATGCGCACCATGGCGCCCAACGCCACGGTGTCGGCCTTCGCCGTCTTCCAGCTGCCGTCGGGCTGCCGCACCTCGGCCTGCTCGGGGGCCAGCGCCAGCAGCCCCTGGATGGCATTGCGCGCGCGATCGACTGCGCGGGCTTCGATCATTTCGGCAATGGCATAGAGCGCCATCACCATCGCGGCCTCGGGCCATTGCCCGATCAGGAAAGCCCCCGTCACAGCCACGGCCATCAGCGCGTTGATGTTCAACCGCCCGCGCACCAGTGCCGCGAAGCCCTTCTTGTAGGTGTCGAGCCCGGCCAGGCCGATGGCACCGAGCGCAAGCGCCATTTCCAACGCGGTGAACCCGGCCCCCTTGGGCGCGAGAAAGGAAACTGTCTCGGCCGCAATGGCCAGCACCAGCGCTGCAACCAGCCGCAGGAGTTCGGGCGTCATGAAGCCGGCACCCGCCGCGCCGCCGGCAACGGGCTGCGCGCCCGCCACGTCGTTCAGCGGCTCGGGCTTGAACCCCGCCTTGCGAATGGCTGCCAGCGCATCAGGCAATGCGGCGTCATCGGCCGTGATGGCCATGGTGCGTTCGCCGAGCCGGAAGCGCAGCCCGCTGATGCCGCGAACGGGCTCGAGCGCGCGCCGGATCTCAGACTCTTCCACGGCGCAGTCCATCGTGGGAATGCGAAAGAGCAAGGCGCCTTTCGGAACGTCGGCCATCTGGATGGGAGCGGACGCCGACCCGCAGGCGGAGTTGCCGCAGCACGCCGTTTCGGCAGGGGCGTGAGCGCGCGGCGCCAGGGGTTTCAGGGCATTCTGGTTCGTCATGAAAGCCATTGGAAACCCTGAAGCAGGTGTAGAGTCAAACGACAAATTCCTTCACTTCGTTCTTGCCGCATCATGAAAATCGGAGAGCTGGCCAAGGTCGCGAACACACCGGTCGAAACCATTCGCTACTACGAGCGCGAACAGCTGCTGCCCGAGCCGGCGCGCACCGAGGGCAACTACCGCATCTACGACGACGAGCACGCGCAACGCTTGGGCTTTATCCGCCGCTGCCGTTCACTGGACATGACGCTCGATGAAATCCGCAGCCTGCTGCGGTTCCGCGATGCGCCGGGAGAAGACTGTGGCCAGGTCAACCAGCTGCTGGACGACCACATCGGCCACGTGGCGGCCCGCATTTCGGAGCTCAAGCTGCTGGAGAAACAGCTGAAGGCGCTGCGCCAGCAATGCTGCGGGGCCGAGTCGGCGCAGAACTGCGGCATCCTGCAGGAGCTGGACACCGCCACGCTCGCAACAGACCCCTTCGGCCAGCACGCGGGGCATGTGCACGGCTCGCTGCACAACACATCCGCCAAACGCTCGTCCTGATATGCCCTGATGTGATCCAGTGCGCGATCACATCGACCGCGTGCTCACACGCGAAGCAACCCGCGAAAGCCCCTTGCCGCGTAGTAAGACTGGGCACCGTTGTGATACACGAACACCTTGCCATAGCGGTGGTCGCCGAAGAGCGCTCCGCCAAGTGAGCGAACGTCAGGCGGCGTCTCGATCCAGCTGGAAGTCTTCGCATCGAACTTGCCGAGCTTCTGCAGCTCCCGGTACTGTTCTTCCGTCAACAGTTCGATGCCCATGGCGGCCGCCATGCCAAGAGCACTGTCCTGCGGCTTGTTTTCCTTGCGCGCGTCCAGCGCTTCACGGTCATAGCAAAGGCTCCTGCGGCCTGCCGGGCTCTCGGGGGCGCAATCGCAGAACGTGATTTGCCCGGTTTTCTTGTCCTGGCCGATCACGTCCGGCTCGCCGCCGGTTTCTTCCATGGCACCAATCGACTTCAGCGCAGCGGGGTTGCCTTCGAGCCTTGCCTGGACGTCGGCCCATGCGATGCCCTTGTGGCGTTGCATGCTTTTCTCGAAGCGCGCTTGCAATGTCTGAAGCAGTTCTTGCGTCTTCATGGTTCTGCTATTTGCCTATGAGCTGGGTGAGCTTCTCCGCTTCGAAGCTCTCGTCGCGCGCCGCGTCGCAGGGCACGCAGTCCTTGGTGCCGGGGTGCGCAGACAGCTTCTCGATGGCCTGCCACAGCAGCGCGATCTGGTGCTCCTGCCCAGCGGCGCTGTCGATCAGCCCGCGCATGGCCTGGCTGAGCGGGTCGTCCTCCTGCGTGATGCCGTAGGCGGAGAACTTCTGCGGCGCGGCCACATCGGCGCTCTCACCCGCTTTCGACGGAATGATGCGCGCGGGAATGCCCACCGCCGTCGCCCCCGCAGGCACAGGCTTGATGACCACCGCGTTGCTGCCGATCTTGGCGCCGTCGCCAACCTCGAAGCCGCCCAGCACCTTGGCCCCCGCGCTCACCACCACGTTGCGCCCCAGCGTCGGGTGGCGCTTGGCGCCCTTGTAGAGCGAGGTGCCGCCCAGCGTCACGCCCTGGTAGATGGTGCAGCCGTCGCCGATTTCAGCGGTTTCGCCCACCACCACACCCATGGCATGGTCGAAGAACACCCGCTCGCCAATCTTGGCGGCCGGGTGAATCTCGATGCCCGTGAGCCAGCGCGCCACGTGCGCGATAAAGCGGGCCGGCCACTTGAAACCGTGCGTCCAACAAGCGTGCGCCCAGCGATGCAGCACCACGGCATGAAAGCCGGGATAGACCGTGATCACTTCCCAGGCGCTGCGCGCGGCCGGGTCGCGTTCGAGGATGCACCGGATGTCGGCGCGCAAACGAGAGAACATCGCTGCCTTTGTTGTCGTTATATCGATAGGGGCCGCGCAGTCTAAAGCCGGCGGTCTTTCGCGCACGCGCGATGGGGTTTTAGCCCTTGCGCGGGGCGTTTGCGGCGTCGGCCATGGCCTTGGCGATGCCGCGCAGGATGTGGATCTCTTCCGGGGTGGGCTGGGCGCGGTTGAAAAGCTGCTGCAGCCGGGGCATCAGCTTCTTCGGCGCCTGGGGGTCCAGAAAGCCGATGTCCACCAGCGAGCGCTCCCAGTGCTCGAGCATGCCGGCCACCGCCTTCGCATCGGCCGCCTGCACCGGCGCCGTAGCGTCGCGCACCGCGTAGCCGCCCAGCGCAAGGCGCCATTCATAGGCAATCACCTGGATGGCCGCCCCCAGGTTGAGAGAGCCGAACTTCGGGTCGGTCGGAATGCTCAGGGCCACGTTGCAGCGGTAGACGTCTTCGTTGCGCATGCCAAAACGCTCGGAGCCGAAGAGAAAGGCCACGTGCTGGTCGCCCTGCTGGGCCAGCGGCTCCAGGTGCTCCCGCGGGGTGCGCGTAGGCGGGCCGAAGTCTCGCGGCACCATGGCGGTGGCGCACAGGTGGGTCACGCCGTCGAGCGCCTCGTCCAGCGTTTCGACGATGCGGGCGTTGTTCAGCACGTCCAGCGCGCCGCTTGCCCGCTGTATGGTTTCTTCCCGCCGCAGCACGTTGGCCCACCGGGGCGTTACCAGCACCAGGTCGTCGAAACCCATGGTCTTCATGGCGCGGGCGGCGGCGCCCACATTGCCTGCGTGGCTGGTCTGGATCAGGATAAAACGGGTGCGCATGGAGGGTTTGGAGGCACGAAACGGGCGGAGCCGGTAAAATGACCGATTCTCGCCGCCCGCATCGCCGGGCCGCAGGGTCGCCTACAGGGGACCTCCTCCACCGTTCTTCTCACAATCCAGAATGTCGTCCCCCAACCTGCATCCCATGCTCAATGTGGCCGTCAAGGCCGCACGCGCCGCCGGCGCCATCATCAATCGCGCCGCCCTCGACGTCGAGGCCGTGCGCATTTCGCAAAAGCAGGTCAACGACTTCGTCACCGAAGTCGACCACGCCAGCGAGCAAGCCATTATTGAAACGCTGCTTGGCGCATACCCGGGGCACGGCATCCTGGCCGAAGAATCGGGCACCGAGCACGGTGCAAAAGATTCCGACTACGTCTGGATCATCGATCCGCTCGACGGCACCACCAACTTCATCCACGGCTTTCCGGTCTACTGCGTTTCCATTGCGCTGTCGGTACGCGGCAAGATCGAGCAGGCGGTCATTTACGACCCGAGCCGCAACGACCTGTTTACCGCCACCAAGGGCCGCGGCGCCTACATGAACGAGCGCCGCATTCGCGTTTCGAAGCGCACCAAGCTCAGCGAATGCCTGGTTTCCACCGGCTTTCCGTTTCGCACGGGCGACAACTTCAAGCAGTACCTGGCCATCATGGCCGACATGATGCCGCGCATGGCGGGCCTGCGCCGCCCTGGCGCAGCCGCTCTCGACCTGGCCTACGTGGCCGCCGGCTTTACCGAAGCCTTCTTCGAAACCGGCCTCAACCCCTGGGACGTGGCCGCGGGTTCGCTGCTGGTAACCGAGGCCGGCGGCCTGATCGGCAATTTCACGGGCGAGCCCGACTTTCTGGAACAGCGCGAATGCCTGGCCGGCGCCCCGCGCATCTACGGCCAGCTGGTGCCGCTGCTCGCCAAGTATTCCAAGTTTGCCGGCATCGACGACAAGATGCGCGCCAGCGATCGCGTACGCGCCGTGTCGGCCGCAGCGCGGCCCAACGCCGACGAATCGGTCGACCTGTATGCGCGCAGCACGGTGCCTGACCTGCCCGCCGCATCGCTCGACGGCGAAGCGCCCGCTCCCGCGGCCGCGCCGGCAGCCCCGGTGTCGCGCAAGCTCACGCGCATTCGCCGCGACGCGCCTGCCGACGGCAGCCCTTCCGAAGGCGACGCTTCCGCCAAGTGATGCAGGGGCCCGGTGCCGCCCTTCGCTTTCGTGCGGCGCTGCGTGTCGCGCTGAGCCAGTACGTCGCCAACGGCTTCAGCGTTGCGCTCGGCCTGCTGGTCATCTCGGCCGGCGCGCACCTGTGGCTCGGCACCATCGCGGCTTCCGCAGCCGCGGTGGGCGTGATCGTCACGGCGCCGCCCGACCTGCCCGGCCCGCGCCGCGGCAAGTTCTTTCAGATGCTGCCGGCCCCACTGATCGGGCTGCCGCTCTTCTTTCTGGTGCAGCTGCTGCACACAGCGCCCATTCGCCTGGGCCTGGTGCTGGTGCCCGCCACCTTCGTCGCCTTTCTGGCCATGGCGTGGGGCAAGCGGGGCATTCCCATCGCCATTGCGGTGATGTTCTCGATGATTTTCTCGATGGCTACGCCCGCGCCCAGCGGCATGGCCGAGGCGTTGGAGCGCACCTGGCACTTTGGCTTGGGCGCCGGGCTCTACGTGATCTGGGCCAACCTGGCCAACCATGCGCTCAATACGCGTTATCGCGTGCAGTCGGTGTCAGACCTGCTGTATTCGCTGGCCGCGCTGATGCGCACCGAGGCCACGCAGTTCACGCCGCGCGACGACACCAGCGACATCCGCGAAACCCCTGCCCCCTTGCTCGGCCGCCTGCTGCGCGAACAGGCCGCGCTGGCCGACCAGCTTCAGGCCACGCGCGACATCGTGCTCGAGTCGCCGCGCACGCCGCGCCGGCAGCGGCTGGCCGCCATGCTGGTGATCGTGCTCGAAATGCGCGATCAGTTGCTTGCGAGCGAGCTCGACCTCGACGCGCTCAAGAGCCACCCCGCGCATGCCGAGGCGCTCATCCAAATGCGCCGCGTGCTCGAAGAGTTGGCCGACGAAACCACCGCGCTCGGCGACTCATTGCTCATGGGCCGCCAACCCGAGACGGTGGCCGACCGGCGGCCGCGCCTTGCATCCATTCACCTTCCCGCCGAAGAGCACGTCGCAAGCCACGGCATGCTCGGCCCCAACGCCGCCATGCTCGCGCGCGGCCTGGCAAGCCGCATCGGGCACATCAACGACGAGGTGCTGCGCCTGTCTGCCATGGCGCGCGGCGATGCCGAGCCCAACCTGGCCGTGGTGCGGGCCAACTGGCAGATGTTCGTGAGCCCGACCGACTGGTCGCTGCGGCCCTTTCTCACGCTCTGGAGCTGGGACGCACCGCCGCTGCGGCATGCCATTCGCGCCGCGCTGGCCATCGCGGCTGGCTACGGCATTGCGGTGTCGCTGCCCTGGGGTTCGCACGACTATTGGATCTTGCTGACCATTGTGGTGGTGCTGCGCGGCAGCCTTTCGCAAACGCTGGAGCGGCGCAACAGCCGCGTGGCCGGCACGCTGCTGGGCTGCGTGCTGGCGGTGGGCCTGCTCTCCGCGCATCCGTCGCCGCTGTTGCTGCTGGCCTTTGTGACCGTGTCGCAGGCCATTGCCCACAGCTTTGCGGTGCGCCGCTACCTGATTACGGCGGTGGCGGCCACGGTGCTGGGCCTGTTGCAAGCGCACATGCTCAACACGGGCGCCGCGCCCATCTTTGCGCTGTTCGAGCGCGTTGCCGACACGCTCATCGGCGCCGCGCTGGCCTGGGGCTTCTGCTATGTACTGCCGTCATGGGAGCGCGGGCAGATTCCCGCCCTGGTGGCGCGCACGCTCACCGCGCAGGCGCGCCACGCACGCCTGGCGCTGGGCCTCGGCCAGCTGCAGGCGGTCGACAGCAGCCCCGAGCTCGAATGGCGGCTTGCGCGCCGCGAGGCCTATGACAGCCTTTCGGCGCTGGTGCAGGCCACGCAGCGTTCGCTTTCAGAGCCGCGCGCGGTGCAGCCGCCGCTCGAGCCGCTGGAGCACCTGCAGGCGCACAGCTACCAGTTGCTCGCGCAGCTCAGCGCCGTAAAATCGATGCTCGTGCTGCGGCGCGACCGGCTCACCCCGGGCGAAATCGAAGGCCCGCTCGCGCGCACTGCACAGCGCATCGAAGCGGCCATCGGCACCGCGCCCACCACCGGTCCCACGCTGCCCGAAAGCCCCGGTTCCACTGCCGTGGGCGGCCCGATTCCCCTGCCCGACCCGTTCGACAACGACATCAGCCCCTGGCTGCTGCGCCGTCTCGATCTGGCCACGGCACTCGCCACGCAGCTGCGCGACGATGCGGCGCGCATTCTTCAACCCCTGGAGACACAAGCCACGACCACCGCCCAATGACTGAAGAGATACTTGCCCACCCCTGGTTCGGCACCTGGCTCGCAGCCCTGATTGCCGTTCCGCTCGCGCTGCTTGTTCACCGTATCGGCGGCCTTGTGCTGATGCGAATCACCCGTCCGGCGCCCGCGCTGCATTCGATGGTGATCAACTGCAAACCCGTAGCCCGGGTGGTGCTGCCCCTTGTGGCGCTGCTGCTGGTGTTCCAGGCCGCGCCGAGCGACCTTCGTTTCATAGGCAGCGTGCGGCACTTCAACGGCCTGCTGCTGATTGCCGCCACCACATGGCTTGCGGTAAAGGCCATCAGCGGCTTCGCCGACGGCGTGCTCGTGCAGCACCCGTACGACGTGGAAGACAACCTTCAGGCGCGCCGCGTGCTCACCCAAACCCGCGTGCTTGCGCGCACCGCCATGTCGATGGTGCTGGTGGCCGGCGGCGCGATGATGCTGATGACCTTTCCGGGCGCGCGGCAGGTGGGGGCCAGCCTGCTGGCCTCGGCGGGTGTGATCGGCATCGTGGCCGGCCTGGCCGCCAAGCCGGTGTTCAGCAACCTGATTGCCGGGCTGCAGATTGCGCTGGCCCAACCCATACGCATCGACGACGTGCTGGTGGTCGAGGGCGAATGGGGCCGGGTCGAAGAGATTACCGGCACCTTTGTGGTGATGAAGATCTGGGACGACCGGCGTTTGATCTTGCCGCTCAGCTACTTCATCGAGAAGCCTTTCCAGAACTGGACGCGCAACTCGTCGCAGCTGCTGGGCGCGGTTTTTGTCTATGCCGACTACGGCATGCCGCTGCAGCCGCTGCGCGCAGAGGTCGAGCGCATCGTGAAGTCGGCGCCCGAGTGGGACGGCCGCTTTTTCAACCTGCAGGTCACCGACACCACCGAGCGCACCATGCAGATTCGCGTGCTTTGCACCGCCGGCAATTCAAGCCTGGCTTTCGATTTGCGTTGCAAGGTGCGCGAAGGGCTCATCGACTTCATGCAGCGCGAGTACCCGCAGTTCTTGCCCCGCATGCGCATCGAGAGCGGCGGCATGCAAGACAGGCAACACAAGCAAGAAAACCAGCTTCACGCGGTGCCGCTGCCGCGCTGACTCATGGCGCCGGCACGGCGCGAGCACGGCGGCGCAGCAGCGGCGGCAGCTGCAGGTTGGTAAAGGCGCGCAGCAGCCACTCCGCCGGCCCGTAGGTGAAGTGGTGCATCCACCACCGGCTCAGCAGCAGGTTGCCCGCGAAGATGGCCAGCGCAATTGCAAAGCTGGCCAGCGGCCCGACGGTTCCGATCCATCGCAGCCCGTAGGCCAGAAAAATCCACGCGCAGACCAGCGATTGCAGCAGGTAGTTCGACAGCGCCATGCGGCCCGCCGGCGCGAGCCATTGCGCCAGCACCCGGCCGGGCCCGGCCTGGAACACCAGCAGCATGCCGGCCGCATAGGCGGCAGTCAGGAATGGCGCCGTCAGCAGCGTGACTGCAAGGCCCATGAGCTCGCGCACGGCATCGTTCAGCCGCAGGGCCGGAAGGCCGTACGCCAGCGCACCGGGCAAGCCGATGGCCAGGCCCCACATCACCACCTGGCGCAGCAGCTTGCCGTGCGCCTCTACATGCGCCAGCAGCCCGCGCCGCCCGGCAACAAACCCTGCAAAAAACATGGCCAGCGCCTCCGGCGCCTGCACCAGCCCGGTGACCCACCAGACCTGCGAGAGATCGCGCAGATGCTGCACAACCACCAGGGCGGGTGTTGCGCGATAGGCAACCAGCGCCGCTTCGGCCTCGGCGTAGGCCGCTCGCGCTGCCATTTGCATGTCCATCTGCGAATACATGTGGCCGACGCCGGCCCACGCCAGAGAAACAACCAGCACCAGCGCCATGGCCGCGCAGGCCATGAACACGTCTCCGCGCCGCCGCAGCAAGAGCAGCACCCCGCCCAGCACCGCATACGTGGTGAGAATGTCGCCGTAGTAAAGCACCACGGCATGCAGCACGCCGATGACCCACAGCCCCACGAGCCGCCGCACCATGCGCGGCACAAAGCGCTTGCCGTCGCGCTCTGCCGCGCGCATTTGCAGCGTGAAGCTGTAGCCGAACAAGAACGAGAACAGCAGGTAGAACTTGGTCTCGAACACAAAGGCCCGCACGAACGAGGCACTGCGGTCGGCCAGCGAAACGGCCAGCGGATCGGGAATGCCCAGGCCGTAGTAGGTCGATGCAAAGCTTGCGATGTTTACGACGAGGATGCCCAGCAGCGCAAAGCCGCGCAGCGCATCGACCATGTGCTGCCGCTCGTTCGGCAAAGTCTCTTCAGGGGCAGGCGTCATTCAGGTTTGCGGGGCTTCAGGGTTGTTGCATTGGCGCCGCCAGCGCCGCGGCGGCCGCGGTCTGCCTTGGGCAGCACCGCTTCTTCGACCATGCGCTCGGCCCGGGCGTGCAGGCGGCGCAGCGACTCGTCGAGCCGCGCCGCGTCGTCGTCGCTCAATGCGCCCAGCAGCTCGGTGTTGATTTGCGTGACCAGCGGAAACAGCTCTTCATAGAGCGCCTGCCCGCTTTCGGTGAGCCCCAGCCGCACCTGCCGCCGGTCGCCCGGCCGCACCACGCGCGACACCAGCTGCTTGGCAACCAGCGAGCCGACCGCCTTGGAGGTGCGGGCCCGGTCCAGCTGCGCATGCTCGGCCAGCTCGGAAGAACTGAGCTCGCCGCGGCTTGCGAGCACCGCAACCAGCCGCCATTCGCGCCGGGTAATGCCAAAGCGGCCCTCGCACAGCCGGATGACCATGCTGCCCGCCACCGACAGCAGGCGCGACAGCCGGTACAGCAGCAAATCGTCCAGCGGGCGTCGCGGCGCGGTCATTGGGGGTTAGTCCGGGGGATGGTTGATTAGATCAATCGAATGTAGCGTCTCTAAAGTCGTTCAAAGCCGCGGCACCTGGCCCGAGCGGCGCCACCGAACGAGAACCGGAGACATCGACATGCCCTGCACTGATTTCGACCGCCGCCAGATCGTTGCCGCACTGGGCGGCCTTGCGCTGGCTCCCCTTGCACCATTGGCCAACGCGCAGGCTTTCACGCCCGGCCAGCCCATCAAGGTGCTGATTGGCGTGCCCGCCGGCGGCACGCAAGACGTGCTGACCCGCGCCATTGCGGAGCAGGTGCGCGACACGCTGGGCCCGCTCATCGTGGACAACCGCTCGGGCGCGGCGGGCCGCATTGCGGTGGAAGCGGTAAAAACCGCGGCCCCCGACGGCCGCACCCTGCTGCTGGGCACCGCCAGCATGATGACCATGTTTCCGAGCGCCTACCGCCAGCTTTCTTACGACCCGATCAAGGACTTTGTGCCGATCATCAATGCGGCGCGCTTCGAGCTGGCGCTGGTCGTGCACAAGGACGTGCCGGCCAACACGCTGGCCGAATTCATCGCCTGGGCCAAGGCGCAGGGCGACAAGCTGAGCTTTGCCTCTTACGGCGCCGGAACGCCTTCGCACTTCTTGGGTGAAATGCTCAACCGCGCGGCCGGGCTCAAGATGGTTCATGTGCCGTACCGCGGCTCTACGCCGGCACGGCAAGACGTGATGGGTGGCTCGGTGCCCGTGTACTTCGACACCATTGGCGGCGCGCAGCAGCTGCTGCCTTCAGGCCGCGTGAAGGTGCTGGCCACCAGCGGCGAAAAGCGTTCTCCGCTGATGCCCAACCTGCCCTGCTTTGTCGAGGGCGGCTACAAGGACGTGGTGGCCACCGCCTGGTTTGCCTACTACGCGCCCCTTAAAACGCCGCAGCCCATCGTCGACAAGCTGCGCACCGAATTCACCCGCGCCATCAACACGCGCGAAGTGCGCCAGCAACTGCTGCAGAACGGCATGTACCCCGTGGGCGACAACAGCGAGGCGCTTGTGAAGACCATGCGCGAAGACACGGCACGCTGGGCAGGCATCATGAAGGCCGTGAACTTTCAGGCCAACGACTGACTGAACGACTGAACGACTGAACGACTGAACGACTGAACGACTGAACAACCAAACGACCGATAGACCGAACGAGGAGGAACCCGACATGCTGAACAACACCCCCACCCACACGCCCATTACCCGACGCCTTGCCGCGCTGCTTGCCGCAGCCGGCCTCATGGCCTCGATGGCCGCCGTAGCGCCCCAGGCGAGCGCCCAGACGCTCGACAGCCCACTGCGCATCGTGGTCGGCTACGCGCCGGGCGGTGCCACCGACCGCGTGGCGCGCATCGTCGGCGACAAGCTGGCAACGCGTCTGGGCGTGCCGGTCGTCGTCGACAACAAGCCCGGCGCCGGTGGCCGCCTTGCGGCCCAGCAGGTCAAGAACACACCCGCCAGCCAGAACGTGCTGATGCTTGCCAACCCCGCCGTGATGGTGGTGGCGCCGCTGGTCTTCAAGGACAACAACTACGACCCCGAGCGCGACTTCGTGCCCGTGTCGCACGTCAACGCCTACGACTTTGCGCTGTCCGTGTCGCCCCACCTGCCGGTGCGCGAACTGAACCACCTGCTCGCCTGGATGCGCGCCAACCCCAACCAGGCCAACGTGGGCGTGCCCGCCACCGGCAGCCTGCCGCACTTCTTTGGCCTGATGGTGGGCGAAAAGGCCAAGGTGCAGACGCAGATCATCGGCTACCGCGGCTCGGCCCCGCTGCTGAACGACCTCATCGGCGGCCAAGTGCCGATTTCGGTCGACACCGAAGACGTGGTGCTGCCGCAGCACAACGCAGGCAAGCTGCGCATCCTCGCGCTCTCCGGCAACAAGCGCTCGCCTTTCGCGCCCGACATCCCCACCTTCAAGGAAGCCGGCCTCGACTTGGCCGCCACTGGTTGGAACACCTTCTTTGCCCCCGTCACCATGCCCAAGGACAAGGTCGAACGCCTGTCCAACATGATCCGCGAAGTGATGCAAGACCCCGACACCCAGCGCAAGTTCAAGGACGCCGGCATGACCCCCGTGGTGAGCACCCAGGCGCAAACCGCCGCAATGCTCAAGGCCTACAAGGCGCAGTGGGCGCCCGTCGTTCAAAAGTCTGGCTACCAGCCCTGAACAACCGCTTCGCTTCGGACAGACCGACAGACAGACACATGAAAAGACCCAACATCATCTTCATAGTGGCCGACGACCTCGGCTATGCCGACCTTGGCTGCTATGGCGGCCGCGACGCCGCATTCGGCCCCGTGTCGCCCGTGCTCGACGGCCTGGCGGCCAACGGTTTGAAGCTCACCCAGGGCTACTCGAACTCGCCCGTGTGCTCGCCCACCCGCTTTGCCATGATTACCGCGCGCTACCAATACCGCCTGCGCGGCGCGGCCGAAGAGCCCATCAGGAGCAGCAGCCGCGGCAGCACCACGCTCGGCCTGCCCACCGACCACCCCACCCTGCCGTCACTGCTGAAGGCCGGCGGCTACCAGACCGCCCTTATCGGCAAATGGCACCTGGGCTACCCGCCCCACTTCGGCCCGCTGCGCTCGGGGTACGACGAATTCTTCGGCCCCATGTCGGGCGGCGTCGACTACTTCACGCACTGCGATTCGACCGGCCAGCACGACCTGTGGTTTGGCGAAGAAGACAAGAAAGAAGACGGCTACCTGACCGACATTCTTTCGAAACGCGCAGTCGACTACGTCGAGCGCATGGCCGCCAAACAGAAGCAGCAGCAAAAAGAAGAAGAACAAGCCCCCTTCTTCTTGAGCCTGCACTACACCGCCCCCCACTGGCCGTGGGAAACCCGCGACGACGCGGACAAAGCGCCCACCGTCAAAGACAACCTGTTCGACCTGGCCGGCGGCAACATTCACGTGTACCGCCGCATGATCCATCACATGGACGAAGGCATCGGCTGGATCATGGCCGCGCTGCAAAAGCACGGCATGGCCGACAACACCCTGGTGGTGTTTACCAGCGACAACGGCGGCGAACGTTTTTCAGACAACTGGCCCCTCGTCGGCGGCAAGATGGACCTGACCGAAGGCGGCATTCGCGTGCCATGGATCGCGCACTGGCCCGCAGTGATCGCCAAGGGCGGCGAGAGCAAGCAGCTGTGCATGACCATGGACTGGTCAGCCACCATGCTCGACGCGGCCGGCGTAAAGGCCGATGCGGCCTACCCGCTCGATGGCGTGTCGCTGATGCCCGTGCTGCGCGATGCCAAACACAGCTTCCGTCGTCCACTGCATTGGCGTATGAACCATCGCGGGCAGGAAGCTATGCGCGATGGGGATTGGAAGTACCTGAAGGTGGACGGGAACGAGTACCTGTTCAACATTCCGGCCGACGAACGCGAGCGGGCGAACCTGGGGAAGAAGGAGCCGGAGAGGCTGGCCGCGATGCGGGAAGACTGGGCGGCGTGGAATGCGACGATGCCTGGGATTCCGGAGGATGCGACTGTTAGCTTGGGGTATTCGGTTAGGGATATGCCGCAGAGGTAGGCCTGTGCAACGTGGGTCGATGGCTGGCTGCTTTAGACTGGTTGCCGTCGCTCGCGTGCTTTGGATTGAATGGGTGCATTCGACCAAGGCCCGACCTTTGATCGCGCATGACAACATAGTAGGCCCGTGGATTGGATCTCGTCGACAGCGTATGTCGACAACTTCAACTCGTACGTCCGCACGCGCCGGTCGCTATGACCGCAGGAGCACCGTTTATTGCTTCATGTGAGCAATCATGTCGGCATAGACGTGTCCACCAGATGAGATGTGAGCCGCCATTGCTAGGCTTGCTGCTTCCTCGTCGCCCGTTAGGATCGCCTGCAAAATGGCGTGGTGCTCCTGAAGTGATGCTCGCAATCGCGCCGGGTGTTCGAAGCGCATGTCCCGCAAGCCTCGCATGCGCGCACGTGTGGTCCGAATCTGGTTACTCAGAATAGGGTTGCGGCTGGCGGCATAGAGCGTTTCATGGAACGCGTGGTTCGCCGCGCGGTACATCTCGGCGTCTTGAGCCTGCGCCGCGGTGGCGCATTGGTTGTAGCTTTCTTCAAGGAGAGCTCGCTCTGTCGACGTCATACGGCGCGTGGCCAGCCTGGTTGCGAGCGCTTCCAACTGAACAAGGATCTCGTGAAGACTGACGTAATCCTTGAGCGATACGGAGGTCACCACGGCGCCCTGACGCGGGCGCATCGTGACAAGGCCTACCGCCGCGAGTTGGATAAGCGCTTCGCGCGCAGGTGTGCGAGAGACACCGTAGCGTTCTGAAAGTGTCTGCTCGTCGAGTTGCGAGCCCGCCTCCAGTCTCCCAGACATGATCTCTTGCTCGATCTCCGCTCGGATCACTTCCGAGAGACTGCGCTTTTCTGATTCGTCAGCCATGCCTGTGTGTATACCGATCTGCGCGGATTGTAGACGTCGAGGCGTGGAGAGTTCCGCACGCATGCGGCTCGGCGTGACCGAAACGGAAGGCGAGCCCGACATTTCAACGTGATTGAGAGCCAGTCCATGATCGCCCCGCATGCAGCGTCATTGTTTAGTTCGATCACCATCGTGGCTGCTCCCCTTGTGGTTCATTGAAGGTCTAGCTTCAGAGTCTGCTTAGCGGCCGGTGAACACTGGCCGGCGCTTTTCCTTCCACGCCAAGCCGCCTTCCTTGAGGTCCGCCGACATCGCTGCCTTGAGGATGTCGGCTTGCAAGTCGTCGAACACAAGCGCGCCGCGAGCCATCCGGTTCAAGTGACGTTTCATGCCGGTACTGGCCAGCGGGGCCATAGAGGCAACCGTGTTTGTCAGTTTGTCCACAGCGTCGTCGAACTCAGCCGACGGGACCAGGTCGGTCAGGAATCCGCAGCGGTGCATTTCGTCGGCTTTCAAGGTCTGGGCTGTGAGGAAGAGGCGCTTGGCCATATCCAAACCAAGCCGCGTCTGAAAGCGTTCCAGGCCTCGCCGGTAGAAATGAAGTCCCAGTCGCGCTGCCGGCATGAACATCTCCGTTCCTTCCACGCCCACACGGAAGTCGCAGGCCAGGGCCAGGTCCGTGGCCCCGCCATACACACCTCCGTTGATGGCTGCGATCGTGATGGGTCGGCAGTCTTCCAGCGCATCGACCATTTCTTCGAAGCCCGAGCCTCCCTTGCGGGAGGGATCGATCTGACCAATGTCGAAGCCGCTGCAGAAATGCTTGCCGGTGCCGCGAACCCGCAGCACCAGAACCTCGCTTTGGTTAACGGAATCGATGTGGGCGCGCAGAGCCTCCAGATCTTCGGGCGCCAAGCGGTTGGCGACTTCCGGACGACGCAGGGTGATGGTGCCGACATTTCCTTCGACGGTGAGCACGGGGGGGCCGCTTGATGCATTTTCTGTAGCAGTGGTCATGGTTCTCCTTAAATACACGAATGGTCAACTAATGTATACGCCAATCCAATCGGGGTATTCATCATCTATCCTCATGAGCTATCGTGAATACATTTAGATCTGTTGCGTATTTTTAGGAGCATCATTGTGTTGACGTCCAAAGCTGAAGGTCCACTTCGGGGCATCGTGGTAGTCGATCTCACCCGAGTTCTGGCCGGACCCTATTGCACGATGGTGCTGGCCGACCTGGGCGCCAGAGTGATCAAGGTGGAACTGCCCGTGCTCGGGGATGACGCGAGGCATTCCGGCCCGTTCATCGATCAGGAGGGTCAGGGCCCGGTTTCCGGCTATTTCTTCTCCGTCAATCGCAACAAGGAATCGATTGCCCTGAACTTGAAGAGTCCCGAAGACCGGGAGATCTTTGAAGCGCTGGTCGAAGAGGCAGACGTGCTGGTCGAGAACTTCTCGCCCGGCACGATGCACAAGCTGGGCTACGACTGGGACACTGTGCACGCACGATGGCCCGAGTTGGTGATGGCGTCGATTTCCGGCTTCGGGCAAACCGGGCCGTACCGCGAGCTGCCCGCGTACGACATGGTGGTCCAAGCCATGGGCGGGATCATGAGCCTCACAGGCGAAGAGAATGGCCCACCCACGCGAGTGGGAGTGTCGATCGGAGACATCGCTGCCGGCATGTTCGGCGTCATGGGCATCCAGGCCGCACTGCTTGAGCGCCATCGCACCAATCGCGGCAAGCATATCGATGTTGCGATGTTGGACACGCAAGTTGCGCTGCTCGAGAACGCACTGGTGCGCTATCAAGTCGAAGGCAAGGTTCCGGGGCCAATCGGATCGCGTCACCCTTCCATCACGCCCTTTGGTGTCTTCAAGGCCAAAGACGACCCGTTCGTATTGGCAGCAGGAAGGGACGCTAAGTTCGCGGTCCTCTGCGAACAGCTTGGTCGCGCGGAGTTGGCGCAGGACCCTCGATACACAACCAATCCGTTGCGCTGCGAAAACCATGCCGCCCTGAAGGCCGACATCGAGGAAGCCCTGGCCGACAAAACGGCGAAGCAATGGATGGCGATTTTCAAACGCGCAGGAGTGCCTTGCGGCCCTTTGTACGACGTTTCGCAGCTCATGCGGGACCCGCAGATCGCCGCCCGCGAAATGCTTGTGGAACTCCCCTTGCCCTCGGGCTCGACGCTTCGCACCGCTGGCAATCCCATCAAGTTTGCCGGTGACGCCGCGCCAGATCACCGGCCGGCTCCAGCACTTGACCAGCATCGTCAGCAGCTGCTGAACGAAATCAATGCCATTCAAACCTCTAGGAGACAAAAATGAAAGCACTTCAGCTTGTTGCCGTCGGCGCATTCTTATTGGCGCACGGCGCGGCGTCGGCTCAGGCCAGCTATCCGACCAAGCCCATTACTTTGGTCTTGGGGTTCCCACCCGGAGGCGGCGCTGACGCGGTTGCTCGTCCTTTGGCGGAGGCTCTTGGCCGAGAGCTGGGTCAAGCGGTGATCGTGGAGAACAAGCCCGGCGCCGGAACCACCATCGCGTCTACCTTCGTAGCGCGCGCAGCACCGGATGGCTACACCATCTATATGGCGGGCGTTTCGCACATGGGACCGGACAAGGTTCTCTACAAGAACACAACCTATAGCGCTTCCAGCTTCACGTCCATCGCCCGCTGGACTCGAACGCCGCTGATTCTGGCTGTGAGCAGTGCATCCGGCATCCACAGCACCAAAGATCTGATCGACAAAGCCAAGGCGAATCCGGAAGGCTTGTTCTACACATCTTCGGGAGCGGGTGGCGCGCCGCATCTGGCCGCATTGCAGTTCATGAACGCCACCGGCGCCAAGATGACACATCTACCGTTCAAGGGAGGTGCACCTGCGGTGCAAGCGGTGGCCGCAGGTGATGCTCAACTCACGTTCGGAACGCCGCCATCCATCATCCCACTCGCCCAAACGGGCAAAGTGAAAATGATCGCGGTCACGTCCGCGAATCGCAGCGGCAGCTTCCCGGAGCTTCCAAGCATCGCTGAGGCAGGCGTTAAGGACTACGACTACACCTTCTGGTTCGGCCTGTTTGGGCCTGCCAAAATGCCACCTGAGATCGTCAACCGATTGGCCGAAGCCAGTGCGAAGGTGCTTGGTGATCCTGCGATGCGAGCAAAGCTGGCCGCAGGCGGCAATGAGGCGTCTCCCTCGAAGAACGCTGCAGAGTTTGCTGCTTGGACCCAGGCAGAAGCAAAGCTCTCAACGGAACTCACGGTTCAGTCTGGGGCTAAGCTCGATTGACGCGTTTGCGCGAATCGCACAGTCGCATCGCCGATGCGGACGAAGGGCGCCTCTGGAAGTATTGACGCTTACCAGTGCGTTCGCTTCCGCTGCAAAGCGGACTTCGATTGCGGCCACATTGTTCGATGCACATGCACAACACCCTCAATCTTCCCGAACCAGCACACCTCCATCAAACCGATACCGAAAATAAAACCACTTCTCAATCTCCGACTTAGCCTCGATCCGAAAAGCAGTAATCAGCCGCTTCCCATCAGTCTTCAAATAGATCGCGCCATACACCTCCACGTTGCTGCGCGCGAGCTGCTTCACATCGGCCTTCAGCTGCGCGACCTTGACTTGCGAGAGCGTGCCGGCCGCCAGTTGTCGATGCCGGCCATCAGCGCGTCGACGGAGTTCTTGTTCTCCATGGCGCGCGAAGAGCGCTGGAGCTCGGTCGAAAGAATGACTGGTAGGCCGCCGCGGCCGAGCAGGTCGGGCCTGGGGTGGATGTGGCCCTCTTCGTCTCCTGACGAAATGATGAAGGCCGCCGGGTTGACGGCGTCCAGAAAGGCATCGGTCACCTTTTCGGAGCCGTGGTGGCAAGACTTCATGATGTCTGACCTGAAGGTGTCTCGCGCCTTGGCCACTATGTCATCGTAGGCGGGGGTGCCGTTTTCGGAAACTTGTTATCTGCGGTGCCGGTGTAGTGCTGCAGTCCCTCCGGCGGCCCTTCACCCATTCGAACCAAACTCAGCCTAGGCGCGAAGCCGCCAGCTCAGACGCACCGGCCTTCGCCGCAAGCCCCGCCGCCAAGGCGGCACCGGCCGCAGCACCCTTTTCCAGCGAACACCATGCTGCTGAAGCTTTGTCCGTTTCAAGCGAGCACCATGCCGCCGCTGGTTTCTCCGCCTCGAGAGAGCACCATGCGGCCGCGGGCTTGTCCGCCTCGAGCGAACACCATGCGGCTGCGGCTTTGCCCCCTTCGAGAGAGCACCAGGCTGCGTCTTTCGCCTGCCCTTGCTCGGCCACAAGAGTAGGCTCGCCGAATTCCTCGGCCGACAAGCGCTGCATCTCCAGGAAGGCCGCTTGCAGTGCCTTGGCGTCGTCTTCGCCGCGCAGGCCCAGGTAGGGAAAGTGGTGCAGAAAATAGCCGAACGTGGTTTCGCAATCGGCTGCGTACTTTCTCGTGTCGAGGATGTGCATGTGCCAGAAGCGGTCGACGTCCTGCTCGGGAGCGAGCGTCAGATCGGGGTGCTTGGCGTGCAGTATCAAATAGCGCTTGTAGGCCACCTCCATCTGATCGGCATAGCCTGCCGACCAGCCGTAGCCGTCCTCCTTGCGGCAGGCTTTGAACTTGATGGGTGCGAGGTCGAGTCCCTCGATCGCGGCAATGGTCTGCTCCAGTGTCTTGCCCTGCGTGGAATGAATCATGAATGCTCCTGTGAAGTTGCTGCAATGCCCGGGCGAACGTGCCCGGCGACGATTGCTTCAAGGGCCCGGCCGTCAGGCCGCTACCGATGGAGCAAACTGGTTGCGCAGGTGACGCGCCATGAAATTTCGCACCTCGTCGGCAGGCACCGGCTTGCACAGCCAGTAGCCCTGGGCCTCGTCGCATCCTCGGGCGCGCAGGTAGTCGAACTGGTCCGAGGTTTCGATCCCTTCGGCCACTACCTTCATTCGCAGTCCATGGGCCAGGGTGATGATGCCGTCGATGAGCGCTCGTGCGTCGGCGTCTTGCGAAAGGTCGTTGATGAAGGAACGGTCGATCTTGACCGACGAGAGCGGAAAGTGCTTCAGGTAAGAAAGCGAGGAATAGCCGGTTCCGAAATCGTCGATGGCAAGCCCCACGCCCATGTCCCGGATCGTCCGCAGCAATTGCGCGGCATGCTCGGGGTTCGCCATTACCGCGCCTTCGGTAACTTCCAGCTCCAGCAGCGACGGCTTTAGGCCGGAGGCGTCCAGAACGGAGCGTATGTCTGCAACGAGCGTGCGGCTCTCGAACTGGCGCGGCGACAGATTGACGCTCATCAACACATCCGGCAAACCGAATTCCTGCCACGAACGCGAATCGGCGCAGGCCTTCTGCAGCGCCCACTTGCCCAAGGAGACGATCAGGCCGATTTCTTCGGCGATCGGAATGAACTGCATCGGCGGAATCATGCCCAGAACCGGATGGTGCCAGCGCATGAGCGCCTCGACGCCGACGATGCGCCGGGTCTGCAGGTTCATCTTGGGCTGGTAGTGCATCTCCAGCTCGCCGCGCTCCAGGGCATGGCGCAGCGCGCTTTCCAGCATCAGCTGTTCGGTACTCTGCGCGTTCATCTTCGCAGCGTAGAACCGGAAGGTGTTGCGGCCTCTTTCCTTGGCCCGGTACATCGCCGTGTCGGCGTTCTTCAACAGCGCTTCGGCGTCGCCGCCGTCGTCCGGGTAGATGCTCACGCCGACGCTGGCGGTAACGTGCAGCTCGCGCCCGGCAATGGCGAAAGGCTCGGCGCAACAGGCCAGTACTTTTTCGGTAAGCACCGCGGCATCGTTCGCGCTGGACAGGTTCTCCAGCAACAGCACGAACTCGTCGCCGCCGAAACGCGCCACGACATCGGCTTCACGCAGCAGTGCGGTGAGCCGTTCGCCGCAGATCTTGATCATCTCGTCGCCCACGCCATGGCCCAGCGTGTCGTTGATGTGCTTGAACCGGTCCAGGTCGACGAACAACACTGCGAACTGCTTCTGCTGGCGGTTGCTGCGCTTGATGGCGCGGGCAAGCTCGTGCTGGAGCGCGGCCCGGTTGAACAAGCCGGTCAGTTCGTCGTGACTGGCCATGAAACGAAGGCTTCTCTCAGCCATCTTGCGTTGCTTGTACTGGGCGACCTGCAAGGCGATTACGCGCAGCGACTCCTGCGTCTCGGGGTCGACCGCGTACGTATTGGAGCCAAGAAGCTCCAGCGCCGTGGTCGAACCGGTGATGACCATCGGCACGATGACGCCCACAGTCAGCCCGGCCCGGCCGGCGAGCACGTCGCGCGCAAACTCGCTCGGAGCCGCTGGCAGGTCGATTTGCACGATGCCGCCGGTTGCAAAGGCGCGGCCCAGCGAACCTTCCTCAGGCCGGTATTCGAGCAGCCGGCTCTCGGAGACGAACTGCCGCACCGCCGGGGACACGCCGTCGGCGTGCCAGGCGGCGGCGCAGCGAACCGCGCCGTCTTCCCCAACGCTCCACAGTGCACCGCAGTCCCAGCGCAGGTCGGTGCATACGGCCTCCAGGGCTTGCGTGATTACCGTCTCGGCCCCGCCATCGCCGGCAAGCATGCGTGCGATCTTGTACTCGAGCTTCTGGCGCAGCGCGTCCTTGCGCGGACGCGTGGCGTCGCGCACGGTGCCGCGCACCAGCGTCTTTCCGTTGTCTTCGATCGACTGTGCAATGACGTGGAGCCAACGTTCGGTGCCATCTGGCAGGCACAGGCGATGCTCGAATTCGCTGCGTTCCACAGACGTGGAAACCGCTGCGATCTGCTGTTCGACCAGGGCGCGTTCTTCGGCCGGAACACGCAAGAGCAGAGCGGGCAGGTCCGGCAGCAAGGAGCCGGCATCGAAGCCGAGGATGCGCCGAGCCTCTTCGGAGCATTGCAGGGCTCCGGTTTCGCGGTCGAGCATCCAGCTGCCCAGGCTTGCCAGGTGCTGGGCCTCCTCCAACTGCCGCTCGCTGGTGCGCAGGTGGATGGTCATCTCGTTGGCCAGGACCTGGGCGCGGCTGCGCGAGGTGGTCAACGAAAAGACGATGCCGGCAAGCAGCATGCTGGTGGCCAGCCCTGCAAAGACGATGAACCACGGAATGGCCTTGTCGAGCGGCCCGAAGACCTGGTTTTCATCTTGACTGACTTCCACAAGCCAGGAGTGGCCGCCCAACTCGAAGCCGAACATGCGCTCGAGGCTGCGCGCCGGCTCGGCACCGGGCTTACCCAAGGCCGCGCTGTCGAACAGCAGTTGCTGCTCGTCGAATGAGGTGGGCGCTACGGACCTGGTTTCGAGGCGCGTTCCGATTGCTCCCTGGCCCGGCCCGGCAGTGATCAACCGCAACCGGACCGTCCTGTCGGCGCCAACCACGTCGCTCAACATTCCTGCAACGCTGAAGCCCGCGCCGACCGAACCCACATAGGCACTGCGCCGCCGTTCGAGCGTATCGAGCGGTTGTCTTGGGCGATAGACCGGCAGCCGCATTGCCAGTCCGATGTCGGACTCGCGGCCCGCGAGGCGGACCTTGCGGCCGGACATGACGAGCCCGCCGGTGTCGCGCCCCTGCTCGAGCGAGTCTCCCCTGTTGGGCATCGCGCCCAGGTCATTGCCGAGCAGCCTCTCGTTTCCGGCGTGCGGTTCGACGTAGACCAGCGGATAGTATGTTTCCCGCTCGCCCGGCGGCTTGATGGCAAAGCTCGACGCAACGCCAGCATCGAGCCCGGCATCGCCGCGGACCCTTTGCTCGAAGGCCTGCTTCTCGTCGGCCGCAACACGGGGCGCGTAGTTCACGGCCTGGAAACCCGGGTAGGCGCGTGCCAGGTTCAGGCCCGCGACGTAGTCCGTGAAATCGCTCCGCGTGACGGCCTCGGAGGTGTTGAACCGGGCACGCAGTCCGATCAGGACGGCAATGTAGTCGTCGAAGCGGGCTTCGACCTTGCGTGCGAGATCGAAGGCGGCTGCATCGAAGCGCGCTTGAGCGCTGCGCCCGATCTCCTGGCGGGCGGAGACACCGAGGGCGATCGAGAGCGCCGCGCCCGCCACGAAAATCATCAGCGGCAAGCGAATCCTGACCCAGACGGACAATGACATTGGATAGGACCCTGTCGTTGTACTGGCCAATTGGCTCTGGAGGCCGCAGCGCGGCCCGCAGAGAACGCAGCGGGTTGTATCTTTTGTCGCAATATATACATCCGCACCGAGAGCGTCACGCAATTTGTATTGCGGTTCGGCGCTGGGGCGACGAGCAAATAGCGCCTTGCATCCCGATGTAGCAGCCCCGCAGCGAAGCACATCCCCCAAATGCGGTATGGCAAAGCGAAAGCGCCGACGGCAAAGTCGGCCCCATCAAAAGACGATTGCCCCGCAAATGCACTGGTGTTGCTGGAAGTCTGCAAACGGGCCGCAGGAAAGGGTCCGATGCCTGAAGACATCAACATGTAACACTATAGTTGCAGCACAATTCCTGGCAGCGAAAACTACAGCCTGAGATCGCCATGACCCTGGACGAACTGTTTGCCGAAAGCCATTTGCTTCCCACGGTGCCCAAGGTGGTGTTCGACTTGATCGAGCTCTTGCGCAACGAGGACGCCTCCATTCCCGTGGTTGCACGCAAGATCGAGCTCGACCAGGTGCTGACGGCCCGGGTGCTGCGCATGGCCAACTCGCCGTATTTCGGGCTGCGCCGCAAGATCCTCTCGATTCAGGACGCGATCCAGTTGCTGGGTTTCTCGTCCATCCGCTCGCTGGTGGTGAGCTCTGGCCTTACGGGCACGTTCCGCAAGGTCGACGGGGTGCATCTGCCGTCTTTCTGGTCGCACAGCCTGCGCGTGGCGGCGGTGGCCCGCTACCTTGCCGGCAAGACCCGCAGCGTGGACCAGAGCCTTGCGTTCACCGTGGGCAGCATGCACGCCATCGGCCACCTGATCATGGCCGGCGCCATGAAGGAGCAAATGGCCAGGCTCAACGCCGTGCATCCTTTCGACATGATGGGGCGGCTCGAGGTCGAGCGGCAGAAGTTCGGCTTTCACTACGGCGAAGTGGGCGCCCGGCTGGCTGCCCGCTGGGAGTTTGCGCCCGAGTTCATCAGCGCCCTTTCTTGCTTTGCCAACCCGATGGAAGCCGAGCAGGTCGACCCGCTGGCCAATGTGCTGCACCTTGCCGTCTGGCGCGTTGCGCTGGAGCGCGAAGGCCTGCGCATTGGTGACGCGCAGCACGTGTGGCCGGCGCAACCGGCCGATGCCATCGGGCTTTCTGAAGACGTGATGCAGGAGATGCCGGCGCCTCGCGAGCTGGCGTCCGACCTGGAATCGATGATCGCCTGATCGTTTGACAGCCCGTTGAGGGCGGTGCGTGCCGCCCTGTTTTGCCTGGCTTCGGCCAGCGCCTCCTTCTTTCCCTCCCCTCTGATCGAGCCTTGAACGGTGCCGCACGAAGATGCGGCGGGCACAGTCGTTTGACTTTTTTAGATATATCGAAAATAATTTCGACATACTTCGAGAGGACATCGATATGCGACACCCCCACTTCGGCCAACACCATCACCACCACTGCCACACGCCCCGTGGCGAGCACGAAGACGGCCTTTCAGGTGGCCGTGGCGGGCGCGGCGGCGGGCGGGTGTTCGGCCATGGCGGCCTGCGTTTTGTGCTGCTGCGGCTCATTGCTGACAAGCCGGCCCACGGCTACGAGCTCATCAAGGCCATTGAAGACCGCCTGGGCGGCAGCTATGCGCCGAGCCCCGGCGTGGTGTACCCCACGCTCACGCTGCTCGAAGAAATGGGATACCTGAGCGTGGAAACCGCCGACACAGGCGGGCGCAAGCGCTACAGCATCACGGCCAGCGGCCAGGAGTTTCTGGCCGCCAACAGCGACACGGCCGACGCGATGATGGCCCGCATGAACGGCGGCGTCGACGGCGCCGGCCCGCGCGGCGGGCGCCCGCCGCAGGTAACGCGCGCCATCGAAAACCTGAAGCTCGCCATGCGCATGCGCCTCTCGGGCCCGCCCCTTACAGAACAACAAGCCCACGATTTCGCCGCGGTGCTCGACAGCGCCGCCCAGCAACTGGAACGCATCTAGAAAGTTCTTTCTGAAATGACCGACTTCTCGACCGACACATCTACCGCATCCTCCTTGCCCGACCGCACGCCGCGCCGCGTGCGGCACGAGCTTCGCTTTCGCCGGCTCACGGTAAAAGCAGTGCAGCGCATCACGCCGCACCTGATCCGCGTCACGCTCACGGGCGACGACCTCGCGGGCTTCACGAGCCCGGGCTTCGACGACCACTCGAAGGTCTTTTTTCCCGATGCCACGACAGGCGAGCTCACGCTGCCGACCATGGGGCCCGACGGCCCGGTGTGGCCCGCAAGCGGCCGGCCGACCATGCGCGACTACACGCCGCGCCGGTATGACGCACAGGCCAACACGCTGGAGCTCGACTTCGCGCTGCACGAAGCCGGCCCCGCCACCCAGTGGGCCGAACAGGCCAAGCCCGGCAGCGTGATCGGCGTGGGCGGGCCGCGCGGCTCGTTCATCGTGCCGACCGATTTCGACTGGCACCTGCTGATCGGCGACGACACCGCCCTGCCCGCCATCGCACGGCGCCTGGCCGAGCTGCCGGCCGGTGCGCGCGTGGTGGTGATGGCCGAGGTCGACAGCGAGGCGGACCAGGTGCCGTTCGAAACGCAGGCTGAGCTCACGCTGCAGTGGGTGCACCGCAAGGGCGCGGAACCGGGGTTGAGCCCGGTGCTGCTCGATGCGCTCAAGGCAATGAAGCTGCCGGCGGGTGACTTTCACGCCTGGGTGGGATGCGAATCGGCCATTGCAAAGGCCCTGCGCGCGCACCTGGTGGGCGAGCGCGGCGCCAATCCGAAGTGGGTTCGCGCGTCAGGCTACTGGCGCCGCGGTGCCGTGGCCACGCACGACACGCACGACGAGTAGCCTTCTATTCAAAGCCAGCCGGCGCGCCTGAAGCGGTAGTAAAGATAGCTGCAGGTGCCGCCCATCAGCGCCAGCGCGGCCGCATAGCCGTAGCGAAGTTTCAGCTCCGGCATGTGCTCGAAGTTCATGCCCCAGATGCCGGCAAACGCAGTGCACACCGCAAAAATGCTGGCCCAGGCAGCAAGCCGCTTGGTCACTTCGCTCTCTTCGATGGTGACCATCGACAGGTTCACCGAAATGGCCGTGCCAATGGTGTCGCGCATGGCGTCGATGGAACCGTTGATGCGAACCAGGTGGTCGGCCACGTCGCGAAAGTACTCCTGCGAGCTCACGCAGATCTGCGGCACTCGCCCGCCGTGCAGCTTGCCGGCCGCCTCGGTCAGCGGCGCCACCGCGCGCTTGAGGATCATGCTGCGCCGCTTCAGGTCGTAAAGCTGCTTGATCTTGTCGCGCGCCGCGCCGCCCTGCGTAAAGATCTGCTGCTCGATGGATTCAAGCTCCACCTCGAGCGCGTCGATCACCGGAAAGTATCGATCGACCACCGCATCCATCAGCGCATACAGCACAAAGCCCGCACCGTTGCGCAGCAAGTCGGGCTCGCGCTCGCAGCGTTCGCGCACACCCAGAAAGCCCTGCTGGCTGCGGTTGCGCACCGAAAGCACGTAGTTCTTGCCGACGAACACGTCGACCTCGCCCACGTTCAAGGTGTGCTCGCCTTCGGTAGAGGGTTCGACCAGGTGCATCACCACGAAGAGCGAGTCGCCGTATTCCTCGACCTTGGGGCGCTGATGGCCGTGGTGCGCGTCTTCCACCGCCAGGGGATGCAGGTTGAATTCGTCCTTCATCTGCGCCAGCTCTTCGGGCGTGGCGTCGCTCAGCGCCACCCACACAAAGCAGCCGGGGCGGACGATGTACTCGCTGATGTCCTCGACCGGGATATCGGCGAGCTTGGCGCCGTTTTCGTAGGCCACGCAGTTGATCAGCATCGGTACTCGTCCATGGTCGATCTTGAAATGGGGTCAGGCCGCCGCATCCGGATTCGACGCCGCCGCCAGGGCCGCGGTGGCGGCCAGCGAAGCTTCGATTGCCTGCGTCTCGCTCTTGAACAGCGCCAAGCCTTTTTGGGCGAACGCAGAGTGGCTTGCAACGTCGGCCCACAGGCTGGCCGCGGCTTCGGCGCAGGTCAGTGATGTGAAGCGGATGCGGCCCTTTGCCAGTTCCGTGAAGCGCTTTTCGCGCAGGGGGTCGGCCCGGTCCCAGGCGCCGCCTATGAGCACTCGCCTGCCGCGCTTGACGCGGGGTTCCAGCTCGGCGAAGAACGGCAGCTTGGCGGACACCCAGCCCAGCATTCCGGAGTTCAACGCGGTGTCGAACGCCGTTGGGGCGGTGTGGGCCTTTGCGAAGTTGCGCAATGTGCCAAGCGTGTAGAGCAGCGGGTCTTTCGACCCGGCTGCACCGCCTTCCACCGGCCTGATGACGGGCGGGCCGTTGCCTGCTCGACCGTCGGGCCGCTTCGATTTGCGCAGGTCGGCAAGCTGGGCAGGCGACATGCAGAGGTAGAGCGCGGCAAACTCTGCGGGCAAGGTGGCGGTGTCCGGCAGCGCGTCCGCTCCAGGGCCTTTGAATTCATCCGGGTGAGCCATGGGCGCCTTGTTCTTCACGCGGGGTTTGCGTCAGCGGATTTTAGAGCGGCGGGTGCACGCCGGCCGGCCGCAACCGCCGCAATGGGCACCGGCTTGCCACTCGCTCGTCCCCGATAATCGCCCGAGTGAAAACGACGACTGCCCAACCCTCTCCCTCGACCAGCGACTTCTCCGGGCACACGCCCATGATGGCGCAGTACCTGGGCCTCAAGGCGAACCATCCGGACACCCTGCTGTTCTACCGGATGGGCGATTTCTACGAGCTGTTCTGGGCCGACGCCGAAAAGGCCGCGCGCCTGCTCGACATCACCCTTACGCAGCGCGGCCAGTCGGCAGGCCAGCCGGTGGTGATGTGCGGCGTGCCCTTCCACGCGGTCGACACTTATCTTGCGCGGCTCATCAAGCTGGGCGAATCGGTTGCCATTTGCGAACAGGTGGGCGAGGTCGGCGCGAGCAAGGGGCCGGTGGAGCGCAAGGTGGTGCGGGTGGTTACGCCCGGCACGCTGACCGATTCGGAGCTGCTCAACGACAAGAGCGAATCGCTGCTGCTGGCGGTGCATGCGGGCACGCGCAACTTTTGCGGCCTGGCGTGGCTCAGCGTGACGGGTGCCGAGCTGCGGCTGGCCGAATGCCCGGCCGACGCGCTCGAAACCTGGATTGCGCGCATCGCGCCGAGCGAGCTGCTCTACAGCGCCGAGGTCACCCCCGCCTTCGAGCAGCGACTGAAGGCCGCGCGCGCGGCCACGCCTTTCACGCTCTCGATTCGCCCGGCCTGGCAGTTCGACGGCGGCCTTGGCGAACGCAAGCTCAGCGAGCAAATGGGCAGCAAGAGCCTGGCCGCGTGGAACGCTGAATCGCTCGCCAACGCGCATGCCGCCGCCGCCGCGCTGCTTGGCTATGCCGAGCACACGCAGGGCCGCGCGCTTTCGCACGTGCAGCGCCTTTCGGTGGAGCGCGACGGCGACCTAATCGAGCTGCCGCCCACCACGCGGCGCAACCTGGAGCTGGTGCAAACGCTGCGCGGCGAAGATTCGCCCACCATGTTTTCGCTGCTCGACACCTGCATGACGGGCATGGGCAGCCGCTTGCTGAAGCGCTGGCTGCTTTCGCCGCGGCGCGACCGCAGCGAGGCGCAGGCGCGGCTCGAAGCCATTGGCGCGCTGCAGTCCACGGTGCTGGGTGGCACGGCCGCGCCCTGGCGCACGCTGCGCGAACAACTCAAGAACACGAGCGACGTGGAGCGCATTGCGGCGCGCATTGCCCTGCGCCAGGTACGCCCGCGCGAACTGCTGGCGCTGCGGCTCGCCTTGGCCAAGGCAGAACAGCTGTCGCCGCTGCTGCCCGGCTCTACCGCGCTGCTCGACCAGATTGCCGAGCGGCTTGCGCCGCCGCCCGGCTGCGCAGACCTGCTGGCAAGCGCGATCAAGCCCGACCCGTCGGCGCTGGTGCGCGACGGCGGCGTGATTGCCACCGGCCATGACGCCGAGCTGGACGAGCTGCGCGCCATCAGCGAGAACTGCGACGACTTTCTGCTGAAGCTCGAAGTGAGCGAGCGCGAGCGCACCGGCATCAGCAACCTGCGGGTGCAGTTCAACCGCGTGCACGGCTTCTACATCGAGGTGACGCAAAGCGCGCTCTCGAAGGTGCCCGACAACTACCGCCGCCGCCAGACGCTGAAGAACGCCGAGCGCTTCATCACGCCCGAGCTCAAGGCTTTCGAAGACAAGGCGCTGAGCGCGCAAGACCGCGCGCTGGCCCGCGAAAAGTGGCTCTACGAGCAGCTGCTCGATGCGCTGCAGCCCTCGGTGCCCGCGCTCACGCAACTGGCCGGCGCCATTGCCACGCTCGACGCGCTGTGCGCGCTGGCCGAGCGCTCGCACACGCTGCACTGGCGCGCGCCGAGCTTCGTTTCGCACCCCTGCATCGAGATCCAGGAGGGCCGGCACCCGGTGGTGGAAGCGCGGCTGGCCGAAAAGTCGTCGGGCGGCTTCATCGCCAACGACACGGTGCTTGGGCCGCAGCAGCGCATGCAGGTCATTACCGGCCCCAACATGGGCGGTAAGTCGACCTACATGCGGCAGGTGGCGATCATCGTGCTGCTGGCTTCCATCGGCTCGCACGTGCCGGCGGCGGCGTGCCGGCTCGGGCCCATCGACGCGATTCACACCCGCATTGGCGCCGCGGACGACCTGGCCAATGCGCAGTCGACCTTCATGCTCGAGATGACCGAGGCTGCGCAAATTTTGCACAGCGCCACCGCGCAGTCGCTGGTGCTCATGGACGAAATCGGCCGCGGCACCAGCACCTTCGACGGCCTGGCGCTGGCCGCCGGCATTGCGGCCCAGCTGCACGACCGCAGCAAGGCCTTCACGCTGTTTGCCACCCACTACTTCGAGCTGACCGAGTTTCCGGCCACGCACCACTGCGCGGTGAACATGCACGTGAGCGCCACCGAGGCGGGCCGCGACATCGTGTTCTTGCACGAAATGCAGCCCGGCCCGGCCAGCAAGAGCTACGGCATCCAGGTGGCGCGGCTCGCGGGCATGCCCGCCGCTGTGGTCAACCATGCGCGGCAGGCGCTCGAGGCGCTGGAATCGCAGCATGCCCAGACGCGCGCGCAGGTCGATCTGTTCGCGCCTCCGCCGGTGGCCGAAACGCCGATGGCCAGCGCCGTAGAATCCGCCCTGGCCGCGCTCGACCCCGATGCGATGACGCCGCGGGAGGCGCTCGACGCGCTCTATGCCTTACAAAAACTGAACACGCGCGAACGCAGCGCCATGTGAGCGGGCATTCTTCGTGCGAGATGAAAAAATGACTTATTGCGTAGGCATCAAACTCAACGCCGGACTGGTGTTTCTCTCCGACTCGCGCACCAATGCGGGGGTGGACCACATCAGCACCTTCCGCAAGATGATCGTCTACGAGCAGCCGGGCGACCGCGTCATGGTGCTGCTGTCTTCGGGCAACCTGAGCATCTCGCAATCGGTGCGCGAAATTCTGCAGATCGAGGAACTGCGCGAAACCCGCGAAGACGGCTCGCAAGGCGACCCGATCACCATCTGGAACGCCAAGAGCATGTTCGACGCCGCGCGCGTGCTCGGCTCGGC
The DNA here is from genome assembly GCF_009755665.1 of Variovorax paradoxus. Classification (NCBI taxonomy): domain Bacteria; kingdom Pseudomonadati; phylum Pseudomonadota; class Betaproteobacteria; order Burkholderiales; family Comamonadaceae; genus Variovorax; species Variovorax paradoxus. The sequence goes on from NZ_CP046622.1 coordinate 3,941,541, forward strand.
CGTGCGCCACGTGTACGACCGCGACGCCGAGGCGCTCAAGCATGCGGGGCTCGACTTCAACGTGTCGTTCATCTTCGGCGGGCAGGTCAAGGGCGAAGGCATGCGCCTCTTCCTGGTGTATTCGGCGGGCAACTTCATCGAAGCCACCACCGAGACGCCCTACTTCCAGGTGGGCGAATCGAAATACGGCAAGCCGGTGCTCGACCGCGTGCTCACGCCTGAAACCCCGCTCGACGAGGCCGCCAAGTGCGCGCTGGTGTCGATGGACTCGACCATGAAGTCGAACCTCTCGGTGGGCCTGCCGCTCGACCTGGTGGTGTACGAGGCCAACAAGTTCGAGACCGACCGCGTGATCTGCATCGATGCCGACAACCCCTACTACCGCATGATGCACAACAGCTGGGGCCAGAAGCTGCGCGAGGTGTTCGACAGCATTGAAGACCCGGTGTGGGACGACTCCGCCACCCAGCACCCGCTGAAGATGCCGGCCACGCGGCACAGTCCGCTGCGCAAGATTTCCACGCCCGACGAAAAGCTCATCTGAGCCCGGCTGCAGCCATGGCGATGCCGCCCATCGTCTTCTCGCACGGCAACAGCTTTCCGGCGAGCACCTACCGCGTCGTTCTCGACAGCCTGCGCAACCGCGGCTTCGAGGTCGATGCCATCGAGAAATTCGGGCACGACCCCAAGTACCCCGTTACCGACAACTGGCCGCACCTGGTGCAGCAGCTGGCCGACTTCGCACAGCAGCACGCCGACCGTACCGGCGGCCCGGTGTTCCTGGTCGGCCATTCGCTCGGCGGATTTTTGAGCCTGATGTGCGCTGCACTGCATCCGGCGCTCGCCCGGGGCGTGGTGCTGCTCGACTCGCCGATTCTGGGCGGCTGGCGCGCAAACACGCTGAGCCTGGTCAAGCGCACCCCGCTGATGAAGACCGTCTCGCCCGGCGCCATCAGCCGCAGGCGCAGGAACAAGTGGGACCACAGGGAGGCCGTGTTCGAGCACTTCCGCAGCAAGAAGGCCTTTGCCAAGTGGGACGAGCAGGTGCTGCACGACTACATCGACCACGGCACCTTCGACAGCGAAGACACGCGCGAGCTGAGCTTCGACCGCAACGTGGAAACGGCCATCTACAACACCTTGCCCCACAACCTAGCAGCGCTGCTGCGCCGCCACCCGCTCAAATGCAAGGCGGCCTTCATCGGCGGGCGCCTGTCGGCCGAGATGAAGCAGGTCGGCATGGCCATGACCCAGAAGGTGACCAAAGGGCGCATTGCAATGCTCGATGGCACGCACCTCTTCCCCATGGAAAAGCCGCTTGCCACTGCAGCAGCGGTCGAGGCGGCGCTGCGCAATCTGCTGGACTGATTGGAGCCCCATGCCTTCCTCCCACCCGGCAGTGATTGAAGCAGTCTCCCTGAGCCCTTCGCTGGTGGTCGAAGACGACCCCGCAATGCGCGAACGACTGGGCCGCGTGTTGGCCATGCTCGGCTACGGCGGACCGCAGATCGCCTGGGCGGAGAGCATTGCCTCGGCAAAGGAACTGCTTCGCACACAGAGCTTCGGGGTCGCGCTGGTCGACATCGGCCTGCCGGACGGCAGCGGCGTCGAACTCATCGGATGGATGCAGGCGGCGCATCCCAGGGTGCCCGCCGTGGTGATTTCAGCCTGGCGCACCGAAGAAACCATTTTTGCAGCGCTGCGTGCCGGCGCCGTCGGCTACCTGCTGAAAGAGCGCGACGACCTCGAGCTCAGCATTGCGCTGCGAAGCATCGAACAAGGTGGCGCGCCGATCGACCCGGCCATTGCACGCCACATCCTCGCCTGGCTGGCAACGCAGATGGCTACGCCGGTGATGGCGGCCGACGCGCCAGCCCCGCTTGCCGTGGCGCTGACACCGCGAGAGCAAGAGATTCTGGAACTGGTGGCGCAAGGGTTCAGCAACCGGGACATGGCCGAGTCGCTGTCGATCTCCAGGCTGACGGTTGAATGCCACACCAAGAACATCTATCGCAAGCTGGCCGTCAACTCACGCACCGAGGCTGTCTACCAGGCCCGCAGGCACGGCTTGCTCCAGTGAGCGGCGCCGGCTTTTTTCTTCTCTCCGCGGCTTACCAGGCGTAGCCCGCCTGCACGCGGGCAGCAATGCGGTTGCTGCTGCCGCTGCTGGTTGCGGTGGAAACACCCAGCCCCAGGTTGAAGTTGTCGCTGACCTGATAGCCGAAAGCGAAGCCGACCGCCGCAGCACCCGCATAGTTGCCCACGGCGGCTCCCATCCATTTCTTGCCGACGGCCAAGGTCGGCATCGAAGGCATGGCCAGTGCGGCTGCAACGCCCTGTGCCGCAAAGGCGTTGGCTTGGCTGGTCGCGTTGCTCACCGCCTGCTGCAGCTGGTTGACGTTGACGGCATCGGTGCCCAGCAGGCCGGGCGCGACATTCGCAATGCCGCGCAACAGACCGGCCGCGGCGTTGCCCACCGACACGGTGTTGTCGCGGTCGGCCACGGAACCCTGGCCCAGCGCCACTGCGTTGCTGCCCGACGCCAGTGTGTTGGCACCGAGCGCCACGGCGTTGTTGCCTGTGGCCACCGCGTTGTTGCCTAAGGCGGTGGTGGGGTCTGCCAGCGCCCTGGCGCCGGCACCAATGGCAACCGAACCCGCATGGCTGGCTTGCGCGCCATTGCCGACGGCAACAGTGTCCTGGCCGTTGGCCTGTGCATTGGTGCCCATCGACGTGCTGCCGGCACCGCTCGCGCCCGCCCCTGGCCCGCAGGCCACCGCTCCGCCCGCGCCCACCGCGCAGACACCGCTGGACAATGCCTGGTTCATCAAGGCCTGCAATGCGGTGACCTGCTGGACGGTGAAGTTGTTTGCCGTGGTGATGGCGGTCTGCTGGGCCTGCTGCACTTGGCCGACATTGGCGGCATCGGTTGCCACCTGACCCGCACCGACGTTGCTGATGGTGGTGCCGGCGCCGCCGTTGGCATTGAGTTGCAGCGAAGTGCCGCCCGCGCCGTACTGGGCCGAGTTCTGCGCCAGGCCAAGCGCGGAGTCGGCCGTGCCTTGTGCGGCCGAGGCTGCGGATACCGCCGTGTTGGCTGTCTGCTGCACGGTGTACAGCTGGCTGCCGTTGACTGCATCGGTGCTTGCGGCAGTCACCGCTCCGGCGCTCACGTTGACCAGGCCGCGCGTCTGGCCTGCGGCCCCGAAAGACACCGTGTTGGCCGCCGTGGCGACAGAATTCGCGCCGATGGCCACACTGCCGTTCGCGCCGCTTGCAACCCGGCTGCCGGAACCCATCGCCACGCTGCCCGTGGCCAATGCGGCCGCGCCCGAAGCGCCGCCGTTGGCGCCGCCGATCGCAGTGCTGCCGCTGCCGGATGCCACGACGCCTTGGCTGGTGCCTGAAGCGCTCCCGATGGCGATCGCGGCAGTGCCCGAAGCCTGCGCGCCGTTGCCGCCTGCCAAGCCGGTGTAGAGGCAACAAGCCTCGGTGCCCGCGCCTCCGGCGCCAAGCGCGATCGCGCCGCCCGCCGAGGCTTGGGCCCCACGCCCCCCTGTGCCCCCGTTCCCCCCGCCTCGCCGAGTGCGCCGGTTCCTCCGCCTCCGATGGCCGTTGCCCCGTTCGCAGTTGCGCTGGCCCCCGCCCCGCCGGTGCCGCCGGTGCCACCGGCCGTTCCCATGCCGCCATCGCCGCCCGCACCGAGCGCGGTGGCCCCGTCTCCCGAGAGGCTGGCTGCAGTGCCGCCGGTTCCCGCCGTCCCGTTGATGGTTCCCGGCCCGAGATTGCCCGCGGTGCCATCGACAAATCCGGCCGCGTAGACGCTCCCGCCGACCAGCAGGGCGAACACAGGCAAATACCGGCGCGCGCGCACCAGCCGCCGTTTTACCGGCGCCTTGTGCAAGCCGCCTTTGTCGCTGTCGGCGTGGATCTGTGTGGGCATGGACATCTTTCTTGAAAGCAAATAAAACAAGTAAGACGAAGTGTGTATTTCCCATTTCGACCAAGCCATCCCCGAAAGCTGGTAAATGCCATACGAAGAATCTCCCCCGCAGGCCGCGCGCCCAGGCCTCGCGGCATGGCCTACTGCGCGGTTCGGCCCCTTCTTCCTCCTCCTTCTGTTTCTCTTCCCGGCCGGCACGGCGCTGGCGCAACAGCAGGCCCCTGAACTCCATATCGAAGCGGTGCGCGGGGCGGGCTGGGACGAAATCGCCCCGCCCGCCAGTGGCTGGACACCGGTCACCCTGCCCGACAGCTGGGCCGCGCGCTGGCCCGGCTTCGACGGCGTGGTCTGGTACCGGTTGACCTGGGACCAGCCCGCGCACGTTGCTGAAACCGGCTTGCTGCTGCACTACCTCAACATGGCCGGTGCGGTGTCGCTCAACGGCACACCCATCTGGCGCGACGAAAGCCTGATCGAACCGCTGACCCGGGCGTGGAACAGCACGCGCTACTGGCTGCTGGCGCCGCCACTGCTGCGCGAGGGCCGCAACACGCTGTTGATACGGGTTTCGGGTCTTTCGGCTTATCAGGCAGGCCTCGGTCCGGTCAGCCTCGGTCCGCCGGCGGCCATGCAGGCGTCATACGGACACGAGCGTCTCTTGCGCCGCGATCTCCAGATGCTCGGGCTGGCGGTGAGCGCGGCGGTGTCCGCCTTCTTCGCTGCGCTGTGGCTATTGCGGCGGCGCGAAACGGCCTATGGCTGGTTCGCATTGATGTCGGTGCTGTGGCTCCTGTTCGGCTACAACCAGATCGCGACCAGCCCCTGGCCGTTTGCGAGCAGCCACAGCTGGCAGGCGTCGAACACTTCGCTGCTGCTTCTGTTCAGCGTGTCATACGCCATTTTTGCGCTGCGCTTCTGCGAGCGGCGCATGCCGCGCCTGGAAGGCTTCGCGCTGCTGGTTGCGGTGGCTGGCGTGCTCGACCTGTGGCTTGCCGGTTTAGCGAACTTGGTCACTCACCGCGCCCTCTGGACGCTGGTGGGCGGCCTCACGATCATTGCCGTGAACTGCGCCTCGCTGGTTCACGCCGCCCGGCATCGCGGCAGTCCCATGCGGTCGCTTGCGCCTTTCATGGCACTGTCGGCGGTAACCGGCGCGCACGACCTGCTGGTGTTCACACAGGTGATCGACAGCAACATCTACTACACGACCATGTCCTCGTACGGCTTGCTGCTGGGCATGGCGCTGACGCAGGCCGGCCGCTTCGTGAGCAGCCTGAAGCGCATCGAGAACTTCAACACCGAGCTGATCGAGGAAGTGAGCGCCGCCAAGGCCGAACTGGCCGCCACGCTTGCGCAGCAGCACGCGCTGGAGCTCGCGCATGCGCGCATTGGCGAGCGGGTCAACCTTGCGAGCGACCTGCACGACGGCCTGGGCGGCATGCTGGTCGGCAGCATTGCAACGCTCGAGCGCAGGCCCGAGGAGCTTTCAGCATCCGCCCTGCTCGCAATGCTCAAGAGCCTGCGCGACGATTTGCGGCTCATCATCGAGGCCACGGGCCGGCACGACGGCGCCTGTGCGTTCGGCGAGCTGCTGGCGCCCTTGCGGCATCGCACCTCCCAGTTGCTCGACGCCAACGGAATCGACTGCCGGTGGCAGGTGTCAGGCGTCGAGACGCTCGAGCTGCCTCCCTCGCAAAGCCTCGACCTGCTGCGCTTTTTGCAGGAGGCCCTGACAAACACCCTCAAGCACAGCGGCGGCCGACGCGTGGACGTGGCCGTAACCTGCGCCGGCTCCGACCTGCAACTCGACGTACGCGACGACGGGCAAGGGTTTGTCGTGGCAGACGCTGCCAAGGGCGGCGGCTCGGGTCTGCGCAGCCTGCACGCGCGCGCCCGTAGGCTGGGCGCCGAGCTTCGGCTGGAGTCTCGGCCAGGTGCCACTCAGCTCGCGTTGCGCATGCCTGTCAAGACGGAATAAACCGGGCGATACAAATTGCAATCATCGGTAACAATGGACGAAAATAAGTAAAAACGTCCCAGTTCATCGGTCGCCGCTTCAAAATGTCGAGCAAATGTCAACTTCCTACCAGGAAGCCGTTGAAGCCGTTTCGCTGAGTCCGACGCTCGTTGTCGAGAACGATCCTTCGATGCAGGAACGTTTTCGCTACATCCTGTCGACGCTCGGATGCGACGAGCCCCAGATCGTCTGGACCGAGAACGGTGAGACGGCCATGCAACTTCTAGAGAGCCAGCGCTTCGGTGTGGTTCTTGTGGACATCGGCTTGCCGGACGGCAGCGGTATCGAACTCATCGAATGGCTGCAGGCCCACCAGCCGCAGGTGCCTGCTGTTGCGGTTTCCGCGACGCGCTCCGACGAAAGCATCTTTTCAGCGCTGCGCGCCGGCGCGGTCGCCTACTTGCTGAAGGAGCGCGACGATCTCGAACTCAGCATCGCGCTGCGCAGCATCGAGCAAGGCGGCGCGCCGATCGATGCGGCCATTGCGCGGCGCATCCTGGCGTGGGATTCGAATCACGCGGCTGATTCGCCGGCCGAGCCGGACACGACGCTGTCGCTGCGCGAACGCAAGATGCTCGAGCTGGTGGTGCAAGGGCGCAGCTACAGCGACATTGCCGAAACGCTTTCGGCGCCCCGGCTGGCGGTGGAGTGCCGCACCAGGGCCATCTACCGGAAACTGGCGCTCGGCTCGCGGGCCGAAACGGCGCACGCGGGCGGCGAAGATTCCTTTTCGCGCTGAGGCTTATTCCGCCCAGATCACCAAGCCCGTCCAGGCCGTGGCCAGCACCACGATGCCGAAGGCGATGCGGTACCAGGCAAAAGGAATGAAGTTGTGCGTGCTGATGTACCGCAGCAGCCAGCGCACGCAGAGCCACGCGCTCAGGAACGAGAACACCAGCCCCACCGAGAACAGCGGAATGTCGGCCACCGAGAGCAGCGCGCGCTCCTTGTAGAGGCTGTAGGCCCCGGCGCCGATGAGCGTCGGAATGGCAAGGAAGAACGAAAAATCGGTGGCGGCCTGGCGCGACAGGCCCAGCAGCATGCCGCCGATGATGGTCGAGCCGCTGCGGCTAGTGCCCGGAATCATTGCAAAGCACTGGACCAGGCCGACCTTGAGGGCGTCCCACGTCGTCATGTCGTCGACGTGCTCGATGCGCACCGAGCCTGGCGGCCGCTTCTCGGCCCAGAGAATGATGAAGCCGCCGATGATGAAGGTGCTGGCCACCACCACGGGGGTGAAAAGGTGCGCCTTGATCATCTTGCCGAAGATGAGGCCCAGCACCACCGCGGGCAGAAAACCGATCACCACGTTGATGGCCAGGCGCCTTGCCTTGGGCTGCCGCGGCAGCGCCACCACGGTGGAGTGGATCTTTTGCCAGTACACCAGGATCACCGCGAAGATCGCGCCCGTCTGGATGGCAATGTCGAACACCTTGGCCTTGGCGTCGTCGAAGCCGAGCAGCGAGCCCGCAAGAATCAGATGCCCGGTCGACGAGATCGGCAGAAACTCTGTCAGCCCTTCGACGATGCCCATGACAGCGGCCTTCACCAGCAAAACGATGTCCACGCTTACTCCTTTAAAGAGCGCCAATTATGGCGAGGCATCGAGTCAGGCCGGGTTCAGGCGGCCCCGTGCCGCTGCGGGCTTTTATCAGGAGCCGCGGCCCGAGCGCAGCCGCAGTGCCCGCACGGCGCTGTCGACCGTGGTCAATACCGGCAGGCCGCTGGCCTGCTCGCAAGCGGCACGCGCGCGCGCCATGCTGAACTGCGCCAGCGCAATGCGCGTGCACCCGCGCTCGCGCAGCGCCTCGGCCTGCGCGGCAATCAGGGCGTCGTGCCGGGCGGTATCGCCGGCATTCAACGCGTCGAGCGCGCCTTCGGCCAACGCGGGCTCCAGCTCGATGCCGGGCGGAAACTCCGGCGGCATCGACACCAGCGTGGCCGCAAAGGTTGCGATGAGGCCGAGCCGGCCCTGCCCTTCGCCTTGCGCCTGCACGGCCTCGGCCACCATCGCCTCGTTGGGCTTGAGCACCGGAATGCCCGCGTGCCGCTTTGCCACCGCCTCGATGCACGGGCCGAACGCCGAGCAGGTGAAGAGAATGCCCTGCGCGCCGGTTTCGACCGCGTACTGTGCAAGCCGCTGAAAGCGCTCGTGCATTGCGGCATTGAGCCCCTGGCCGCCGCGCGCCAGATCGGCCGAGAGGCTGTCGTCCAGCAGGTTCATGCGCACCGCCTCGGGCCAGTCGCGCTCAAAGGCGGCGTTGATGGGCGCAACCGAATGCGAAAGCGCGTGGATCAGGGCGATGCGGGTCATGCGAGAGCGGCTGTCAGATGCCCTTGGACGACGGATTGGCAAAGGCCTCCTTCGTGTCGGCGTTGAGCGGGTAGTTGATGTTGATGCCCTTGGGCGGAATGGGCGACATGAACCACTTGCTGTAGAGCTTTTCCATCTCGCCCGACTTCATCATGCCCGACACCACGCGGTCCACCAGCGCCTTGAAGGCCGGATCCTCCTTGCGGAACATGAGCGACTGGTTCTCGGTGCGCAGGCTCTCGCCGGCAATGACAAAGTCCTTCGGGTTGCGCGCGTTCGCGATCTGGCCGGCAAGCAGGATGTCGTCGAGCACAAAGGCCTGCGCCCTGCCGCTTTCCACCAGCAGGAACGAATCGCTGTGGTCCTTGCCGCCGAGGTTGTTCACTTCGAGGTTGCGGCCCTTGTCCGCCTCGCGCAGCAGGCGGAACGAGGTTGTGCCGGTGGTGGTGACCACCGTCTTGCCCTGCAGGTCGGCAATGCTCTTGATGCCTGAATCGGCCTTGACCAGCATGCGCACGTTGTAGCGGAAGATGTCCGGCGAAAACGCCACCTGCTTCTGGCGCTCGACCAGGTTGGTGGTGGAGCCGCACTCGATGTCGACCGTGCCGTTCTGTACCAGCGGAATGCGGTTGGCCGAAGTCACGGCCTGGTATTTGATTTCGATGGCGGGCAGCTTCAGCTCGCTCTTCACCGCCTCGACGATGCGGTTGCAGATCTCGATGCTGTAGCCCACCGGCTTCAGGTTGCCATCAAGGTACGAAAAGCCGAACGACGACTCACGGTAACCGAAGGTGATGGCGCCGCTCGCCTTGATCTTGGCGAGCGTGTCGTTGTTGTCCTGGGCCTGTGCGGCATGCGGCAACAGCAGGGCAAAAGCCGCCGCAAGAGCGGCAGCGCCAAAGAAAATCGGCAGACGAAGCTTGGGCATGAAAGCGCTCCTTGGAATGGGCGGATTGGAAAAACGAAGAAAGAAAGAAAGATCAGCGGTCAGCGCGTGGCGGCGCTCGTCACGGCGTCGACGGAAGCCGCAAGGCGCGTTGCGATTTCCTGCAGGTACGCACGCGTGGCAATGAAGGGCGGCGCCAGCAGCACGTGGTCGCCCTGCCGGCCATCGACGGTGCCGCCGAAGGGGTAGCACAGCAGGCCGCGCGCCATGGCGTCTTTCTTGATGGCCGCGTTGATCTTCAGCGCCGGATCGAACGGCGCCTTGCTCGCGCGATCGGCCACGAGCTCGATGCCCCAGAAGAAGCCGCGGCCGCGAACGTCGCCGACATGCGGGTGGCCGCCGAGCGCCTCGGCCAGCATTTCGCCGAAGGCCGCGCCGTCTTCGCGGACCTTGGCGACGAGGCCGTCGCGCCGGATCACCTGCTGCACCGCGAGTGCCGCCGCGCAAGCCATCGGATGCCCAAGGTAGGTGTGGCCGTGCTGGAAGAAGCCGCTGCCTTTGGACATGGCATCGACGATCTTGCGCTGCGCCAGCACTGCACCAACGGGCTGGTAACCGCCGCCCAGGCCCTTGGCAATGGTCATGAGGTCGGGCACCACGCCCTCCTGCTCGCAGGCATGCAACGTTCCGGTGCGGCCCATGCCGCACATCACCTCGTCGAGGATCAGCAGCACGCCGTATTTGTCGCACACCGCACGCACGGCCTTGAAGTAACCCGGCACGGGCGTGAGCACGCCGGCCGTGGCGCCGCCCACTGTTTCGGCCACGAAGGCGATCACGCGATCGGCACCCTGCGCGACGATGGCGGCCTCGAGTTCGGCCGCGAGGCGCAGGCCGTATTGCTCGGCGCTTTCATCGGCGCGCTGCTCGCGGTACGGATAGCACGGCGCGACGTGCGTGGCCGGCACCAGGATGGGCGCGAACGGTTCGCGCCGCCACGCATTGCCGCCCACCGCAAGCGCGCCCAGCGTGTTGCCGTGATAGCTCTGGCGGCGCGCAATGAAGTGCGTGCGCTGCGGCTGGCCGATCTCCACGAAGTACTGCCGCGCCATCTTGAGCGCCGCCTCCACTGCCTCGGAGCCGCCGCTCACCAGGTACGCATGGCTCATGCCTTCGGGCGCCGATGAAATCAGCTCGTCGGCCAACTGCTCGGCCACCTCGCTGGTGAAGAAGCTGGTGTGCGCGTAGGCCAGCTTGTCGAGTTGCGCGTGCATGGCGGCCAGCACTTCGGGGTGCGCATGGCCAAGCGACGACACGGCCGCCCCGCCCGATGCATCGAGGTATTCACGCCCTTCGGCGTCGCGGATGAACATGCCGTTGGAGCCCGCGGCAATGGGCGGGCTCTGGCGAAGGTGGCGATGAAAGACGTGCGTCATGGTGGCGGGTGGCAGCGAGATGGTGGAGTCGGTCTTGGAACCAACGTTTCCGACGGATTATTATTTGGAACATTTGTTCCGTCAACTGCTAGGTTGTTCCATGTCCGGTACATTCGTTCCAACAGCAGCTGCCAAAGAGACACCGCCATGGGCGCCAGAGACCAGATCCGCCAGCATTTCAATGAGCTGAGCCCCGCCTTGCAGCAGGTGGCGCGCTATGTGCTGGACCACCCGAACGAAGTGGTGACCACATCGATGCGCAACGTGGGCACGCGCGCGCAGAGCACGCCCGCCACGCTGGTGCGTTTTGCGCAGCACCTGGGCTATGCGGGCTGGCCGCAGCTGAAGGAAGCCTTTGCCGGCGACATGGGCCTGGGCACCGAAACCTACGGAGGGCGCGCCAAGCAGCTCATCGGCCGCGCGCAGGACCGGAGCCTCACGGGCGAGATGTTCGAAGTGCAACGCCGCAACCTGGAGGCCACGCACCAGCAGAGCGAACAGGCGCTGCAAAAGGCCTGCGTATTGATCGAGAAGGCGCCCGCGGTGCACGCGGCGGGGTTCAGGGCCTGCTTTCCGATCGCGTTCTCATTCGTCTACGTGTACCGGCTCTTTCGCGCCAGCGTGCACCTGGTCGATGGCCAGGGGGGCTCGCTCGAAATGCAGCAGCGCGCCTTTGCCAAGGGCGATGCGCTGGTGGTGGCCAGCTTCATGCCCTACTCGCGCGAGGCGCTGCAGGTGGCAGAAGCGGCCAAGGCGGCGGGCTGCCGCATCGTCGCCATTACCGACAGCGTGGCTTCGCCGCTGTCGCTGCTGGCGGACGAAACGCTGCTCTTCACGATCAACAGCCCCTCGTTTTTTCCCTCGGTGGCGGCAGGCGTGGCCGTGACCGAGGCGCTGGTCGAACTGCTTGCAAGCCGGGCGGGCAAGCCGGTGATCCGGCGCATCGATCAGGCGGAAGCGCAGCTGTTCGAGTCAGGCGCGTACCTGATGCCGCCGGTGGCGCGCGGAAACTAGAAAAATAGGTACGGCCAACCAATCGCATGCTGCGGTGCCGCATCGCGGAACCCGGCCAAGGCCGCCCGGTCAAACAGCTGTCGCGGCTTTGTGCTGCGACAGGAGGTAATGACCATGAAGCAAGTGAAACACTGGCAAGACCCGGTCAACATCATTCTGGGTGTGTGGCTGATCGTCTCGCCCTGGGTCCTGGGTTTCCAGGACGTGACCTTCGCGATGTGGAGCACGGTATTGACCGGCATCGCACTGGGCGCCGTGGCCCTGGGGGCAACCCTGGTTCCGCGTGCCTGGGAAGAGTGGACCGAAGGCGCGCTCGCGATCTGGCTGGCCGTATCCCCCTGGGTGCTCGGCTTTGCCACTGTCGAGAACGCGATGGTCAACGCAGTGCTCGTGTCCGCAGCCATCCTGGTGCTTGCGCTCTGGGTGCTTGTGACCGACAAGGATTACCTTGGCGGGTCGATGGACCGTCACGCGCACTGAAGGCACGTTGATTACGTTGCCCCAGCCTGCCAGCCGCCGCCGAGGGCTTGAATGAGCGCCACTGCGGCGGTCTGGCGATTTACAAGCAGCTGCACCAAGGTGCGGCGTGCGTTCAACGCGGCTGCCTGCGCAGTGACCACTTCGGTGTAACTGACCTGGCCTGCGCGGTATCGATTGAGCAGTTGCTGCTCGGTCTTGTCGGCCGCGGCCGAGGCTTCGCGCCGCAGGCCTTCCTGCTGCGCCAGCGCGGCACCGGCGGTGAGCTGGTCTTCCACGGCCTGGAAAGCGGTGAGCACCGTCTGCCGGTAGCGCGCCACGCTGGCTTCGTGGCCCGCCTTGGCCGAATCGACGCTCGCGCCGATGGCGCCTGCATCGAACACCACCTGCGCCACCGAAAGGCCGAGCGCCCACAGCGTGTTGGATGCGTTGAACAGGTCTTTCACGCGGCTTGCGTTGCCGCCCACCGAGGCGCTGAGCCCGAAGTTCGGAAAGTACGCCGAGCGCGCAATGCCGATCTGCGCATTGGCGGCCGCCACCGAGCGCTCGGCCGCCGCGATGTCGGGCCGGCGCTGCAGCAGCGTCGATGGCACGCCGGCCGGAATGCCCGGCACCGTGGGCATCCACTGCGCAGCGGGCAGGCTGAAGTCGGCCGGCGCCACGCCCACCAGCATGGCGATGGCGTGCTCCAGCGTGGCGCGGGTGCGCTGCAGGCCCACGCGCTCGGCCTGTGCGCTGACGAGTTGGGTCTGCGCCTGCAGCACGTCGGTCTGCGCGGCAATGCCGGCCTTGTAGCGGTTGCTCGTGATCTCGAAGGCGCGCTGGTAGCCCTCGATGGTCTGGTCGAGCAGCACGATCTCGGCATCGGTTTCGCGCAGCGAGAAGTAGTTGGTGGCCAGGTCGCCAATGGCCGAAAGGCGCGCCGAAGCCAGGTCGGCTTCGCTGGCCTCTGCATTGGCCTGCGCGCTGCTCACGGCCTGACGCAGCCGGCCCCACACATCGGGCGCCCAATCGACACCCAGCGTTACGGCAAAAGTGCTGGTTGCGTTGCTGGTGCTGCCGGCATTGCCGCTTCGCCTGCCGCTGCCGTCGAGCGACACCGTCGGGAACAGCGCGGCGCGCTCTCCGCGCACAAGTGCCTGGGCCTGCGCGTAGTTGGCCACGGCCGCGGCAATGTTCTGGTTGGACACCTGCACGCGGGCGGCCAGTTCGTCGAGCGTGGCGTCGCCGAAAAGCTTCCACCATTCGCCGCGGTCGAGTGCATCGGCCGGCGCGGCAGGCAGCCAGCCTTCGGCAGCCTTCTCCTCTTTCCATTCGGCAGGAGCGGCCGAGCTTGGCACCTGGTACGTTGGGCCTACGGCGCAGCCGGCCACCATGGCGGCCAACACGAGCGCGGACAGCCTGCCGGGCAGATGCGAGCGAATGCGTTGTCGTTGTTTCATGGCAGGTTCGTTCATTCTTCTGTTCATGTCGGCGAGCTTGCGGCACGGCTCAGGTGGCGCTCGTTGCCGGAGCGGCGGCGCAGCTTGTCGAGCAGCACGTAGACCACGGGGGTCGTCAGCAAGGTGAGCAGCTGGCTCGCCACCAGGCCGCCGATGATCGCGACGCCCAGCGGCTGGCGCAGCTCGGAACCCTGGCCGAAGCCGATGGCCAGCGGCAGTGCGCCGAGCGCGGCGGCCAGCGTGGTCATGAGAATCGGCCGGAAGCGCAGCAGGCACGCCTCGCGCACCGCTTCCACGGCCGAGATGCCGCGCGCGCGTTCGGCCTCCAGCGCAAAGTCGATGATCAAAATGGCGTTCTTCTTCACGATGCCGATCAGGAGGAAGAGCCCGATCAGCGCAATGATCGAAAACTCCATGCGGAACAGCAGCAGCGCCAGCACCGCGCCCACGCCCGCCGAAGGCAGCGTGGTGAGCACGGTAATCGGGTGGATCAGGCTTTCGTACAGCACCCCCAGCACGATGTAGATGACCACGATGGCCGCCAGAATGAGCGCCAACTGCTGCCCCTGCGATTGCTGCGCCGCCAGCGCCGTGCCCTGGAAGCTGCCGCGCACGTTCACGGGCATGGCAATGTCCGCCTCCGCCTGCGCAACGATGCGCCGAGCATCCTGCAGCGTGACGCCCTCACCCAGGTTGAACGAGACGGTGCTCGCGAGCTCGGTGTCCTGGTGGTCGATGGAGCTTGGCACCGCCCGTTCGCTCACCTTGGCTATGGCCGAGAGCGGCACCATGAGCGTGGTGTTGGCCGCGAGCGCCTGGCCCGTGGACGCGGTGCGCAGCCCCGGGTTGGCCGACGTGGTGGTCGAGGTGCCGGTGCTCGCGTCGGTGGTGTTGGCCAGTGAACTGACCGTGGTGGCGCCGCTCGCGGTGGTGCTGGTGGTGAGCGTCGAAGGCACGTACAGGTCTTTCAGCACCACGGGCGCGCGCTGGTAGCGCGGCGCCCATTCCATGATGACGGAATACTGGTTGAGCTCGTCGTAGATGGTGGCGACCGAGCGCTGGCCGTAGGCGTTATAGAGCGCGTTGTCGACCGCACTCGAGGTCACGCCAAGCCGCGCGGCGCTGTCGCGGTCGACGTCCACGAAGGTTTCCACGCCGTTGTCGGCCTGGTCGCTGTCCACGTCGGTGAGCGCGGTTTCCTGGCGCAGCCGGTCGGCCAGCTTCGCGGTCCAGGTGCGCAGGTCGGCAAGGTTGTCGCCCTTCAGCGTGTACTGGTAGGTGGAATTGCTCGAGCGCCCGCCCATGCGCAGGTCTTGCACCGGGCTCAGGAACACGCGCAGCCCGGTCAGCTGGTTGAGCTGCGGCCGCAACCGGTTGACGACCGCCGCGGTCTTCTCGGTGCGCTCCGACAGCGGCTTGAGGTTGACGAACATGAAGCCGCCGCCCGAGCGGCTGCCGCCCGCAAAGCCCACCACGGTGTCGACGGCCGGGTCCTTGTGGATGATGTCGACCGCTTGGCGCAGCTTCTCGCTCAGCGCCACCGACGAAATGCTCTGGTCCGCCCGCAGGCCCGCGTTGAGCTGGCCGTTGTCCTGCTCGGGGAAGTAGCCCTTGGGAATGGCCGAAAACAGGTACACGTTGAGGCCCACCACCGCGAGCAACACCACCATGACCACGGCCTTGCTCGCAAGCGCCCAGTCGAGGCTGTGGGCGTAGGTGCGCAGGCTCCACTGGTACACGCCCTCCGACATGCGCGCGAGGCGTCCCGGCGGCTTGGCGTCGGGCTGCTCGGGCTTGAGCAGCATGGCGCAGAGCATGGGCGTGGTAGTGAGCGATATGACCAGCGAGATCAGCACCGACACCGACAGCGTGACTGCGAATTCGCGAAACAGCCGGCCGATCTGCCCGTCCATGAACAGCAGCGGAATGAACACCGCCACCAGCGAGAGGCTGATCGACAGCACGGTAAAGCCCACCTCGCGCGCACCGCGCAGCGCGGCCTCCACGCGGCCCATGCCGGCCTCGATGTGGCGGCTCGTGTTTTCGAGCACCACGATGGCGTCGTCCACCACAAAGCCGGTGGCCACCGTGAGCGCCATCAGGCTCAGGTTGTTGAGGCTGTAGCCCAGCAAGTGCATCACGCCGAAGGTGCCGAGCAGCGACACCACCGTGGCCACCGCCGGAATGATGGTGGCGCGCGCCTTGCGCAGGAACAGGCCGACCACCAGCACCACCAGCGCAATCGAGATCATCAGCGTGGCCTCGATCTCGCGCAGCGAGGCGCGGATGGAGTTGGTGCGGTCGGACGCCACCTGCACCTCGATGTCCTGCGGCAGCTGCGCACGCAGCTCGGGCAGCAGCTCGCGCACGCCGTCCACGGTTTCGATGATGTTGGCGCCGGGCTCCTGCGTGACCAGCACGATCACCGCGGGCTGGCCGTTGAAGAGACCCAGCGTGCGCGTGTTCTCCACGCTGTCGATCACCCGCGCCACATCGCCCAGCCGCACGGCCGCGCCGTTGCGCCAGGCAATGACCATGTCGCGGTATTCCACCGCATGACGGCCCGGCGACGGCGTGTAGATCTGCAGCCGGCGGTCGTCGTTCTCGATGGCGCCCTTGGGCCGGTTGGCGTTATTGGCCTGGATGGCGGCGCGCACGTCTTCGCTGCTGATGCCGAAGCGGTTGAGCGAGAAGGGTTCGAGCTCCACCCGCACGGCCGGCAGCGAACCGCCGCCGATCTCGACCTCGCCCACGCCTTCGACCTGCGAGAGCTTCTGGCTCACGATGTTGGACACGGCCTCGTAGATCTGCCCCGGCGTGCGCGTCTTGGAGGTGAGCGCCAGAATCGCAATGGGTGCGGCCGTCGGGTTGCGCTTGCGGTAGGTCGGGTTGCTGCGCAAGGTGGCCGGCAGGTCGGCCCGCGCCGCGTTGATGGCCGCCTGCACCTCGCGCGCGGCGCTGTCGATGTTGCGCTTGAGGTCGAACTGCAGGCTGATGCGGGTCGAGCCGTTCGAGCTGGTCGAGGTGAGCTCGTTCACGCCCGCAATCACGCCCAGCCGCCGCTCGAGCGGCGTGGCAACGCTCGAAGCCATGGTGCTCGGGCTCGCCCCCGCGAGGCTGGCGGTCACCGAGATGGTCGGAAAGTCGACCTGCGGCAGCGGCGACACAGGCAGCACGAAGAACGCCGCAATCCCGGCCAGCGCGATGCCGACGGTCAACAAGACCGTGGCGATCGGACGTTCGACGAAAGGCCTGGAGAGGTTCATTCGGCCACAGCCTCCCGCTTGCGCCCGAACCGGCGGCCCATGCGGTCGAAGGCCAGATACACCACCGGCGTGGTGAAGAGCGTGAGCACCTGGCTCACCACCAGCCCGCCGAAGATGGCCAGACCCAGCGGCCGGCGCAGCTCTGCGCCCTCGCCCCAGCCGAACATCAGCGGCAGCGCCGCGAAAAGCGCCGCCAGCGTGGTCATCAGAATGGGACGGAAGCGCAGCAGCGCCGCCTGGTGAATGGCCTCGCGCGGCGACTTGCCCTCGCGCCGCTCGGCGTCGATGGCAAAGTCGATCATCATGATCGCGTTCTTCTTCACGATGCCGATCAGGAGAATGATGCCGATGATGCCGATCACGCCCAGGTCGTTGCCCGTGACCATGAGCGCGAGCAACGCGCCCACGCCGGCCGAAGGCAGCGTCGAGAGAATCGTCAGCGGATGGATGTAGCTCTCATACAGCACGCCCAGCACGATGTACACGCACACCACCGCCGCCAGAATGAGCCACAGCTGGTTGGAGAGCGACTTTTCGTAGGCCCCCGCAGCTCCCAGAAAGCTCATGGTCATGCTCGCCGGCATGCCGATTTCCTTTGCCGCCGCGCGAATGGCCGCCACCGATTTGCCCAGCGCCACGTTCTCGGCCGTGTCGAAGCCCACAGTGGCGGCAGGGTACTGCGCCACATGCGTGACCTGCAGAGGCGCGGACTGCTCGCGCACCGTGGCAATGGACGACAGCGTGGTCGGCGCGCCGCTGCCGGTGCGCAACTGCAGGTTGCCTAAGAGCTGCGGCGAGGCCAGGGCTTCACGCTGCGCTTCCAGGATCACGCGGTACTGGTTGGTCTCGGTGAAGATGGTCGAGACGATGCGCTGGCCGAATGCACTGTAGAGCGTGTCGTCGACCGAACTGGCCGTGACCGAGAGGCGCGAGGCCGTGTTGCGGTCGATGTCGACATAGGCGGCCAAGCCCTTGGCACCCGCGTTGGTGGTGGCATTGCGCACCAGCGGCTCGGAGCGCAGGCGCTCCACCAGCTTTTGCGCCCAGGTGTCGACGGTGGTGGTGTCCACCCCTTCGAGCGACACGCGGAATTCGGTCGGGCCGGTTTCAGCATCGATGGTCAGGTCTTGCGTGGGCTGCAGGTACAGCGTGACGCCTGCCACCGAGCGCACCCGCTCGCGCAAGCGCTGCATGGTGTCTTCCTGGTTGCCCCGGTCAGCCTTCATGTTGATGAGCATGCTGCCGGTGTTCAGCGCCGTGTTGTTGGCGGCGTCCACACCCACCACCGAACTCACGCTGGCCACCTCGGGGTCGGCCAGGATGGCGGTGGCGGCCTGCTGCTGCAGCTCGGACATGCGCGTGTACGACACGTCTTGCGCGGCTTCGATGCGTGCCTGCAGCTGCCCGGTGTCCTGCGTGGGAAAGAGCCCCTTCGGAATCACCATGTAGAGCAGCACCGTGAGCGCCAGCGTGGCCACCGCCACCACGAGCGTCAGCGGCTGGTGGCGCAGCACCCATTGCAGCCACACGTCGTAGCGGGCAATCACGCGGTCGAAAAAGCGTTGCACGCTGGCACCGAAGCGCCCGCCCTCTTCGGCCTGCGGCTTGAGCCAGCGCGCCGACATCATCGGCACCAGCGTGAGCGACACCACGGCAGAAATCAGGATGGTGATGGCCAGCGTGACGGCGAACTCGCGGAACAGCCGGCCCACCACGTCGCCCATGAACAAGAGCGGAATCAGCACCGCGATGAGCGACACCGTAAGCGAGATGATGGTGAAGCCAATTTGCGTGGCACCCTTGAGCGCGGCCTTGAACGGCGGATCGCCCTCTTCGAGGTAGCGCGCGATGTTTTCGATCATCACGATCGCATCGTCGACCACGAAGCCGGTGGCGATGGTCAGCGCCATCAGGCTCAGGTTGTTGAGGCTGTAGCCCAGCAGGTACATCAACCCGCAGGTGCCGATGAGCGAGATCGGCACCGCAAGGCTGGCAATGACCGTGGCGCGCACGCTGTGCAAGAAGAAGAAGATCACCAGCACCACCATCACCACGGCCAGCCCGAGTTCGAGCTGCACGTGCGAGACCGAGGCGCGGATGCCGGTGGTGCGGTCGCTCAGCACCTCCACCTTGAGCGAGCCCGGCAGCGAGGCTTCGAGCTCGGGCAGCTGCTTCTTGATGGCATCGACCGTACCGATCACGTTGGCGCCGGGCTGGCGCTGCACGTTCAGGATGATGGCCGGGTACAGCACGGGTTGCCGCTCTCCCACGCGCAGCGCGGCCCAGGCGCCCAGCTGCGT
Source organism: Variovorax paradoxus (assembly GCF_009755665.1). Taxonomy (NCBI): domain Bacteria; kingdom Pseudomonadati; phylum Pseudomonadota; class Betaproteobacteria; order Burkholderiales; family Comamonadaceae; genus Variovorax; species Variovorax paradoxus. Next base: position 3,960,636 of record NZ_CP046622.1, read on the forward strand.
GTTCTCGGCGCCGTCGACTACGCGCGCCACGTCGGTCATGCGCACCGGTGCGCCGTTCTTCCACGCGACGATCAGGTTCTTGTAGTCGTCCGCCGTCACGAGCTGGTCGTTGGCGTTGATGGTGTAGGCGCGCCGCGGTCCGTCGAAGCTGCCCTTGGCGCTGTTCGCGTTGGCCGCGGTGATGGCGCTGCGCAGCGTGTCCAGGCCAATGCCCACCGACGCCAGCGCGTTGGTGTCTGCCTGAATACGCACGGCCGGGCGCTGCCCGCCCGAAAGCGACACCAGCCCCACGCCGCTGACCTGGCTGATCTTCTGCGCGAGCCGCGTGTTCACGAGGTTCTGCACCTCGGTGAGCGGCATGGTTTCGGAGCTCACGGCCAGCGTGAGGATGGGCGCGTCGGCCGGGTTCACCTTGGCGTACACGGGCGGCGCCGGCAGGTCGGCTGGCAGCAGCGAGCCGCCGGCGTTGATGGCGGCCTGCACCTGCTGCTCGGCCACGTCCAGGGTCTGGTCGAGCGCGAACTGCAAGGTGACGATCGACACGCCCGCCGAGCTCACCGAGCTCATGCGGTTGAGCCCGGCCATCTGGCCGAACTGCCGCTCCAGCGGTGCGGTAACGGTGCGGCTCATGACCTCGGGGCTGGCACCGGGGTAGAGGGTCTGCACCTGGATGGTGGGGTAGTCGACCTGCGGCAGTGCGGCCAGCGGCAGCAGGCGCAGGCCCACGAAGCCGGCCAGCACAATGGCCACCATCAGCAGCGCCGTGGCCACCGGCCGATCGATAAAAGGGCGTGAGGGGCTCATCGCGAACGCGCTCGCTTGTTCCGTGGGTTGTTGCTGATGCTCGTCATTGCGGCGGGCGCTGGCGCCGCCGCTCTCCACCGCCTTCGCCGCGCTCGCCACGCGGGCCCGATGCCGCACCGCGGGGCCCCGACGCGCCGCCACGCGGACCCATGGCCGGCCTTTCGCCCTGCAGCTGAACAACGGCGCCGTCCTTGATGCGGTCGCCGCCTTCGGTCACCACGTTCTCGCCGGCCTTCAGGCCTGAAGTGATGGCCACCACATCGACATTCGCCTCGCCGCGCTTCACCTGGCGCATCGAGACGGTGCGGTCCTGGTTGATGACATACACATAGTCGCCACTGGGACCGGTGCGCACCGCGGTAACCGGCACCACCACCGCGCGCACCTTGCGCAGCAGCATCTGCACGTTGACGAACTGGCTCGGGAACAGCGTGGTCTGCGCATTGCCGAAGCGGGCCTTGGCCTTTACCGTACCGGTGGTGGTGTCGACCACGTTGTCGAGCGTGGAGAAGGAGCCCGTGTCGAGCGTTGCCGCGCGGGTGCGGTCGAACGCGGTGACTGGCAGCGGCTCGCCCTTGGCAAGCTGGGCCTGGATGTCGGGCACGCGGTCTTGCGGCACCGAGAACTGCACGTCGATGGGGTTCATCTGCGTGATGACCGCAATGCCGGTGGTTGCGTTGGCTGTGACGGTATTGCCCGCGTCCACCGCACGCAGGCCGATGCGGCCGGCCACCGGCGCGGTGATGCGGGTGTAGTCGAGGTTCAGCTTGGCGGCGGCCTCGGCGGCCAGGTCGGTGGTGACCGTGCCTTCGAGCTGCCGGACCAGCGCGGCCTGGGTGTCCACGTCTTGCCGGGCGATGGAATCCTGCGTCAGCAGCGTGCGGTAGCGCGCCAGCGTGACGCGCGCGGCCTCGAGCTGCGCCTCGTCGCGCTGGCGCGTGCCGCGCGCCTGCATCAGCGCCTGCTCGTAGGGCCTTGGGTCGATGCGCGCGAGCAGCTGGTTCTTGGCAACGGTTTGCCCTTCGGTGAACAGCACCTCGGTGAGCACCCCGCCCACCTGCGCCCTGAGCGTGATGGTTGCGAGCGGCGTGACGGTGCCGAGCGCGTCGATGGTCACCGGCAGCTCGATCTCGCGCGCCAGCGCATTGCCGACCGTGACGGTGGCGCCGCCGAAGCCCGGCCCGCCGGCGGTGCTGGCCTTGCGGTTGATGAGGTACCAGGCGCCGCCTCCGAGCAGCAGCAACAGGAGCAGCGCAATCAGGCTGCCAAGCCAGAGCCGGCGGCGCGAAGGCGGCCGGGGCGGCGGGGACGAGGCGGGGTGTACCGGTTGAACAGCAGGCGAATCGCCGGAAGAAGGCTCGGAGGTCGGTGATTCCATGTGTGGTGTGGCAATGCGCAAGTACGGCCGCTAGTGGAGCGCTGGATCGTAGCGCTCCTGTCTTATGAACCGTAAAGCATCGGTAAAGCTTCGGAAAACCGCGCGTTTCGCGCCCGTTGGCTGCATTCCGCGCGCCCTGCCCGCATTTCGTCGCAGACCCGTGGCCCGGCCTCGGGTGCGCCGGCACAGTCCGGCCCATCGAATCATCTTTTCACCGGAGAAACGCCATGCTGCTGCAGATCATTCTTCATACCCCGAAGTGGGTCTTCGCCGTTTTTGCGCTACTCCTGTGGCTTGGCTGCAGGCAGTTGCTGACCGGCCGGGTCAGCCTGGCCAAGGTGACCGTGATGCCCATTGCCATGACCGGCCTTTCGCTGGCGGGCGTGATCTCGGCCTTCGGCGATTCACCGGGCGCCCTGCTTGGGTGGGCCGTGGCCGCCGCCGCGCTGGTGCTGCTGGTGCTTCAGCAGCCCCTGCCCGTCACCACGCGTTACGACCGGGCCGCACGCGAGTTCCACGTGGCCGGCAGCGCCGTACCGCTGGTGCTGATGATGGGCATTTTCTTCACCAAGTACGCAGTGGGCGTGTCCCTCGCCATGCACCCCGAACTGCGCCAGCAGGCCAGCTTTGCTGTCGCAATTCCGATGCTGTACGGCGCCTTCAGCGGCATTTTCGCGGGGCGCGCCGTGCGGCTCTGGAAGCTGGCCATCCGCACCGACGCCATGGCCGTGCAGGCCCGTGCGGCCTAAGATCGCCAGCCGATTCATCGACCGCCCCAGACCATCGACCCATTCGTTTATTGGAGAACCGTCATGAACACCACACAAGCCAACCCTTCCACCCGCGATGTCGAAAAACTCGCCCGCCGCCGTGCTGGCGCCAAGATGGGCTGGTACATCCATGCCTTCGTCTACGTACTGGTCAACCTCGGGCTGGTGGCCGTCTCCGCATCGCGCGGCCACACATGGGCGGTGTATCCGCTCATGGGATGGGGCCTGGGCCTGCTGATTCACGGCGCCGTCATCTGGTTCATTGCGCCCGGCGGCAGTTTTTATGACCGGCTGGTAGAGCGCGAACGGCAGGCCCTGCGCGCCGGAGAGCGCGGATGAGTGTCGGCGCGCTCCCCCGTTTTCGCGCGGAGAACATCCGCAGCATGCTCAGGCATGGGCTGATCACGGTGGCCTTCTGCTGCTTCATAGCGGCGGCGCTGGCCATCACCCAGCACGGGGACTGGGGCGCGCAGATGGTTTATTCGCTGTCGATCGGGCTGATCAGTTGGCTCTTCATCGACGTGGGCCGGCTGCTGATCAGCGGACACCGCGAGATTCTCTGGCCGACCGGGCCCTGGGGCTATCTGCTGGTCGCGGGCGGTGTGCTGGTCGGTTTTCTGGGGGGCAATGCGATTGGCGATGCGTGGACCCACCAGCCCCTGCTCAATTTCAGCAGCTTCGAGGAGCGCCGGCTCGCCACCACCATCATCATCACGCTGACGGCCACCATCTGCATGTGCTTCTTTTTCTACAGCCTGGGCCGTAGCAAGCACATGCGCAGCCAGATCGAGCTGGCGCAGCGCAACGCCACCGAGGCACGGCTCAAGCTGCTTGAAGCGCAGCTCGAACCCCACATGCTGTTCAACACGCTGGCCAACCTGCGCGTGCTGATCACGGCCGACCCACCGCGCGCCGTGGCCATGCTCGACCGCCTTAACAACTACCTGCGCATGACGCTCAGCGGCTCGCGCGCGCTCGCGCATCCGCTGTCGGCGGAGTTCGAGCGGCTGGCCGACTACCTCGAACTGATGTCGGTTCGGATGGGCGCCCGGCTGCGCTACACGCTCGATCTGCCGGAAGACTTGCGCGACACGCCGGTGCCGCCGCTGCTCTTGCAGCCGCTGGTTGAAAACAGCATTCGCCATGGGCTCGAGCCCAAGGTCGAAGGTGGCAGGATTGCCGTGACCGCACGGCAGGATGCCGGCCGGCTGGTCATCGAAGTGAGCGACACCGGCGTTGGGCTCGATGCCAACCAGCCCGCGCCATCCGGAGGCAGCGGCTTCGGGCTCGAGCAGGTTCGCGAACGGCTTGCCACCGTGTACGGCGACCAGGGCCGCATGAGCCTGGCCACCGCCCCCGCGGGTGGAACCTGCACCACGCTCAGCTTTCCGTTGCCACCACTCGCATGAACCCCACCGCACTCATTGCCGAAGACGAACCCCTGCTCGCCCACGCCCTCAAGGCCGAACTGGGCGCGGCATGGCCCGAACTGCAAGTGCTTGCCACTGCGGGCGATGGCCGAAGCGCCGTGCGCGAGGCGCTGCGGCTTCTGCCGCAGGTGCTGTTCTTCGACATTCGCATGCCCGGCCTGGACGGCCTGGGTGCCGCGGCCGAACTGGCCGACCGCTGGCCGACCGATGAAGCGCCCATGCCGCAGCTCGTCTTTGTGACCGCCTACGACGAATACGCCGCCCGCGCCTTCGAGACCCAGGCCATCGACTACGTGCTCAAGCCCGTGCAGCCCGAGCGCCTGCGCAAGACCGTGCTGCGCCTGCAGCAGGCGCTGGCCTCACAGCACCCGCATGCAAAACCGGCTGCGGCCGACGAGGCACTGGAGAGAACCCTTGCGCAGTGGCGCCAGCTGCTGGCCGCCGCCGGTGCGGGTGCCGCAAGCGGCTTGCCCTCGCAGGCCGCCAGGGCTCCGCTGAAGATGATTGCCGCCAGCGAAGCCGGTGGAAACACCGTGCGCATGGTTCCCATCGACGAGGTGCTGTACTTCGAGGCGGCCGACAAGTACATCCGCGTGCTGACTGCCACGCGCGAATATCTGATCCGCACGCCGCTCAAGCAACTGCTGGCGCAGCTCGACCCCGAAGTCTTCTGGCAGGTGCACCGCGCAGTGGTGGTGCGCAGCGCGGCAATAGGGGCGGTGCACCGCGACGAGGCCGGCAAGCTGCACCTCGACCTAAAAGGCCGGCCCGAAAAAATTCCCGTGAGCCGCCTTTACGCCCACCTCTTCCGCGCCATGTGAAATCGACAGTCAAGCGAGCATAAAAAAGCCGGCCCTTTGAGAGGAGCCGGCTTTTGACTTGCGAATCGCGCCTTGGAGGCGCTACGGCTTAACGCCAGTGGCGATGGCCGTGGCCATAGCCGCGGTAGTAGCCGCGCGGTGCGTAATACGCCGGGGGTGCGTAGTACACCGGAGCCGGTCGGTAATACACAGGCGGCGGCGGACGGTAGTACACCGGGGGCGGCGGTGCGTAATACACCGGCGCCGGAGCGGCGTAGACCGGAGCCGGGTAGTAGGCCGGAGCGCCAACGCCCACGGACACGCCTGGCAGACCCACGCCCACCGACCAGCTCACGTCGCCGCGGGCACTGGCCGAAGTGGCCGCAAACAAAGCGCCGGCTGCCACGACACCCGCGGCGGCCCATTTGAAGAAGGTTGAACGTGTGAGGCTCATGATCTTTGAACTCCTGGTTGGGGCGTTACCCGCCCATGTAGGTATTGAACGCGCCAAATGCAAAGCGGTTGCCCGCCGTAATGTGAAGAACGTTGCCAAAAGTAACCGGCAGGGGGTGCCCTCTAGAATGCCGCAATGACCTCCCCGACCGACAAAGACAGCGCGAAAACGGCCGCTGCACCGAGTAATTTCTTGCGCCACGTGATCGAAAACGACCTTGCGCAGGGTGCCTATTCTGGCCGCAAGTGGGGTGGCTCGCCCGGCGATGCCGCCCACCATGCCCAGGGCATGCCCGATCCGGCCAAGGTCCGCATGCGCTTTCCGCCCGAGCCGAACGGCTACCTGCACATCGGCCATGCCAAGAGCATCTGGCTCAACTTTGAGCTGGCCAAGGAATACGGCGGCGTGTGCCACCTGCGCTTCGACGACACCAACCCCGAGAAGGAAGAGCAGGAATACGTCGATTCCATTCGCGACGCGGTCAAGTGGCTCGGCTACGAGACCTACCTGGCCGACCGGCCCAGCGCCCCGGGCACCCTGCAGCCGCACGAGTATTTTGCGAGCGAGTACTTCGACTTCATGTACCGCGCCGCCGAATACCTGATTGGTGCCGGCCTGGCCTATGTGGACGAGCAAAGCGCCGAGGAAATCCGCGCCAACCGCGGCGACTTCAACACGCCCGGCACCGACAGCCCCTTCCGCAGCCGCAGCGTGGAAGAAAACCTCGCCCGCTTCCGCGCCATGCGTGACGGCCAGTTGCCCGACGGCGCCGCCATCCTGCGCGCCAAGATCGACATGGCGAGCCCCAACATCAACATGCGCGATCCGGCGCTGTACCGTATACGGCGCGCAACGCACCACAACACCGGCGATAAGTGGTGCATCTACCCGATGTACACCTTTGCGCACCCGATCGAAGACGCGCTGGAGCAGATCACCCACTCCATCTGCACGCTGGAGTTCGAAGACCAGCGCCCCTTCTACGACTGGCTGCTCGACCGCTTGGCCGAGGGCGGCCTCGTCGCCAGCCCGCATCCGCGCCAGTATGAATTTGCGCGCCTCAACGTCACCCACGTGCTCACCAGCAAGCGCAAGTTGCGCCAACTGGTCGAAGAAAAGCATGTCGACGGCTGGGACGACCCCCGCATGCCCACGCTGGCGGGCCTGCGCCGCCGCGGCTACACGCCCGAGGCGCTGCGGCTGTTCTGCGAACGCAGCGGCACCACCAAGTCCGGCGGCTGGATCGACTACGCGAGCCTGGAAGCCGCGCTGCGCGACACCCTGGACCCCATCGCGCCGCGCGCAATGGCCGTGCTCGACCCGGTGAAGCTGGTCATTACCAACTGGGGCGAACTCATGGGCGGCGACGAAGTACTCGACGACTGCTCGGCGCCTGTGCACCCGCACCACCCTGAAATGGGCAAGCGCGAGTTCAAGCTCGGCCGCGAGGTGTGGATCGAGCGCACCGACTACGAGGAAGTGCAGCCCAAGGGCTTCTTCCGCCTGTTCCCCGGAAACAAGGTGCGGCTCAAGTACGGCCACGTCATCGAGTGCACCGGCGGCACCAAGGACGCGAGCGGCAAGCTCGTCGAAGTGCAGGCCACGCTGGTGCCCGACACCAAGAGCGGCACGCCCGGCGCCGACGCCATCAAGGTGAAGGGCAACATCACCTGGGTGGCCGCTGCCGATGCGGTGCAGGCCGAGGTGCGCTTGTATGAGCGGCTGTTTGCGGCGGCCAACCCGGGCAGCGGCGAGCTGATGGACGAGCTGAACAAGGCCAGCCTCGAAGCTTGCACGGCCTATGTGGAACCGTCACTCGCAAAGGCCGAGCCCGGCGTCGGCATCCAGTTCGAGCGGCATGGGTACTTCGTGCGCGACACCAAGGCTGGCGCCGACGGCAAGCCTGTGTTCAATCGCGCCGCGGGCATGCGGGACAGCTGGGGCAAGTAATCCCTTCTCGCCTCATCCGCTTCAACAAGCCCTATGGCGTGCTCAGCCAGTTCACGCCCGAGGGCCGCTGGCGCGGGTTGAAAGACTTCATCGATGTTCCCGGCGTCTATGTCGCCGGGCGCCTCGATGCCGACAGCGAAGGCCTGCTTCTGCTCACCGATGACGGCCAGCTCCAGGCGCGCATTGCCGATCCGCGCTTCAAGATGGAGAAGACCTATTGGGTGCAGGTGGAAGGCGTGCCCACCGAAGTGGCGTTAGACGCGCTGCGCGAAGGCGTGCAACTCAACGACGGACTTACGCGCCCCGCCCGCGCGCGCCTGCTCGATCCTCCGCCCGATGTGTGGGAGCGGCAACCGCCCATTCGCGAACGCAAGAGCATTCCCACCGCGTGGCTGGAGCTGTCGATCAGCGAAGGCCGCAACCGCCAGGTGCGGCGCATGACCGCGGCCGTGGGGCTTCCCACCCTGCGCCTGATACGTGCTGCCATCGGGCCGCACACGCTGGACGGACTGGCGCCCGGCACCTGGCTTGGTTAGCGCCGCAGCACACATTCCATTTATTCGACCCCGTATGCACAGCAACCGACTCCATTTCTCCGAGCTTCTCTCGCCCGCCTTGAATCGCCGTCACGCACTGCTCGGTACGCTGGGCATGCTGGCGTTGCCTGCAACGCACGCCACAGCTGCGCCCGCTGCAAAGCCCAAGCACAACCGCGCTGAAGTGTGGCCGCACGCGTCTCAGGTGCCGGGCGGCGTGGCGCGCCTGTCGCTCGGCCCAAGCGCCAAACGACCTGCCGCCTTTTCAGGCGATGTGCCATTGCTCGTGCTGGGCGATGCCATCGAATGGACGGCGCTGGTGGGCATTCCGCTCGCAGCCACGCCGGGCGACGCAAGCATTGTTGTGCGCCCCGAAAGCGGTGCAGAAAAACAGATCGCCTACACCGTGGCGCCCAAGCAATACCGCGAGCAGCGCCTGAACGTGCCACCGCGCACTGTCGACCTCTCGCCCGAAGACGAGGCGCGCTACGAGCGCGAACGCGCGCACCTTGCCACCGTGATGGCCACGTTCACCGACCTGAGGCCCGATGCCTCGCTGCAGATGCGCGTCCCCGTGCCGGGCCGTCGCTCCAGCTCGTTCGGCCTGCGCCGCGTGTTCAACGGCCAGTCGCGCAATCCGCACAGCGGCATGGACATCGCGGCCGGCACCGGCACGCCTGTGCTGGCACCGCTGCCGGGGCGGGTGATCGACACGGGCGACTATTTCTTCAACGGCGGCACCGTGTGGCTCGACCACGGCGGCGGCCTGCTGACGATGTATTGCCACCTGAGCCGGGTCGATGTGAAGGTGGGCGATGAGCTGAAGACCGGTGAGCAGCTTGCGGCTGTGGGAGCCACGGGGCGAGTGACGGGGCCGCATCTGCACTGGTCGGTGATGTTGAACCGGGCGATGGTGGACCCGGCGCTGTTTGTTGCGGCTTGAGATAACCCAGCATCGGCGACGCATTCGCCTCTGAAAGCCTCGTCGCCTGATCTGCCGACCGATCTCAGATCGGCTTCGTCAAATACACCGCCTCGCGCCCCACGATCACGCGCTGTGCGGGCATGAAGATCGTGCACTCATCGCACGGCGCGAGAATCTCGTCCGGGCCGTTGGTGGCGATCAGCTCGCCCTTGGCAAAGGTCTCGAAGCCGATCAGCGGGCGCACGAACGCAAACTCTTCGGACTTGATGATGTGCGTCTGAAGCAGCTCGAAGCGGCGCTGCGGTCCGGGCGCGGGCGCCGCCGGGTCTTTGTCGATGAGGCCGAAGTGCGCCAGAAAGTCGAGCGAGATGGCGGTGGCAAGCTCTGACGCGGAGCGCAGAAAGTGCTGGCCGCACTCGGCCACCAGCGCCACGCCCTTGCCATCGCGAAGGCCGTGGCGGCCATGCTGGATCAGCGGCGTGCCGGAGCCCAGGCCTTCGGGCATGACCAGGTGCACCGAAGGGCGGCCAAGGGCCAGTGCCGCTTCGGCGTTGCGGTCATAGGCCGGGTACACCCAGAACGGGATCACCGGCTGGCTGGTGGAGTGGATGTCCAGGATGTGGTCGGCCGCGCTCACCACCGGGCGCAGCACGCGGGCGCGGCGCAGTTCGGGGCTGTCTTGGGTGCCGTCGAGCCACTCGGGCGACCAGATGCGGTTGAGGTTGTGCACCAACTGGCGGCTGTCGAAGGGCAGCGCCTCGTTGAACGACTCGTAGGCCTCCACGTTGGCAAAGCTCACGGTAAGCGTGCCGATCTTGGGGCGCACGTTGGTGTCGAGCAGATGCGTGGCCGCCGTCATGCCGCAGATTTCATTGCCGTGCGTGAGCGCGTTGATCAGCACGTGCGGCCCGGGCTTGCCCGATTCGAAGCGGTGCACGTAGTCGATGCCGATGTTGCCCTTGCGGTACGCGGAGATGTCGCGGGGGAGGACTTCGAGGGCGGGGGGCGTTTGGGTCATTGGCTGTGTGAATATTCAAGCGGAGGGGTCGGGCGAGTTTGCTACAGGCCGCGCTTTTTTGCTCTTGTGCCGGCCGCAGCTACATTGAGCGAACAGTCGCATACGGGATCGCTCAACCCCGTCTTTCTCGAGCAAGCCGGATGCATACGCTTCAAATTTGAAGCGTATTCGCCGCAAATACGCTTCAGCCCAGCTTCACTTACCAGTTCACCTCACGCTCCGGCGTCGCGGAAATGTGATGGATCGACAGGTCCGCGCCGTCGTATTCCTCTTCCTGCGTGAGCCGCAGGCCCATGGCCGCCTTGAGCGCGCCGTACACCACCGCGCCCGCAAGCGCAGCCCATGCCACGCCCACCAGGGTGCCGATGAGCTGCGCCCACACGCTCACCTCGCCGATGCCGCCCAGCGCCTGCGTGCCGAAGATGCCGGCCGCGATGCCGCCCCAGGTGCCGCACAGGCCGTGCAGCGGCCACACCCCGAGCACGTCGTCGATCTTCCATTTGTTCTGCGTGAGGGTGAACATGAAGACGAAGATGCCGCCGGCCACGCCGCCCACCACCAGCGCACCCAGCGGATGCATCAGGTCGGAGCCGGCGCACACGGCCACCAGCCCGGCGAGCGGGCCGTTGTACACAAAGCCGGGGTCGTTCTTGCCCATGGCCAGCGCCACCAGCGTACCGCCCACCATGGCCATGAGCGAATTGACGGCGACCAGGCCGGAGATCTTGTCGATGGTCTGGGCGCTCATCACGTTGAAGCCGAACCAGCCCGCACACAGGATCCACGCGCCCAGTGCCAAGAACGGAATGTTCGAGGGCGGATGCGCACTCAGCGAGCCGTCGCCGCGGTAGCGATTGCGGCGCGCTCCCAGCAGCAGCACGGCCGGCAACGCAAGCCATCCGCCGACCGCGTGCACCACCACCGAACCCGCGAAGTCATGAAACTCGTGGCCAGTGGCCGCGGCAATCCACTCCTGGATGCCGAATGCCTTGTTCCACGCAATCCCCTCATACAGCGGATAGACAAGGCCGACGATGACGGCCGTGGCGATGAGCTGCGGCCAGAACTTGGCGCGCTCGGCGATGCCGCCCGAAATGATGGCCGGAATGGCCGCGGCAAAGGTCAGCAGAAAGAAAAACTTCACCAGCTCGTAGCCGCTCTTGGCCGCCAGTTCGGTCGCGCCGACGAAGAAGTGAGTGCCATAGGCAACCCCATAGCCCACTAGGAAGTACACGACGGTCGAGACCGAGAAATCGACCAGGATCTTGACCAGCGCATTGACCTGGTTCTTCTTGCGCACGGTGCCCAGTTCCAGAAAGGCGAAACCGGCATGCATGGCAAAGACCATGATGGCGCCGAGAAGGATGAACAGCGCATCTGCGCCCTGTTTGAGTGCGTCCATGGGAGCTTCTTGCAGTTTTTGGTTTGAATTGGTGCATCGCACCCGAATCGCTCGGGGCAGCGCCGCAAGGAAGCAAAAATGGTGCCTGAATGCTCTTTCATGGTGCTCATCGGCGCGAAATGAGCGTTCTCAGTGCAAACACCGCACCGGAACAGGACGCGCGAAGAGGCGGCGCCCTCGTCAGCCCAGGCCCGCGCGCAGCGCATCGCGATAGCGCCGGCTGCACGGCACGGTAGAACCATCGTGCATATGCAGCCGGGCGTCGCCGCCGTCGAGCGGCTCTATCTCCTTGATGCGCCCCAGGTTGACCGCGTGGCTGCGGTGCACGCGCACGAACCGGGCAGGGTCGAGTTGCGTCAGAAAGTCAGTGAGCGTGGCGCGCAGCAGATAGTCGTGGCCGTTGACATGCAGGCCGACGTAGTTGCCTTCTGCCTGGAGCCAATCGATGTCGCCGGCGGCAATCAGGAATTCGCGCCGCAGCTTGCGCACCAGAAAGCGCTCGGGCCGAGAGGGCTGCGCAGGCGGCGCCGGTTGATGCACGCCGGGCTCGGCGGACGCCGCCTCGGGCGGGTCGAGCACACGCGCCTCGCCCTGCAGCCGCAGCATGAAGACGCCGTAGACCCAGATGCCGAACACCATCGACAGGTAGGCGCGCACGTCCTTCAGGTATTCGTAGCCCCAGCGCCCCGTCCAGCCAGCGAAGTCGTAGCGCTCGCCCATGGCCGAATAGACCACGGCCCGCAGTGCGAACATCGCGGCCACGTGCACCAGGCTGAAGACGACGCTGGCGGCCAGGTGCCAAGCCAGATAGCGCAGCAGATGCGTGCGCGCCAGCGGCGAAAGCCGGCGCTGGACGGCGACAACGGCCGGCACCAGCGCCAGCAGCACAAGATGGCTGGACACCTCCCAGGTCACGATTTCCCAGGCGGCGCGCGGCACCGCGCGATCGCGCGCATCGATCAGCGCCACGGTCGTGTTGAACACCGCCTGCAGCGCCATGAAGACGACCCAGAAGCCCACTTCCACCCAGCGGCGGATGGGCTCGTAGCGCTCGTACAGGTTCTTTCGGGAATCTCCCATGCCCGGGATTCTCGCGATGATCCGCGCACCGGCGGGCGAATTTCGTCCCTGGCGGGCACCGCTCGTCACAAACAGGGGACGATCCGTCCCTTGTGCGCGCTGCAGGCGGCGGCCGGGCACGACCATCGCGGCTTCTCTCCAGCGCTTTCAATGAGGAGCCCCGATGCCCGCATCTCCCGCATCTCCCATTTCGCCCGATCGCCGGCACGACATCGACGCGCTGCGCGCGCTAGCCTTCCTGCTCGTCATCCTGTACCACGTGGCGATGTACTACGTGGCCGACTGGCCCTGGCACCTGAAGAGCCCGCATGCGGCCGAATGGCTGCAGTGGCCGATGCGCGTGCTCAACCTATGGCGCATGGACCTGGTGTTCCTGATCTCGGGCGTGTCGCTGGGTTTTTTGAGCCGCAAGCAGGGCACCTGGCGTTTGCTGCGCAGCCGCGGCGCCCGCTTGATGCTGCCGCTGGCCTTCGGCATGGCGGTGATCGTGCCCTACCAGGCCTATGCCGAAGGCGTGGCCAACGGACTGGTGGCGCCGGGCTTCGGCGCCTTCTTGCTGCGCTACCTGCCCATGAACGACCCGTGGCCGAAGCAGGCGTTCGCGGGCGCGGAGTTCGGCATTACCTGGAACCATCTCTGGTACCTGCCCTACCTGTTCACCTACACGGCGCTCATCGCGCTGACGCTGCCGCTGTGGCGCTCGCGCGCGGGCCAGTGGATGCGCCGCAGCTTCAACGCGCTGCGCGGCTGGAAGCTGCTATGGCTGCCGGCGCTTCCGCTATTGCTCTGGACGATGCTGCTGGCCCGGCACTTTCCGCCGACGCACAACCTGGTTCACGACTTCTACCTGCACAGCATCTTCTTCACCGTGTTTCTGTACGGCTACTGGATGGGCGCGGACACCGGCGTGTGGCGCGAGCTGGCGCGCTTGCGCCGCCTGTCGCTTGCGCTGGCCGCGGCGGTGATTGCGGCTTTCATCGTGCTGCGGCTCGGCGTGAAGAGCCCGCCTTCGGGCGTGCTGATGGACGCGCTGCGCATGCTCTACCTGTGGCTGGCGGTGGCCACCATCCTGGGTCACGGCCACCGCTACCTGAACAGGCCCTGGCGGTGGCTGCGCTGGGCCAACGAGTCGGTGTACCCGTGGTACGTGCTGCACCAGACGCTGATCATCGCGGGCATCGCGCTGCTGCCACCGCTCGCGCTGGGGCCGGTGCTGGAGCCCGCCTTGCTGGTCGCGCTGACCATCGCCGGCTGCTGGGCACTCACCGACGGGGTGATTCGCCGCTTGAACTGGCTGCGGCCGCTGTTCGGATTGAAGCTCCGGCGGGCCCGCGGCAAAGCAGAAATCACTTCACCGGCGGAGCCTCTTCCACCGGAACCAGGATGGCGCTCCCGGTCGCCACGAGCTTGAGGCTGTCGCCCTCCCCCTGGCCGTAGAGCTCGGCGGTGGTGAACACCTGCTTGCGGCCTGCCTTCACGACCTTGCCGCGCGCGATGAAGGCGCGGCCCAGCGCGGGCGAGAGGCAGCTCACCGAAAAGTGCGAGGCCAGCACCCGCCCCGCCACCGTGGCCGCCGCAAAGCCGCAGGCCGTGTCGAGCATTGCGCCGATGAGCCCCGCGTGCAGAAACCCGGCGTACTGGCCCATGTCTTCCTCGCGCCACTCCATGCGCAGTTCGGCTTCGCCCGCGGCGGCGCGGGTGACTTCGAAACCGGCCCAGCGATTGAAGGCAGCGGTTTTGTTGATGGCCTGAATGGTGTCGAGCATGGGGGTCTTTCAAAAAGAAAGGATGGAGCGTCGAAGACGATGAAAGATACGGAGAGCCACTCTACGAAGCGGCTCCGCCGGGCGCCGTCGCGCGGGAGACCCGCACCGCTTCGACAGTTGCCTTGGCGACAGCGCACTTTTTTTGCCGGAACTTAACCCCGGTTTGGAAGCCCCGCCGTATGAGTGGAGGAACGATCCACTACCGAGGCTCCGATGAAAGCGATCTCTTCTTCCTCCTTCTTCTTCCGTGCCGACCTGCGCGCCACCGTCGTTGCCGCAGCCTGCCTGGTGCTCGGCACCGGCGCCAATGCGCAGGCCGTGGCAACCGCCGCCGGCGCAGACGCGTCGCGCATCACGCAAGTCAAGGTGTACCCCGGCAGCGCCACGGTGGAGCGCGTGGCGCGGGTCGCGGCCGGCAGCCGGTCGGTCACCTTTGCCTGCCTGCCCGCCGGGCTCGACGTGCAGAGCCTGCAGGTATCGGCCGGCGCCTCGGTGCGCCTGGGCGAAACCTCGGTGCTCAATGAGCCGCGCGAACTCTCCGCACGTTGCGCGACCAGCGCGCTCGACGGACGCATTCGCGACCTGGAAGACCAGAAGGCTGCATTGCAGGCCGAGAGCGATGCGCTCGGCCTGGTCACCGGCTATCTCAAGGGGCTCTCGGGCAGCGGCGAGCCGGCGCAAGGCGCCCGCGCACCGATGGACGCACGCAACCTTGCCGCAATGACCGACGCGATGCGCCGCACCGGGCAGGATTCGCTGCTGAAGCAGCACCAGATCCAGCGCAAGCAGACCGACATCGACCGCCAGCTCAACCCGCTCCTGGCCGAGCGCACGCGCACACAGGGCAACGGCACGCAGGTCGTGGCCGTGACCGTCACGCTGGCCGCCAGCGCCGACACCGACGTGAAGCTCAGCTACCAGGTCAACGGCCCGGGCTGGACGCCCACCTACCGCGCACTGCTCGACACCGCCACCCGCAAGGTGCGCATCGAGCGCCAGGCGCTGGTGGCGCAGGCCACGGGCGAAGACTGGCGCGGCGTGAAGCTGGTGCTTTCCACCGGCCAGCCGCGCCGCGAAACCACGGGCCGCACGCCAAGCGCGTGGCGCATCGGCATCGAGCCGCCGCAGCGCGCACCCGCAAGCCCGGCCGTCGCGATGATGGCGGCGCCGGCGCCCGCGGCATCACTCGACCGGAAGCGCGCCATGGCCGAAGCTGCGGAACCGCTTTTCGACGTGGCCGTGTTCGACAACAGTTTTGCCACCGAATTTGCCGTGCCGCAGAGCATCGACGTGCCGTCCAACGGCCAGCGCGTGACGCTGGCACTGGGCCAGCATGAAGACACGGCGAAGCTTGCCGCGCGCACCAGCCCGCGCGTAGACGCCAGCGCCTTCCTGGTCGCAGAACTCGCGCAGCCCTCAGGTGTATGGCCGGCCGGGGCGTTGCAGCTGTACCGCGATGGCAACTTCGTCGGCAGCGGCCGATGGAATGCACCCACCGATGCAAAGCTCACGCTCTCCTTCGGCCGCGACGAACTCGTGCGCGTGCAGGCCGAGCCCGAGCAAAACAGCCAGGGCACGGGCGGCTTTGTCGGTTCGCGCGCCGAGCGCAAGGTGCAGCGCGCCTATGTCGTCGAAAACCGCCACCGCACGCCCATTGCGGTGCAGGTGCTCGAGGCCGCGCCGGTTTCCGTCGACGAGCAGGTGCGCGTGGCCGCGCAGTTCGCGCCGCAGCCGGGTGAGCTGGCCTGGAACAAGCAGCCGGGCCTCGCGATGTGGAGCTTCGACCTCGATGCCGGCAAGACCGCGCGCGTGGCGGCCGACTACACCATCAGCTACCCGAAGGACGCTCGCCTGCAGATGCGCTGAGCGAGCGCGCCCTGTTCAGCCCGCCTCGGGCGCCTGGCCTTCCGAAGGCTCGGCGCCCGGCTTGCGCTTTTTGCCGCGTGCCGCCTTCTTGGCTGCACGTTCGGCATCGATGCGCTGGCCCTCGGCCAGCCATTGAAGGAACTCCGCGGGCGTCTCGAGCGTGATGCGCCCCAGGTTGCCGGCGCGGAACTCGTGCATGACGATCTCCGCGGCCTTTTGCAGATTGACGCGGCCCTTGCCCAGCAGCGCGCCGCGTTTGCGGCCGATGGCGTCGAGCAGCTCTTCGTCCTTCATGGCGGCAATGGCGGCGGCGTCGTGCTCGGCCAGCTTGAAGCGCGCGGTGATGCCCTCGGCATAGTTCGCCTTCAGGTAGTTGAGCAGCTCCAGCGCCACTTCTTCCTCGTCGAAGGCGTTGCGGCCCACAGCGCCGCTCGCTGCCAGGTTGTAGCCGCTCTTGGGCACCACGATGCGCGGCCACAGCATGCCTGGCGTGTCCCACAGGTAGAAGTCGTCGGCCAGCGTGATGCGCTGTTCCAGCTTGGTAATGCCGGCCTCGTCGCCGGTCTTGGCCTTGCGGCTGCCGGTCAGCGTGTTGATGAGCGTGGACTTGCCCACATTGGGAATGCCGCAGATCAGCACGCGCATCGGCTTGGCCATGCCGCCGCGGTTGGGCGAAAGCTCGTGGCAGGCGCGCACGATGGCCTGCGCCGGCGTGGTCTGGCTCGCGTCGAGCGCAATGGCGCGCGTGGCCGGCAGCCCGTTGTAGTGCGCGAGCCAGAGCGCGGTGCGCGCCGGGTCGGCCAGGTCCTGCTTGTTCAGCACCTTCAGCGAGGGGCGGCCGGCCGTGAGATCGGCCAGCATAGGGTTGGCGCTGGAGCCGGGCAGCCGCGCGTCGAGCAACTCGATGACCACGTCGATGTCCTTCACCCGCTCGGTGATGGCCTTCTGGGTCGTGTACATGTGCCCGGGGAACCACTGGATCGCCATCGATGGATGCTCTTTCTTTCGCTCTGTCTGGGAGGGGCCGGCTCGAAGGCCAGGTGCGCATTGTCGACGGGGAACGTGCGGCAGATCACACCGCTACGTTTTCCATAGCTGCAGACGGCCATTTTGCCTGCGCTGCGGCGTGCCGCACCCCTAGAATCCGCGCGCTGCACCCGCAGCCGCTTTCAAATAATCATTCGAGGGAAATCCATGTTCAAGCGCCTTGCCGCTGCCGCCCTGCTGGCAGCCACCGTTGGTTCCGCGACAGTCGCAACCGTTGCCCATGCCCAGCGCCCCACGCCGCCGCAAGGCCCGATGATCGACGGCTACCTGTGCTGCAACATGCGCACCTACGGCAGCTCGATCAGCGACATCAACTACGACGAGCAAGGCACCAGCATCGTGGCCGTGGGCACGCCGGCCCGCATCACGGCCTACGACATGCGCTGGTTCAGCGCCGACCTGGCCGGCAAGCCGCAGCGCATCAAGAACGACTACAGCCGCAACATCACGCTGATCGACTTTGCCAAGCGTTACGTGGTGACCGAAGACCCCAAGCAGAAGATGGCGGCCTTTCCGCCCGCGATCCGCAATGCCATCCTTGCCGTGAAGGTGATGCCCGGCATGACGCGCGAGCAGGTGCTGATGGCCATCGGCTACCCCGTTGCCGCCGAGAACCCCAGCCTCGACGCACCCACGTGGCGCTACTGGCGCGACAGCTGGTCCGAGTACCAGGTCAACTTCGACGAGAAGGGCCTGGTCAAGTCGGTGATCGGCGACCCGGTGGCGCTCAGCCGCGTGCTGGCACCAACACCTTAGTTCGCGTTGGCGCGCGTCTCGGCGAGACACGTGCAATCCATTAGATGTTTTGCATCGCGGGGGGCTGTTCCGCCCCTATCATTTGACTGAACGCGGCGCATCGGCGCGTCGGTCGAATTGAAACTTTTGATGGAGTTACCGCGATGAAACCCGTCTCCGAACTGCTCAAGCGCCACGACTCCGCGGCATGGCGCACCTCGCCGGACGCCAGCGTGTTCGACGCGCTGGCCACCCTGGCGCATTTCGAAGTGGGCGCGCTCATGGTGATGGACGGCGAGAAACTGGTGGGCTTTCTTTCCGAGCGCGACTACACCCGCAAGGTGGCGCTGCAGGGCAAGAACTCCAAGGAAATGAAGGTCTCGGAGATCATGACGCCCGACGTGATGACCGTGACCCCGCAAACCCGCACGCGCGCCTGCATGGCGCTCATGAGCCAGCGCAAGTTCCGCCACCTGCCGGTGGTCGACGGCGACAAGGTGGTGGGAATGATCTCCATCCAGGACCTGATGGACGACATCATTGCCGACCACGAAGTGACCATCGCGCAGCTCACAACCTATATCCAGAGTTGATCCCATGCCTGCCCCAAGGTGGGGAACACGCCTACGCGCACCGGGCCTGTTTAGGGCGCACAGTAGGGGCTCGTTCATCCATCAGCAGGAACACGGCATGCAGATTCAGGTCAACACGAGCAACGGTGTCAACAACAAGGACGCGCTGGAGCGCTGGGCCGATACGGAGATCAAGCAACAGCTGGGCCGCTTCGTCGACGACGTGACCCGCGTCGAAGTGCACCTGAGCGACGAGAACCACGACAAGGCCGGTGCGGGCAACAAGTGCTGCGTGATGGAAGCACGGCTTGCGCACCACCAGCCGCTGGCCGTGACGCAATACGCCACCACCCTGGACGAAGCCTTTCGCGGCGCGGCCGAAAAGCTCAAGCGCCTGCTCGACAACACGCTGGGCCGGCTGAACAACCACCGCGACCGCGACTCCATCCGCAAGGACGCAGGCTTTATCGCGGAGTAGCGCCGGCAAGCGCCCGCGCCTACCGCCGATTGCGGGGCTTCCGCGCGGGTGACTTGGGGCCGGACGTCTCGGCCGGAATCAACGGCGGGCGGTGGCCGGTCTGCATCCACTCGTCGTAGAAATCGATCTTGCGGTCGACCAGCGACAAGGCGCGCTTCCACTCGGCGATGGTTTCGGTTACGCGCGCGCGGTGCGCCGCGAGCAGGTCGCGCCGCTGCGGGAGCGTGGTCTTGCCCAGCAACGCAAGCGCGGTGTACTCCCGCATCTCGGCAATGGTCATGCCGGTGCGGCGCAGCCGGTCCATCAGGTCGAGCCAGCCCACGTGCAGTTCGCCGTAAAGGCGCCGGCCGCCCTCGTCGCGCGAAACGCCGGGCACCAGGCCTTGCGCCTCGTACCAGCGGATGGCGTGCACCGTGCGGCCGGTGCGCGTGGCCAGTTCGCCGATATGGAACGGGGTGCCGCCGTCAGCCGTCATGGGCGGCGGCGGGGGGCGCCTGCAGCGCCTCCTGCACCAGTGCGGTGTCGAAGTACTCGGTCAGTTCCTTCACCTTGCCTCCTTCGAGTCGATAGACGTAGCAATAGCGGTTGTTGTAGCGCTTGCCGGCCTTGGTGGGCACGTCGCCGCTGAACAGCACCACCACCCGGTCGTCTTCGGCAATGATGCGCTCGGTCTTGCTCCGGTAGGGGCCCGCGAACTGCGCGAACAGCGGCTTGATCAGCTCTTCGCGGATGGCCGCCTTGCCCGCATAGGTGCGCGACCAAGGCGTGGTGCCTTCGAGCGTCCAGGCGGCATCCTCGGCCAGGCTGTCGATGAAGAGCTGGCCGTTGCCCTGGTCCAGCGCGGCATGGATGCGCTGCACCAGCGCCTTGTTGTCTGTCGTCGTGTTCATGGCTGCATTTCCTCGTGGAATGAATGAACCGGAAGTCCCGGTGAATTCATTGGAAATGCTCGAGTGCACTCCAGGTCAAGCGCCGTGAACAGGTTGCGTCAGCTCTTCTTCGCGTTGGCCATGGCCTTGCCCACTTCGTTGCTGCCCTGGGCCGAACCGCTCTGGGGCACGATCTCGCCGTCGCGCGAGGTCACATCGGCAAGCCGCGCGGCCAGTTGCTCGGGCGTGTCAACGCCAATGCCCAGCCAGGCACCTTGCGTGAGGGTGATGTGCGCGGCCTCGAAGGTGCCGGCGCCCGCGCAAAGAATGGTGCGGTTCGGCGCGTCGGCAGAGGCCAGCACCAGCATGGCGGGCACCACCGCCTCGGGCTTGAGGGCTTCGAGCACTTCCTTCGGCATCAGGCCCTCGGTCATCCGCGTGGCCGCGGTGGGCGCCAGGCAATTGACGCGGATGTCGTTCTTGGCGCCTTCGATGCTCAGCGTTTGCATGAGCCCCACCAGCGCAAGCTTGGCGGCGCCGTAGTTGCTCTGGCCGAAGTTGCCGTAGAGCCCGGAAGACGAGGTGGTCATCACGATGCGGCCGTACTTCTGCTCGTTCATGAGCGCCCAGACGGCCTTGGTGCAGTTCACCGCGCCCATCAGGTGCACGTCGACCACCAGCTTGAAATCGGCAAGCTCCATCTTGGCAAAGCTCTTGTCGCGCAGGATGCCGGCGTTGTTGACCAGGATGTCGACCCGGCCCCAGGCATCGACCGCCTGCTGCACCATGGCCTGCACCGCATCGAAGTCGGTCACCGAGGCGCCGTTGGCCATGGCCTCGCCACCGGCGGCCTTGATTTCGTTGACCACGGCTTGCGCGGCGCTCACCGAACCGCCGGAACCGTCGGCCGCGCCGCCCAGGTCGTTGACCACCACTTTGGCGCCCCGCGCCGCCAGGGCCAGCGCATGCTGCCGGCCGAGCCCGCCGCCCGCGCCGGTCACGATGGCCACTCGGCCCTTGAAGTCGATGGTGCTTTGGGTCATCTCTTGCTCTCTGCTTTCTTTGCTTGGGGTGGGGTATGCGTATGACCGCCGCGGGCGGCCGCGTGGCGTTTTACCCCAGAAAAGCACGTCGGCGCGAGCGGCCGCGCGCGCGCTCAGTCACGCGCGTGACGCAGCGTTTCGCAATAGGCCACCAGCTGGTCGAGCTCGGCCGACTTGTCGAAGAAGGCATCGGCGCCCAGCTGGGCGGAGCGCTGGCGCATGTCGGAGGTGGCGTAGTTGCTCAGCACGACGACTTTCTGGCTGGCCATGCGGTCTCGGCAGGCCCTGACCACGCCCAGGCCGTTGCCGCGCTCCAGGAAAAGATCGACGATGGTCAGGTCCCAGTCGTTGCGATGCTGGCGCAGCCAGCGCACCGCCTCTTCCTCGCTGCTGGCGCAGGCGACCACGTCCGCGTCGGCCACGTCGTGCAGGAAGCCGACGAGGTTTTCACGGATGAGGGCGCTGTCCTCGACAAGATAGGCCTTGAAGCTCATGCCGGAATCTCCGGCCAAGCGACGGGCCGGAATACGAATCTGTTGCTGCTTGCGGGGTGCATGCTGTCCATGGTCTCCGGCGCGGCGGCGCGCGCGGTGAGTCATGCAGGCCAATGCCTGTAGGCCATCGGCGCCCGCAAATGTCGTCAGGCGGGCTGCCCCTTGGTGAGACGCGTAGGACAGCCCGGCTCGTCAGCCGGTCAGGCCGCGACGGCCATCCGTCCGCGGCCGAGCCCCAGGCGCGCCGGCGACACGTACTGCTCGCGGTAGATCTCGAAGGGCATGGTGTCGGCGGCCTCGATGCGCTTTTGCTCCTGGATCGATTGCTCGGTCATGCGCTCGAACTCGGCCTGCTGCTCGGGCGGGAACGGCAGGGCCAGGAGCGCTGCCCGGGTCTGCTCGGACTGCGCGCGAATGAAGCCGATGAACGAGTTGCCGTGCTGTTGCTCCACGGCAGCGAGGACGCGCGCCGAGGGCAGGCTGTCCGGGTCCTGCAGGGCGGCCAGCGCCGCTTGCACCGCTTCGGCATGCTGCGTGCCGCCGTTCGCGGCGTCGAGCGCGGCGGCAATGGGCAGGCATTGCTCCACCAGTTCGATGCCCCAGTCGGCCAGCGCCACCTCGCGCCCGCCCCGCAGCAGGTGCAGGCCAGGCTCGCGGCCGCGCGCGGCGGTGAGGTGCTGGTTGTGGGCCAGTTCGGCAATTTCCTGCGGGGTGTCGGCCGGGCTGTCGCTCAGCAGGCACTGCAGCAGGAACACGTCGATAAAGCGCATCGTCTGCGCATTGATGCCCACCGGCTCGAACGGGTCGAGGTCCATCAGCCGCACCTCGACGTATTCGACGCCCCGCTCGCGCAGCGCATGCAGCGGCCGCTCGCCGGGGTTGATCACGCGTTTGGGGCGGATGGTGCCGTAGAACTCGTTCTCGATCTGCAGCAGGCTGGTGGCAAGCTGGTTGTAGTCGCCGCCCAAATTGCGGATGCCGATGGCTTCGTAGGCCGGCCAGGGGCGCGTGAGCGCGTCCTGCAGCGAGGCGCCGTAGCCTTCAAGGCTGTTGTAGCTCACGGCCAGCGAGGCCTGCGCGTCGCTCTGGTAGCCGAGACGCCCCATGCGCAGCGAGGTGCCGTGCGGCATGAACATGCTGCCGTCGCCCAGCGGCTGAAGCTCGTGCGGGCGGCCCGCGACAAAGCTCGAACACAGCGCCGGTGAAGCGCCGAACAGGTACAGCAGCAGGAAGGCGTGGCGCCGGAAATTGCGGATGAGGGCGAAATACTGTTCGCTGGACACATCGGGCAACGACCAGTTGTAGTGAATGCCCGAAATGGTCTGCATGCGCCGGCCGTAGCGGTGGCTCAGGCCCATGCGGTAGACGCTCTTGGCGCGCCCGATGTTCGAGGAGCCGTAGCGCCCGATGGGAATGGTTTCGTCGGTCGGCAGGCCGCAGGGCATGCTCGACACCCACAGGCGCTCGTCGCCGAGCGAGTCGAGCACGCGGTAGGTGAACTGGTGCACGCGGGTCAGCTCGTCGAGCGCCGACTGCACATTGGCATGCACGCCGGTGATGAGCTCGAGTTGCGATTCGCTGAAGTCGGTGGTGATGTGCGGATGGGTGAGCGCCGACCCGAGCGCGACGGGATGCGGGGTGAGCGCGAGTTTGCCGTCCGGCAGGGCGCGCAGGCTTTCCTTTTCGATGCCGCGCCGCATCCCCTTCAACCTCGCGGTTGAGAGCGCACCCAACCTCTCCTGCAATCTGCTGCTCATATTGTTATACCCGTCAATCTTCTGAGGGGCTGGAAGGTAGCACGCCCGCGCGGGCACTGCTCGTGCAGGGAATCCCTCCTTCCGCTATGCTGGCCGGCGCTATTGTTTTGCTAGCAAAGTTCATGATGCTTGCGCTTTCAGGGTGGCCGGGTGGGAAGGCTGGAGCCAGGCGCGAACTGCCGCGCTATGACGCCAGCACGCGCAGCAGGAACCGGTTCAGGTCGGCAATTTCCTCCATGCAGACCGAATGCGCCATGGTGTATTCATGCCACTCGACGGTGTAGCCCAGCGCGGTGAGCGCGTCGCGCGACTGCAGCGCCCTGTCGAATGGCACCACCGGGTCTTGCCGGCCATGGGCCAGGAAAACCGGGGTTTCGTGATTGGCCGCATGGCGCTCCGCCGCGGTGGTGGCTGCAATGGGCAGATAGCCCGAGAGGCCGACGATGCCCGCCAGCCGCTCGGTATGGCGCAGGCCGGTCATCAGCGCCATGGCGCAGCCTTGGGAGAAACCGGCCACCACGATGCGCTCGGGCTTGATGCCGCGGGCTTTCTCGTTGGCAATGAGCGCTTCGATCGCAGCTTGCGAGCGGCGCAGGCCCGCCTCGTCTTCGCGCGCGACCAGGTCGGCCACCGCAATGTCGTACCACGCCGGCATCTGGTAGCCGCCGTTGATGGTGACCGGGATCACCGGCGCATTCGGAAACACGAAGCGCACGGGGCCCACGCTCGACAGGTCGAGTTCGTTGGCAATCGGCACGAAGTCGTTTCCGTCGGCGCCAAGGCCGTGCATCACGATCACCGTGGCGGTGGGATGGGGAGCGGTTTCGATTTCGATCGGGGAGCGGGACATGGTCGGTAGAAGGTATTCAGAGACGCCAAAAACCAGACCTTAGCGCATTCGGGCCGCCCGGGGCGCGGTCTCACGGAATGCAACACAATGGCGGTTCACGCAAAACCCATGAGCCCACACCCAAAGCCCTCTCCCTCCACGGCATCAGGCAGCCAAGCCTTGCTGCGCAGCAGCGGCCTGCGCGTGACGCGCGCCGCGCAAACCGTGCTGGACCTGCTGGAACACGCTCCGCAGCCGCTGACGCACGACGACGTGGTTGCCGCCTACACCGGTGCCACCGGTGCCCCGCCCGACCGCGTGACGATCTACCGCGTGCTCGACCGCCTGGTCGAGGCCGGCCTGTGCGATCGCCGCGTGGGCGCGGACCGCATCAACCGCTTTGCGCGCCACGTGGAAGCCGCTTCGGGCAACATCTTCGAGTGCGACCAGTGCCATAAGGTGCTGGCGCTGCCTTCCGACCCCGAACTGCCCAAGGTAATGAGCCGGCTCGGCCGCGAGTTGCGCAAGCAAGGCATCGACACGCGCCGCACCGCGCTCACGCTGCACGGCACCTGCGGGGATTGCAGGGGCTGAGCGCCGCCGCGGGACGGCTACACGTTCCAGGACGGAAAAGGGTCCGGAAGATTGGCCCACCATGAAGCGCCGTAGCGCATTTCGCTTTCGGTCAGCAGGCAGGCGTCGAGCCGCGCACGCAGTTCGGCCTCGTCCATTCCGATGCCAATCAGCACCAGCTCCTGCCGCGCGTCGCCGGTGGCGGGATCCCAGTTCTTGCGGATGAGCTGCAACGCTTCTTCCTCGGCAGGCCAGTGCTCGCGCGGCACGGCGGCCCACCACAGGCCGGCCACGCCGTAGCGGCAGGCGCCACCCGCCTGCGACCAGGAGCCCGCGCGCGTGGCCCGGCTCGCGAGCCAGAAGAATCCCTTGGAACGCACCACACCTTCCCACTCGCTTTGCACCAGGTCCCAGAAGCGCTGGGGATGAAACGGCAGCCGCGCGCGGTACACGAAGCTGCGAATGCCGTAGGTGTCGCTCTCCGGCGGGTGCTCGCCGCGCAGCTCGGCCAGCCAGCCGGGCGCCTGTTCGGCCTGATCGAAATCGAACAGGCCCGTGTCCAGCACGCGATCGAGCGCCACGCGGCCGAACTCCGACGTCTCGATGCGCGCACGCGGGTTGAGGCTGCGCAGAATGGCCATCAGCCGGCCGCGCTCTTCGGCGGTGACGAGGTCGGTCTTGTTGACCACCAGCACGTCGCAGAACTCGATCTGCTCGATCAGCAGGTCGACCACGGTGCGGGTGTCTTCATCGCCGAGCGACTGGCCGCGCTGGCCCAGGCTGTCGGGCGAGCCGTAGTCGCGCAGGAAGTTGAAGGCGTCGACCACCGTCACCATGGTGTCCAGCCGCGCCACGTCGGCCAGGCTCTTGCCGTCTTCGCCGGCAAAGGTGAAGGTCTCGGCCACTGGCAGCGGCTCCGAGATGCCGGTCGATTCGATCACGAGCTGGTCGAAGCGCCCTTCCTTCGCGAGCCGGCTCACCTCGACGAGCAGGTCTTCGCGCAGCGTGCAGCAGATGCAGCCGTTGCTCATCTCGACCAGCTTCTCGTCGGTGCGCGAAAGCTGGGCGCCGCCGTCTCGCACCAGCGCCGCGTCGATGTTGACCTCGCTCATGTCGTTGACGATGACCGCCACGCGCCGCCCCTCGCGGTTGTGCAGGATGTGGTTGAGCAGCGTGGTCTTGCCGGCGCCGAGAAAGCCGGACAGCACGGTAACGGGAAGGCGTTGGGTCATAGGCTTGGCTTTACATGCAACAGAATTGCATTATATGGAGCAACGCAACCATGTTGCATTTAACCGAAGCGACAATTCCTGGCCCGGCCCGGCATAGACTCTCGCGTTCGATGCCGCACCCGAGCCTCCCCGTTCTCTACAGCTTTCGCCGTTGCCCGTACGCAATGCGCGCCCGTTTGGCGTTGGCCGCCAGCGGCGAACCTTGCGAGCTGCGCGAAGTGGTCTTGAAGAACAAGCCCGCCGAGATGCTGGCCGCCTCGCCCAAGGGCACAGTGCCCGTGCTGGTGCTGCCCGGCGCTACGGTGCTCGAACAAAGCCTCGACATCATGCTGTGGGCCCTGCGCCGCAACGACCCGCTGCGCTGGCTAGAGCCCGAGGCGGGCGCGCTTGACGACATGCTCGCGCTCATCGCCGCCTGCGACAACGACTTCAAGCCCCAGCTCGACCGCTACAAATACCCAGGGCGGTTCAGCGAATTACCCGAGAACGCATGCGAAATCGGCTCGCAATTTCTGTTGCGGCTCGAGGCAATGCTTGCCGCGGGTTCGGGCCAGCTTTTCGGCGCGCGAGCCGCGTTGGCCGATGCCGCCGTCATGCCCTTCGTGCGGCAGTTCGCAATGGTCGATCCCGCATGGTTCGAAAGCCAGCCCTGGCCGCAGTTGCGCAGCTGGCTGGCAGGTTGGACCGGGTCGCAGCTGTTCGAGCGCGCGATGCGGAAGTACGAGCCGTGGGCATCAGGCTCGGCCGGCGTCGCCTACCCGCCGGCCTGATCAGCCGAAGTTCGGCGCCCGCCGTTCGCGCAGCGACGCCACGCCCTCGCGCACGTCGGCGCCGGCAAAGCCCATGAATTCGAGCGCCAGCGAGGCGTCGAACGTGGGCCCGGCCTGTCGCAGCCAGTTGTTGAGCGCGTACTTGGTGAGGCGAATCGCGCTCTGGCTGCCGGCCGCCAGCCGGTCGGCCACTTCATAGGCGCGCGGCAGCAAGTCGGCCTCGTCCACCGCGAGCGACACCAGGCCGTTGCGCTCGGCCTCCTCGCCGCTCACCGGCTCGCACAGCAGCAGGTGGTACTTGGCCTTGGCCATGCCGCACAAGAGCGGCCAGACGATGGCCGCATGGTCGCCCGCCGCGACGCCCAGGCGCGTATGGCCGTCGACGATCTTCGCGCCCTTGCTGGCAATGGAAATATCGGCCAGCAGCCCCGCCACCAGCCCGGCGCCCACGGCCGGGCCGTGCATGGCGCTCACGATCGGCTTGTCGCAGTTGATGATGTTGTAGACGAGGTCGCGCGCCTCTTTCCATACGCGCTGGCGCACCGCGTCGTCGGTGGTCATGTCCTGCACCATGGCCAGGTCGCCGCCGCCGGAAAAACCCAGCCCCTCGCCCCGCAGCACCGCGCAGCGCACCGTGTCGTCGGCCGCCACGTCGCGCCAGATTTCCGCGAGCTCCCGGTGGCCGTCATGGCCGGCCGTCGGCAGCTTGCCGTTGGCGGCGCGCATCTGGATATCGAGCACCGCATCGTTGATGCCGCGGCGCGTGATGGCAAGGGTCTGGTAGCGGGTGTAGTCCATGCGTGTCTCCGCCCCGCATGCGTGCGGGGATGTTCTTTTGCGTCGAAAGACGGGAACGCTATTTTCGCGCGGCAAGCTCGCGGCAGCGCTGCACGTTGGCTTCGAAGCGCGGTGCCAGCCCGGGCTCGCACACGTCGCCCGAGGGGTTGAGCTTGCACATGCCGACCACCGCATAGTCCATCACGGCCTCGGTGCACATCGGGTACTTCGCCAGATCGGGGTTCGCCTGGGCCTTGAAGCCCCAGCGCTCCGAGAACTGCACCACGCGGGCCGTGGCGCCGTGGAAGAAGCTGCGGTCGCGGGCCGCGATGGCGGCCTCCATGCGGGGCAGTTCCTCGTTGAGATAGCCCACGGCTTCCAGTGGGAAACCCGAAGGATCGGGCTGTGCGGCGGCAAGCGTTGCAGCCAGCGCAAGCGGCACGGCGGTGAAGCTGCGCAGCAGCGAAGACCTGGAGAAGATGGGCGCGCGGTTGTATTGCATGGGGTCCCATTTTGCAGCGGCGGCGTAACCATGTGTATGTTCATGGAAAGCTGGCCCTCTGCGGGCCGCGACCGCGTCGCCCCTGCACAACGCCTGCCAGCGCATTCGCTCGCCCCAAGGCGCCCGGTCACTTGCCCTTTTTCTGCCGGTCGAACTTGCGCCAGTACTGGAATTCGTCTTCGTGCACTTCGAGGTCGACTTCGGAGATGCGAGCCTGCAGGCGCTCCTGCACGTCGGCCACCGCCTTGTTGTAGACGATGGGCCCGACCTCCTCGAGAAAGAAGCCGAGCAGCGCGCCGGCGGCGATGTTCCCGATCGGCTCTTCCATGTTCTCTCGAAAGTAGCGCTCGATCGACGCGATGGCTTGCTGCCGTGCTTCCTTGGCGATCTCGATGGTCATGCGGTTCCTTGGGGGTTTTGCCGTTCGATTCTGCAGCGCGTTCGTCTTGCGACAATGGCGCACCTGCCGACCTCCACCAGCGACTCACGAAACCATGGCCTCAAGACAACTCCGCACGATCGAACGCGGCATTCTTTGCGTACTGATCGGCGCCGCCGTTCTGCTGGGGCCGCGCTTCCTGCAGGGCACGCGCTGGTTCGAGATGGTGGCGGGCGCGTCGGTGGTCGGCTGGTTCGCCCTTGCGCTGGGCGTGGCGCTGATCGTGGTCGACCTGGTGCAGCGCGCCAAAGCGCGGCGTCAATAAAAAGCCGCGCTGCGCTCAGCGGCGGAGCTTCTTGACGAGCTCGACCACCGCGAGCACCACGGCACCGGCAACAAGGCCGACACCCGCGTTCACGCCCATCGATCCGAGCGCGCCGAACACACCGCCGGTGGCCTCGGCCCAGTGTTCGACCGCATGGCCGAACGCGGGAACGCCGTGCACCAGGATGCCGCCGCCCACGAGGAACATGGCGGCGGTGCCCGCAATCGACAGCCCCTTCATGAGCCAGGGCGCCGCGGCCAGGATGCCGCGGCCAAGCGCCTGCGCGGCCTTGCTGGCCTGCTGGCTCAGGTAGAGGCCCGCGTCGTCGAGCTTCACGATGCCGGCCACCAGGCCGTAGACGCCGACGGTCATGATCAGCGCAATGCCCGCGAGCACGGTGAACTGCGTGACGAAGGGCTGGCCCTGAACAGTGCCCAGCGTGATGGCGATGATTTCCGCCGAAAGAATGAAGTCGGTGCGCACCGCGCCCTTGATCTTGTCCTTCTCGACGGCGACCACGTCGATGGTCTCGTCGGCCACCGCCCGCTCGTGGCGCGCGGTGTCGGCGTCGTGCTCCTGCTTGTGCAGGAACTTGTGGGCCAGCTTCTCGCAGCCTTCGAAGCAGAGGAACGCGCCGCCGATCATCAGCAGCGGCGTCACCAGCCAGGGCAACCATGTGCCGATGGCCAGCGCCGCGGGCACCAGGATGAGCTTGTTGACGAACGAGCCCTTGCACACCGCCCAGACCACGGGCAGTTCGCGCTCGGCCTTGACGCCCGAAACCTGCTGCGCATTGAGAGCCAGGTCGTCGCCCAGAACGCCGGCCGTTTTCTTGGCGGCTACCTTGGTGAGGATCGAGACGTCGTCCAGAACGGTGGCGATGTCGTCGAGCAGCAGAAGCAGGCTGGTGGCCATGGCAATGGTCGGTGTAAAAAAAGAATCGGCGAGCTTAGCCGCAACCGCGGCCCTCGCCGGCAATACCCGTACGCGGCAGGCGCGTCAGACGACGTTGCGCTTGAGGCGGATTTCTTCGACGCGCACCGTGCCGAGCGCCGTGGTCTTGGCGGTCTTCATTTCGCGCTTGAAACCGGCGAGTTCGAAAAAGCGCATGGCGCGGTCATTGCGAATCGGCACCCACGCGGTGACGGTGGTGCAGCCTTCTTCTTCGAGGCCTTCGCGCGCGGCGTCCCAGAGCGCCACGCCGAGGCCCTTGCTCCAATGCTCCGGTTTGACATAGAGAGCCCAGATCTCGCCTGCGGTGGAAGGCGTCTTGGGATCGCGCGAGCGGTCGAAGCCGACAAAGCCGACGATTTCGCCGCCCAGCACCGCAACCTGCACCTGCGGCTCGCTGAACTCGATGGCTTCGCGCCACTTGGCTTCGCGGGTGGCGGGGGCCAGCGTGCGCAGCTCTTCCTCGGGCAGGATGCCCTGGTAGGCAGCCTGGGCGGCCAGGGTGTGGACTTCGGCGACGGCCTTGGCGTCGCGCATCGTGGCGGGGCGAACTTCGTAATCTGACATGGATGCGGAAAATCAAATGGAACCGCGTATTGTCGCCGCACCGCTAAACTGCTTGTTGCACACGCACCAGACACACATCAACAGGAGGTAGATATGGCCAAGGGTCAACAACGCGCGAACAAGGAAGCCAAGAAACCGAAGAAGGACACTTCGCCGCCCAAGCCCGCGGGCACCGGCGGCATCGAGCCGGTCCGCACCATCACCACCGCGGTCATTCCGCGCGGCAAGCTCAAGAACAAGTGACCGACGAATCGCCAGCGCCCGCCAAGCCGGCCCAGCCACGGAACCCGTTGCACGGGCTCACGCTGGAAGCCATCGTCACGGCGCTGGCCGATTACTACGGCTGGGAACAGCTCGGCCAGCTCGTTCCCATCCGCTGCTTCACCTTCGAGCCGAGCGTGAGCTCCAGCCTCAAGTTCCTGCGCAAGACGCCGTGGGCGCGCGAGAAGGTCGAAAGCCTTTATCTCTTCATGCTGCGCGAACAGCGCCGCGAGCAGCAGCAACAGCAGCAACCCCCGCAGCGATGAGGGTTCGGCTCGAACCGTCGGGCCTTGGCTTCGAGGCCGAGGCCGGCACCACGCTCCTGAAGTCGGCCGAATCAGCCGGAATCGAAATGCCGAGCTCCTGCCGCAACGGCACCTGTCGCACCTGCATCTGCCAGCTGCTGTCGGGCTCGATACGCCACACCGTCGAATGGCCAGGCCTGAGCGCCGAGGAAAAGGCCGAGGGCTGGATATTGCCCTGCGTGGCCGAGGCGCAGAGCGATGTAACGATCGATGCGCCCCGGGCGTTTTCGGTCTTCTGAGAGCCTGTCCAGCCCTCTTCAGCTCTGCTTGACGGGCTGGGCCGGCGCCGCGATCACCAGCCGATCCCGCTGCGCGAGCGACGGAAACAGCTTGAACCAGCCCAGCGCCACCATCATGGTTCCCACGCCGCCCAGCACCACCGAGCCCACCGGCCCCAGCAGCGCCGCCGTGGCGCCCGATTCGAACTCGCCCAGCTGGTTGCTGGCCCCGATGAAGATCGAGTTGACCGCACTCACCCGGCCACGCATGGCGTCGGGCGTTTCGAGCTGCACGAGGGTCTGCCGGATCACCACGTTGACCATGTCGGCCCCACCGGACACCGCCAGCGCGATCAGCGAAACGACGAAGCTGCGCGAAATGCCGAACACCACCATGCACAGCCCGAAGAGCCCGACGGCGATCAGCAGGGTGCGGCCGATGTTGCGCTCGATGGGCCGGCGCGTGAGCGCAATCGACATCACGAGCGCGCCCACAGCGGGCGCGCTGCGAAGCAGGCCGAGGCCCCATGGCCCGGTGTGCAGGATGTCCTTGGCGTAGATGGGCAGCAGCGCTACGGCGCCGCCCAGCAGCACCGCGAAAAGATCGAGCGACACGGCGCCGAGCACGGGCTTGCGCTTCCAGATGAAATTGACACCCGCGAACACCGTGGCCAGCGTGACTGGCTCGCGCGCCGCCGGGGTATGGGCGTAGCGCAGCCGCAGCACCAATACGCAGGCAATGGCAAAGCACAGCACGCTCGCGCCGTACACCACCGCCATGCCCGCCACGAACAGCAGGCCGCCAAGCGCCGGCCCGCCGATGATCGCGCCCTGCATGCCGGCCGAGCTGAAGGCCATGGCCCGCGGCAGCATGGTGGGCGGCACCAGGAGCGGCGTCAGCGCCTGCTGCGCCGGCATCTGGAAGGCCCGCACCGCGCCGAGCACCAGCGACAGCCCCAGCAGCAGCCCACGCGTGTCGAAGCGCTGCGCCACCGCGAGCAGCAGCACCAGCGCCACTACCCCCTGCACCGCAAAACAGGCCGCCACGATGCGGCCACGATGGCGGCGGTCGACCACGTGGCCGGCCAGCAGCGCCAGCAGCAATGCGGGAACGAACTGGTAGAGGCCGACGAGGCCGAGATCCCAGGCGCTGCTGGTGAGTTCGTACATGTGCCATCCGATGGCCACCAAAAGCATCTGCGACGCCGCGGTGCCGAAAAGCCGCGCCACCCACAACTGCATGAACGGACGCTCGCGCCTGAGTTGGGAAAAGCTCGGGGGCGCGGGAACGGCGGCGGAAATGGGAGAAGGAGAGGCAGGAGAAGCGGGGCCGGACATTCGTTCGAGGATAGCCGAGGCTTCATGAGCCTCGCATGAGGGCGGGCTCTCCTCCGTGCCCCTCCTACCGGTCATCTCTCTACACTCTGCCGCATCCATGCCCGACACCGACCTTCTTATCGACCTCGTTCACGAAGACGCCCACCTGCTGGTGCTGAACAAGCCTGCGGGCCTGCTTTGCGTGCCCGGACGCGGCGAAGACAAGCAGGACTGCCTGAGCGCGCGCGCCATGCAGCGGTGGCCCGATGCGCTGATCGTTCACCGGCTCGATATGGCGACCAGCGGGCTCGTGCTGATGGCGCGCGGCGCCGCCATGCAGCGGGCGCTCGGCGATGCGTTTGCCAACCGGGTGGTGCACAAGCGCTACGAGGCCATCGTCGATGGCGCCATGCCGGTGCGCGATGAATGGTCCGTTATCGATGCGCCGCTGATGGCCGATTGGCCGCGGCGCCCGTTGCAGAAGGTAGACCCTGCGGGCAAGCCGAGCGTCACGCGCTGGCGGGCGCTTTCTTCAACAGCCGATGGAGAAACTGCGGCAACGCATGTGCTGCTGGAGCCCCTCACGGGCCGCTCGCATCAGCTGCGCGTGCATCTGCTGTCTATTGGCCATCCGATCCTGGGCGATGCGCTCTATGGCAGTGCCGAGGTCCAGGCGCGCGCCCCGCGCCTGCTGCTGCATGCGAGCGAGCTGGGCTTCGCGCATCCTGCAACGCAGCAGATGCTTCGCTTTCAGAGCCAGCCGGATTTCGCCCTTCTTTCTTCTTCTCTTTTTTCTACAGCCCGCCCTTGACCACGAGCACCGGCATGGGTGCGTCCTGGAGCACACGCTGGGTCACGCTGCCGAGCAGCAGCTTCTCGATGCCGCTGCGGCCATGCGAGCCCATCACGATCAGGTCGGCGGCAATGGCAATGGCCGTGTCGACGATGCCTTCGTGCACCACATGGCCGTCGATCACGCGCTGGTCGCTGTGCAGGCCTTCGGCCGCAAGCGCGGCCACGCCGCGTGCGAGCGCCGCGTTCGCGCTTGCAGTGGCCGCGGCAAGGTATTCGTTCTGGCCGAGCGCGTAGTCCGCGCCCACGCCGATGAAGGGATAGTTGTCGATCACGTGGATCAACGTGATGCGGCTTCCGAACGCCAGCGCCAGGCCGCTGGCCTTGCTGACCGCGAGCATGGAAGTTTCGGAGCCGTCGATCGGAACCAGGATGTGATTGAACATGGCGGACCTCACTTTCGTTCGTTCGCAGACAGGCGCGGCTCGCAATCGAACCGGGCCTCCAATTTAACCCCTCGGCCGGGGCGTGACTGTAGGACTCAAGCCAGCGGGGTCAATCCCCCTGGAAACCCTGAGCGCGGCAGGTGACGACGAGGGTATCGCGCCAGCCGGCGGTCCCCTCTTCGGTCGGCTGGATGGGCGTGGACTCGTGGATCACGCGTGCGTCGTCGAGCAGCAGCAGCGTCCACGGCTCGGTCATGGTGAACCGCTCGCCGCGCCTTCCGTTGGCTTCGAACACGCGCGTTTCGCCGCCCTTGATTCCGCTGCGCCCCACCAGTGCGACCGCCACCAGGTCGACACCGTCGCGGTGCGCGCCTTCGGGCGTGGGCCGGCCGATGCCTCCTGCGGTGTCGATGCGGAACTGGTGCGCCTCGACAAACCACGGTTGCGCTGCGGTATCGCGCATGCCGCTTGCCGCTTCGCCCAGCCGCTGCAGCAGGCGCTTCCATACCGGCTGCACTACCGTGGCCTCGCGCATGGGCGCAAACCAGCGCTGCATGCCGCCGTGCAGCGCGTTGTATTCGACCGGTTGCCAGTGCGCACGATGCGGCACCTGCGCAATCGCCTCGCCTTCGACCGTGAAACACGCGTGGCGCCGCGTGCGGTAGCGGCCGCCGTCTTTCAGGTATTCATCCGGTGGAAGGTCGTTCCAGTCGGCGTGCAGTGCTTCGAGTTGATCGAGCGGCACGCCGAGCCAGTCGCTCACGCCCTGCGGGCTGAGCACCGCATAACCCTGTTCGCGCAGCGCGGGCAGCAGTTCGCCCGGCTGGATGAACGGCGGTGCGAATGCAGCGTTGGTCACGACGCGGTGACCTTCACGTCCTTCCAGAACGCGACGCGATCACGGATTTCTTCGGCTTCGGGCTTGGGATCTGCGTAGTACCAGGCGGCATCGGTGTGGAGCTCGCCGTTGACCAGCAGCGAGTAGTAGCTGGCCGTGCCCTTCCAGGGGCAGGTGGTCTTGTGGTTGCTGAAGGTGACGTGGTCGCGGTTGAGCGAGCTCATCGGGAAATAGTGGTTACCTTCGACGAGCACGGTATCGTCGCTTTCGGCGATGGTGACGCCGTTCCAGGTTGCTTTCATGTGTTGCTCTCCACGGGGAAGGGATATTGTGCCCTCTGCCTTTGGCGTGTTTTTTGTCCGGGTACTTGGGGCTCTGTTTGCTTCCCGAGGCCGGGTCTCGCCCCGGCGGGCGACTCACTTTCTTTGCTTCGCCAAAGAAAGTAAGCAAAGAAAGGCGACCCCTACTGTCTGCGTCCCTGCGCTTCGCTGCGGGAAACCTGCGGTGCTCGACTCCGGCGGGGGTCCGCAGAACTCGCTTCGCTCAGACACCTGCGGCCCTGATCCCACCTCCATCTGCGCTCCTCGGCGCATACAGAAGGGGTGGGAGCGGGCAGCCTTCGCTATCGCTCGGCTCCAACAGCCAACCCCAACTGCCAACATTCAACTCGATGCCAACCACTGCAGCGCGCAGCGCCGCAGTGGCCCGGTGCCGAGCGAAGCAAAGGCCCGTTCGGTTTCCAAGCCCCTCTGTATGCGCCGAGGAGCGGAGGGTTTCGCGGATCAGGGCCGCAGCTGTTTGAGCGAAGCGAGTTCTGCGGACCCCGCGAAACACGAGCACCGCAGGTTGCCCCGTAGCGAAGCGCAGGGGTCGCAGACAGTGGGGTCGCCTTTTCTTTGCTTACTTTCTTTTGGCGAAGCAAAAGAAAGTGAGTCCGCCGCCGGGCGGAATCCCGGCCTCGGAACTCAAAAAACAAAAAGAAAAATCACGCCCCCAGCCAATGCACACTAAAAAGCCTCTCAGGATCCGTCCAAACCGCCAGCGGCCGAAATCCCGCCTTCACAGCCAGCGCCCGCAGTCCATCCACAGTGAACTTGTGCGAGTACTCGGTATGAATCGTCTCCCCTTCCTCGAACCCGAACCGCTCACCGTGCAGTGAAACAGCCTGGTCCCGGCGGCTCACCAAGTGCATCTCGATCCGCTGCCGAGGCGCGTTGTAGAACGCCGAATGCGCAAAGCCATCCAGATCAAAGTCGGCATCGAGCTCGGCATTGGCGCGTCGCAGCAAATTCAAGTTGAACGCAGCCGTCACCCCTTGCGCATCGTTGTACGCCGCATGCAACCGAGCCGGATCCTTCACCAGATCGACGCCGATCAGCAGCCCGCCCCCTCGCAGCATCCGCGCCGCAAGCTGCAGAAAAGCCAGCGCCTCCTCCGGCTCGAAATTTCCGATCGTCGAGCCCGGAAAAAACCCCACGCGTTTGCCCGCACCGGGCATCGGCGCCGGCAGCACCAGCGGCATGGTGTAGTCCGCCGCAATCGGCTGCACCACCAGTTCGGGATAGTCGGCCTTCAGCCGTGCGGCGGCGGCCTGCAGGTGTTCGCCCGAAATGTCGATGGGCAGGTAGCGCTTGGGCGCCTCGAGCGCATCCAGCAGCAGCCGCACCTTGGTCAGGGAGCCGGCACCGAACTCCACGATCTCGGCACCGGGGCCGATCTGCTCGGCGATCTCCCCGGCGCATTCGCCGAGGATGCGCAGCTCGGTTCGCGTCGGGTAGTACTCGGGCAACTCGCAGATGCGGTCGAACAGCTGCGAACCGGCCGCGTCGTAGAAGAACTTGGGTGAAATGCTGCGCGGCTTGCGTGCAAGGCCCGCCAGCATCGCGCGGCCGAATTCGCAAAGCGGCTCGCTCGTTGCCGCTGCGGCGGTGGCCGGCGCCGCAGGCTTGCGCTGCTGTTGTGCGGCGGCGAACGAGAAGGAGGACGAGGATGTTGGATTGCGCATGATTCAGACGTCTTTCGCGAGCCGTAGCCCCGAGAACTGCCAGCGCGCCGCCGGCGGAAAAAAGTTGCGGTAGCTGGGCCGCGTGTGCCCAGCCGGGGTGGCCACGCTGCCACCGCGCAACACCAATTGCCCCACCATGAACTTGCCGTTGTATTCGGCGGCAATGCCGGGCATGGGCCTGAAGCCGGGATACGGGTCGTACGAAGAACGCGTCCACTGCCAGACGTGGCCCGTCATCTGCAAGATGCCTGGCGCGTCGAAGGCGGCCTCCCATTCGAACTCGGTGGGCAGCCGCGCGCCGGCCCATTCGGCATACGCGGCGGCTTCATAGAAGCTCAACTGCGAGACGGGCGCATCGGCTTCCATGGGCCGCACGCCGTGCAGGCCGAACACCTGCCAGCCGCCCTGGTGCTGCTGCGGGCCGAGCCGCGGATCGTCGGGCGGGAGCCAGTAGGCCGGATGCTGCCACCCCTGCGCCTGCACCGCGGCCCAGCCGTCGGAAAGCCAGAGTTCGGGCCGCTTGTAGCCGCCATCGGCAATGAACTGGGCGTAGTCGCCGCAGTTCACCAGCCGGTCGGCAATGGCATAGGGCTGCAGCAGCGCGGCGTGGCGCGGGGTTTCGTTGTCGAAGGCAAAACCCAGCTGCGGCCCTTCATGGCCGACCTGGACCACCCCGCCCGCCTGCGGCAGCCAGCGCATGGCCGGCGGAACCGCGGCCAGCCGCAATGCGGGGCCTGCCGCCGGCTTGTAAGCGGGCAGCAGCGGGTTGCATGACAGGGCATGAAGAATGTCGGTGAGCAGCAGTTCCTGGTGCTGTTGCTCGTGATGGAGGCCCAGCGTGACGATGGGCTCGATGGCGGCCCAGTCCTGCTCGTCGATGTCGCGGTCGAGCAAGGCGAGCACCGCCTCGTCGACGTGGCTGCGATAGGCCTGCACCTCGTCCACCGAAGGTCGCGTGAGCAGCCCCCGCTGCGGCCGCGGGTGGCGCGGGCCGAGCGCCTCGTAGTACGAGTTGAAGAGATAGTGAAAGCGCACGTCGAAGGGCCGGTAGCCCGCGACGTGAGGCTGGAGCAGCACGGTCTCGAAAAACCACGTGGTGTGCGCGAGATGCCACTTGGTCGGGCTAGCGTCAGGCATCGACTGGATGCACTGGTCTTCGGCGGAGAGCGGCGCGGCGAGCGCCAGGCTGGCAGCTCGCACTTCGCGGAACTTGTCGCGCAATGCGCTCGCCGCCTGGGGGATCGGCCGGGAAAGCGTCATGGAGTCTCCAGTCGGGTCAACCGCTCGTTGTAGCCGATTCGTATTGCCGCGGCACGTAGGACAAGTTCTCGCCCTGGCTCTCTTGCGGGTGGGCGCCAAATCGGTGGGGGAGCCACTTTGGCACAAGACGCGCCGGCGTGCATGGCGGCTGCGTATCATCCGTTCGATGCAAACGAACAACGCCTCCACCCGCCCCCACGTCGTCATCGTCGGTTGCGGATTCGGCGGGCTCGAAGCTGCCCGCAGGCTCGACAGCGCCGACGTGGACGTGACGGTGATCGAAAAAACCAATCACCACCTGTTCCAGCCCCTGCTCTACCAGGTGGCAACCGCCGGGCTGGCCGCACCGTCGATTGCGGCGCCGGTGCGCACCCTGTTTCGCAAGCAGCCGCGCATCACCACGCTGCTCGGCGAAGTGAGCGCCATCGACGCGGCGGGCCGGGCGGTTCAGCTGACCAACGGCAGCCGGGTGAGCTACGACCACCTGATCGTCGCGGCCGGAGCCACCCACAGCTACTTCGGCCATGACGAATGGGCGCCCCTCGCGCCCGGCCTCAAGACGCTGGCCGACGCATTCGAGATCCGCCGCCGGGTGCTGATGTCGTTCGAGGCGGCCGAAACCGCCACCGATCCGCAGCGCCGCCGCGCGCTGCTGACCTTCGTGGTGATCGGTGCCGGGCCGACCGGCGTCGAAATGGCCGGCACCCTGGCCGAAATTGCCAAACACACGCTTTCCGGGGAGTTCCGCCACATCGATCCGGGCAGCGCGCAGGTGCTGCTGGTCGAAGGCGGCCCGCGCGTACTGCAGGCAATGCCCGAGAGCCTGAGCCAGAAAGCGCTGGAGCAGCTTGAAAAACTCGGCGTCGAGGTGCGGCTCAATGCGCGCGTGACCGCCATCGACGGCAACGGACTCGAAGTGCAGTCAGGCGGCGGCGCGGACGGCGCGCCGGGCACCAGCTACCGCATCGAGAGCAGTTGCGTGGTGTGGGCGGCCGGCGTTGCGGCCTCGCCGCTCGGCCGCATGCTGGGCGAAGCGACCGGCGCCGAATGCGACCGCGCGGGCCGCATCAAGGTCGAGCCCGACCTGAGCCTGGCCGGCCACCCTGAAATCAGCGTGGTCGGTGACCTTGCGGCCGCCATGAGCTACGCGCCCGGCAAGCCGCCCAAGCCCGTGCCGGGCGTGTCGCCCGGTGCCAAGCAGATGGGCCGCGCCGCCGCCTCGAACATTCTTCGCCGCATTGCCGGCACGCCCACAGTGCCCTTTCGCTACCGCGACTACGGCAACCTGGCGACCATCGGCCGCAACTCGGCAGTGGTCGACCTGGGCACGCCCTTCGGTCCGCTGCGCTTCAGCGGGCGGCTTGCATGGCTCTTCTGGCTGTTCGCGCACGCGTATTTCCTCATCGGCTTTCGCAACCGCATCGTCGTGATGATGGACTGGGCCAGCGCCTACTGGAGCTTCCAGCGCAACGCGCGCGTGGTGGCGGACGTGCAGGGCAAGAGCGAGTCGTAGCCGCAAACCCCCGCGAGGGCCCGCCTGACATGTCATTGCCCCTGTGGATTGCCGTGCATGCGCTCGACGCGGTGTTCTGGCTGTGGGTCTTGCGCTGGGGCGGCGCGGCATGGCTCGAAGGCACTTTTGCCTCGGGCTTTCTGGTCAGCATCTTCGCGCCGCGCTGGAGCGCCGAGGGCCTGCGCATGTTTGCCCTTTTGATGCTGGTCGTATGCGCAATCAGCTTTCTCGCGGGCGTTTTCGTGCCCTCTCTGCGCTGCTTTTATGGGGGCGCCTGCTGAGGCGCTGTTCTTGCGTCCGCTCTCGAACAGCTCAGAACAGAAAGTCGTTCGACGATGCGTTCTCGCGCTGGCGCCGCCGCCAATCCCACGGCGCTGTCGGCTTGGCGCCGGCCCACAGCCCCAGGCGTTGCGCACGGGCGCTCTCCTGCAGCTTGAACAGGCCGCCGCCGCGCCGAGTGGCGATGCCGTTGAAGTCGTACACCCATGCCCACCCTTCGGCCACCATCCTCGTTCCGGCGTCCTGCCCGTCGCAGTTCACGTCGGCCACCGTGCGGCCGTAGCGGTCGATGTCGCGTTCGGTGATCACGGCCTGCTCGAAGTAGCACAGGCGGCTCAACGCCTGCCTGCTGCGCTGTCCGTAGGGCTGGGCCCGTTCCGGTGCGTCGATCGCGGCAATGCGCACCTTCACTTCCTCGTAGGAGCCAAAGCGCCCGCAGCGGGCGGTGAGTGTGTCGCCGTCGCTGATGCCTACGACGAGGCAGGTTCGCGGCGGGGCCGCATGCGATGACTGGGGCGAAAGCAGGGGCAGGAGCGCGAGGCAAACGGCGGCAAGCGAACGCAAACGCATGGAGCAGAGAGAATGAACGTGGCAGCAAAAGCCACGGATTCTCGTTGCGAACTGCCCCAACCTCGCGGGCACGAACCCGCTGTTACGCAGCAGTCTCGTTCTCGTCTTCCTGCAGCAGCCGCCACATCACCTTGCCGCTGCCGCTCTTGGGCAGCGCGTCGACGAACTGCACCTTGCGCGGAATCTTGTAGACGGCCATGTTCTCGCGGCACCAGTCGATGATTTCCTGCTCGGTGGTGTTCTTGTGCGTGGCGCGCAGCACCACCACGGCCTTGACCGATTCGCCGCGGTAGTTGTCCCTGGTGGAGATGACGCAGGCCTCCTGGATGGCGGGGTGGCGGAACATCAGCAGCTCGACCTCGGCGGGCCACACCTTGAAGCCGCTCGCGTTGATCATGCGCTTGAGCCGGTCGGTGATGAAGAAATACCCGTCCTCGTCCATGCGCCCCATGTCGCCCGAGCGGAAGAAGCGCTTGCCCTCGAATTCGACAAATGCGGCCTTCGTCGCGTCAGGCCGTTTCCAGTAGCCCTGGAACACCTCGGGGCCGTGGATGATGATCTCGCCCGATTCGCCGATGGGCATTTCGGCCAGCGTGTCGGGGTCGACCACGCGCGCGTCGGTGCTCATGAAGGGAATGCCCAGGCACTGCTGCTTGGGATGGTCCGACGGATTGGTGTGCGACGGCGCCGCGGTTTCGGTGAGACCGTAGCCCTCCTGGTACTTGAGGCCATATTGTTCGAACAGGCGCTGCGCCACCGCCTGCGGCATGGCGGCGCCGCCGCCGCCGATGTGCGTGATGCTCGACAGGTCGTAGCTCGCGAAGTTCGGGCTGGCCATCAGGTCGATCACCATGGTCGGGATATTGGTCCAGCTGGTCACCTTCCAGCGCGAGATGAGCCGGCCGGCCACGTCGCGGTCCCAGCGCGGCATGATGACCAGCGTGCCCGCCGCAAGGATGGAGGTGTGCATCATGCTCACCACGCCGGTAATGTGAAACATGGGCACCACAGCCAGCACCACCGCTTCGGAGGTGGCCTGGCCCCAGAGCTGGCCGGCCACCGCGTTGTGCATGAGGCTGGAATGGTGGTGCACGCATCCCTTGGGAAGGCCGGTGGTGCCGCTGGTGTAGGGCAGCAGTGCCATGTCGTCGGCGCCCACCACATGCTCGGGGGCGGCATGGCCGGCTGCCAGCGCATCGGTCCAGGCCATTGCCTTGCCTTGCGCCAGTTCGGGCAACGGATGCCGCGTGGTGAGCCATTCTTTCCATGCCGGCGCGGGCGCGTCGTCGCCGCTTGCGTCGGCGTCGAAGGCATCGGTGA
Source organism: Variovorax paradoxus (assembly GCF_009755665.1). Taxonomy (NCBI): domain Bacteria; kingdom Pseudomonadati; phylum Pseudomonadota; class Betaproteobacteria; order Burkholderiales; family Comamonadaceae; genus Variovorax; species Variovorax paradoxus. Next base: position 4,001,839 of record NZ_CP046622.1, read on the forward strand.
ACTGGGTCACGATGAGGTGGTCGAGCTGCTGCTCCGGCGGCAGCGCGTTGCTGGCCTTGGCCAGCTCGCCGGCCAGGTCGCCGGTGGTGATGGCCACCTTCGCATCGGGGTCGACGATGTAGTGCTTGAGTTCTTCGGCCCGGTTCATCGGGTTGACCGGCACCACCACGGCGTTGGCGCGCAGGATCGCGAAATGGGCGATCACGAGCTGCGGGCAGTTCTGCATGTTCAGCACCACGCGGTCGCCGCGCTCCACGCCCAAGGCATGCAACGTGCCCGCCAGCCGTTCGACCTGATCGGCGAATTCGCGGTAGCTCATCACCCGGCCGAAGAACACGAGCGCGGCCTTGTCGGGGTAACGCGCGGCCGAGGTCGCAAGGTTGTGCCACAGCGAGGTAGCGGGAACGGTGATCGAATGCGGAAGGCGCTTGGGCCAGAACTTGTGGTGCGGGCGTTGTTGCATGGTCAAGGCAGGCGAACAAAGGAGGGAAAGGAAAAAGGCAGCCCGCAGCCTAAGCCGCCCCGGCCGCGCATCCCATCGGGGAAGCCCCCGGAGCGTCACCTTGGTGACGCCCATTCTTCTCACTTCTTCTCACTTTGGATAGATCGCGCATGCGCCGTGCGACTACAGACACGGCGGGCTTTTCGCGCGATACCTGTCGGTCCCTCCATCCACCCACCGCAAAGAAGGAACCCTCATGGCAGCAGACAAGCACGCAAGCGTTCACTGGGAAGGCGCCGGCAAGACAGGCAAGGGCCAGATCAGCACCGAAACCGGCGCCCTCAAGGACTACCCCTACGGCTTCGCGAGCCGCTTCGAGGACGACAAGCGCGGCACCAATCCCGAGGAGATCGTGGGCGCGGCCCACGCGGCCTGCTTCACGATGGCCTTTGCCTTCGCGCTCGAGAAAGAAGGCTTCACGGCCACCAAGGTCGACACCAGGGCCGCGGTGCGGCTGGCCAAGGACGGCGAAGGCTTCAAGATCGACCGCATCGCGCTCGAGCTCGACGCCACCGTACCGAACCTGGAAGAAGCCAAGTTCCAGCAGATCGCAGCCGCCGCCAAGGCGGGCTGCCCGCTGTCGAAGGCGCTGGCCAGCGTGCCGGAGATCACGTTGAAGGCGACGCTCGCAGGCTAGTGCTGCTGCTTATGATCGTCTCCACTAAAACAAGGAGACGATCCATGGCCCATCCGGTCCGCACCGCAATCCTGGCGGCTTTTTCAATCGCGTCGTTCAGCGCGGCCGCCCCCGCCCTGGCCGCCTATCCCGACAAGCCGATCAAGGTGGTCATCGGCTTTCCGGCCGGTGGCCCGCTGGACCAGCATGCGCGCCTGTTGACCGACAAGCTGCAGGCCGTGCTGGGCCAGCCACTGATCGTCGACTACAAGCCCGGGGCGGGCGGATCGGTGGGCGCCGACGCGGTGGCCAAGAGCCCGGCCGATGGCTACACGCTCATGCTGGCCAATACCGGCGTGGCGGTGATCAACGGCGCGCTCTACAGCAAGCTGCCCTACAACACACAGCGCGACTTCGTGCCCATTGCCCGCACGGCGATGCAGCCGCTGGCCTTGCTGGTCACGCCCAAGCTGCCGGTGCAAAACCTCAAGCAGTTCGTCGACTACGCCAAGGCGCGGCCCGGGCAAGTCAACTACGGCTCGGCAGGCAATGGCGGCATCAGCCATCTGGTGCCAGAGATGTTCAAGACAGCGACGGGCATCTTCATGGTGCACATTCCGTACCGCGGTAGCGCCCCGGCATTTGCGGACCTGATGGGCGGGCAGGTGCAGTTCATGGCCGAATCGATTCCGCAGGCCGCCAACTATCACAAGCAGGGCAAGGTCCGCGCCCTGGCCGTGACCAGCCGCGAGCGCAACCCGGCCCTGCCCGACGTACCGACGGTCATCGAATCGGGGGTCAAGGGCTTCGAGGTGGTGGGCTTCTACGGCTTCTTCGCCCCGAAGGACACGCCCAAGGACGTGGTCGCCAGGTTGAGCGATGCATTCAAGCAGGTGCTGACCAGCGCAGAGGTGCGCGACCGCATGGTGAGCCAGGGGGCGGACCCGGCCTATCTGGGCAGCGACGACTTCGCGCGCTTTCTTGCCACCGAGACGCCGCGCTGGGACAAGGCGGTGAAGGCTTCGGGCGCTCGGATGGATTGATTTGCTGGCGGTTTTGGTGCCGTCGTTCAGGGCACGTGCAAAGGCAACCGGGTACTCCCCTCCGCGAATGTCCCCCGGGGCTGCGCCCCTCCTCCTTTATTTCGCTGCGCGGAGCACCCGATGCCCTGTGCACCAGGGCACGCTACTGGTGTTCCGCAGATCAACCACGGCTCTGCCCAACGCACCCGCTGATGGGGTGCCTTGCGCAGCGAAATAAAGGAGGAGGCCGCAGGCCGGGGGACATTCGCGGAGAAAGGTACCCCGTCGGCGGGTGCGCGCCCTGAACAGCGGCGCCACAAAAAACGAGCGCCCAACCAAGCCTCGTAAATCAAGCGCCATGCACCACCGGCATGCAGCGCAAACCCATTTCGGTGCACATATCTTGCATACCAGTTGGCACAAAAGCTGCTGGTATGCAGACCAATGTCTACATCCGCATCCGAAATCAGTGCACGCATCGTCGAAGCGGTGATGGCGCAGAAGCTTGCGCCGGGTTCGCGCCTGGGCGAACAGCAGTTGGCCATGCTCTTCGATTGCAGCCGCACCATAGTGCGCGAAGCCCTCACCCGCCTGGCAGCGCGCGGCATCGTGACGGTGAGCGCACGGCGCGGCTGGTTCGTTATCGAGCCTTCGCAGGAAGAAGCGCGCGAAGCCTTCGAGGCACGCCGCGTCATCGAGCTTGGCCTGATCCGCAGTACGGGCAGCACTGGCAAGATCGACAAGGCCGCGCTGCGCCAGCTGAAGGCGCATCTTCAGCGTGAAAAGGCGGCGCTGAAGGAAAGCGACGTCGGCAACCGCAGCTTTCTTCTGGGCGACTTTCATGTGTGCCTGGCCGAATGCCTGGGCAACACGCTGCTGGCCGACACGCTGCGCGACTTCACCGCGCGCACCACGCTCATCGCCATGCTCTACCAAAGCACGCACGACGCGGTGCAGTCGTGCGAAGACCATGTGCAGATCGTTGCCGCACTCGAACGGGGCGACCACGCCGCCGCCGAAGCGCTGATGGCCGCGCACATAGGCACCGTGCAGTCCGCGCTGCGCGTGCAGGCGCCGACCGACCCGCTTGCGCAACTGCGCGACGCGCTGGCACCGCTGCAGCAGAACACCGCGGCCAAGCCAAGGCGGCGCAAGGCGGCCGCGTCTTCTCCCAATGATCCCGATTCTTCGACTTACCTAGGAGCCCTGCTATGACTTTCTCTTCGTCCAAACGCCACCTCGCGCTTGCGCTTGCTTCCGTTGCCATGCTGGCCGCAGCCGGCACCGCCCAAGCCCAGAACGCCCTGGACAACGTGCTGAAGGCCAAGACCATCAAGATCGCTGTGCCGACGGACTATCCGCCGTACGGCTCGGTCGACAAGAACATGAAGCCCCAGGGCCTGGACGTTGAAATGGCCGAGCTCATTGCCGCCAAGCTGGGCGTGAAGGTCGAGCTGGTGCCCGTGACCAGCGCCAACCGCATTCCCTACCTGCAGACCCGCAAGGCCGACCTCGTGATTTCCACGCTCGGCAAGAACGCCGAGCGCGAGAAGGTCATCGAGTTCTCTTCCGCCTACGCCCCGTTCTTCCAGGCCGTGTATGCGGCCAAGAGCATGAAGCTCACCAGCTTTGCCGACATGGCTGGCAAGACCGTGGCCGTGACGCGCGGTGCAATGGAAGACCAGGAACTGAACAAGGTGGCGCCGCCGAATGTCGACTACCGCCGCTTCGAGGACAACAACGCGACCATCGCCGCCTTCGTGGCCGGCCAGACGCACACCCTTGCAACCAGCGCGGCCGTGGCGGGCGACATGCTCGCCAAGAACCCGAAGGTGAGCGCTGAATTCAAGCTGCTGCTGAAAGACAGCCCCTGCTTCATCGGCGTTGCCAAGGGCGAAACCGCATTGAAGACCAAGGTCAACGAGATCATTGCCGCCGCCAAGAAGGACGGCACGCTGGACACCATGTCCAAGAAGTGGCTGGGCAAGGCAGCCGGCGACCTGCCCGTCTGATCGCCCGCTGACCTCTCACGAGTAAAGAAGGCGCGGCCATGGAATTCGACTTCGGTGCAGTTCTTGTCGATTGGCGGCTGCTCGCCAAGGGGGTGGCCTGGACGGTGGGCCTCACGGCCATTGCCACCCTCATCGGCATGGCCGTGGGCGTGGCCTGCGCCTGGGCGCGCGCCAGCGGGCCTGCGTGGCTTCGCTGGCTGGTCGGCAGCTATGTGGAGCTGATCCGCAACACGCCCTTCATCGTGCAGCTGTTCTTCATCTTCTTCGGGCTGCCCGCGGCGGGCGTCAAGCTCACGCCGGAGACGGCCTCCGTGATTGCGATGGTGCTGAACCTTGGCGCCTACGCCACCGAAATCATTCGCGCCGGCATCGAGGCCACGCCCAAGGGGCAGATCGAAGCGGCCGTGAGCCTGGCGCTCAACAAGGTGCAAGTGTTCACCCGCGTGATCCTGCCGCCGGCGCTCAAGAAGGTATGGCCCGCCATGGTGAGCCAGATCATCATCGTGATGCTGGGCTCCGCGGTGTGCGGACAGATTTCCACCGAAGAGCTGAGCTACGCGGCCAACCTCATCCAGAGCCGGAACTTCCGCGCATTCGAGGCCTTCATCGTCGCCACGCTGGTGTACCTGGCGTTGGCCGTGAGCCTGCGCCGGTTGCTCAACTGGGCCGGGCCAAAGTTCTTCTTCGGCCGCTGAAAGAAGAGAGAAACCACATGGTCGATTTTTCTCTCTGGGACATCCTGCGCAACCTGCTCATGGCGCTGCGCTGGACTGTCGTGTTGTCGCTTATCGCGTTCATCGGCGGCGGACTGGTGGGCGGCCTGCTGCTGTTCCTGCGCTTGCGCGGGGGCAGCATCATGAACCGCGCCGTCGGCTTGTACGTGCAGCTTTTCCAGGGCACGCCGCTGCTCATGCAGCTGTTTCTCGCCTACTTCGGCATTGCGCTGTTCGGTGTCGACGTGTCTGCGTGGACCGCGGCGAGCGTGGCGCTCACCCTCTACACCAGCGCCTTTCTCACTGAAATATGGCGCGGCTGCGTGGCCTCCATTCCCAAGGGCCAGTGGGAGGCCTCGGGCAGCCTGGCGCTGAGCTTTGCCGAGCAGATGCGCCACGTCATCCTGCCGCAAGCCGTAAAGATCGCCATTGCGCCGACGGTGGGCTTTCTGGTGCAGGTGATCAAGGGCACGGCGCTCGCCTCGGTGATCGGCTTCGTCGAACTCACCAAGGCCGGCAGCATGATTTCGAACGCCACCTTCCAGCCCTTTGTGGTGTTCAGCTGCGTGGCGCTGCTTTACTTTGTGCTGTGCTTCCCGGTAAGCCTGTACGCCAAGAACCTCGAGAGGAAATCCCATGGCCGCCGTGCTTGAAACCCAGACTTCCGCCGCGCCGATCGTGCGCGTGACCGCGCTGCGCAAATCGTACGGTGCCAACGAAGTGCTCAAGGGCATCGACCTTGAAGTGAAGCGCGGCGAGGTCATCGCCATCATCGGCAAGAGCGGCTCGGGCAAGAGCACGCTGCTGCGCTGCATCAACGGGCTCGAGGTGTTCCAGGAAGGCTCGCTCACGGTCGACGGCAAGCCCTTGCTGCACGAGAGCGCCATGGCCATGCGCGAGCTGCGCCAGCGTGTGGGCATGATCTTCCAGAGCTTCAACCTGTTTCCGCACCTCACCGTCGGCAAGAACGTGATGCTTGCGCCCACGCTGGTGAAAAAGCGCAGCAGCATGGAAGCGGCCTCGCAAGCGCGCAAGCTGCTCGACCGCGTGGGCCTGGGCGAAAAGTTCGACGCCATGCCCGACCAGCTTTCGGGCGGCCAGCAGCAGCGCGTGGCCATTGCACGCGCGCTGGCGATGGAGCCGGCTGTGTTGCTGTGCGACGAAATCACTTCCGCGCTCGACCCCGAGCTGGTCGGCGACGTGCTGCGCGTGGTGGAGTCGCTGGCCGATGAAGGAATGACGCTCCTGATGGTCACGCACGAGATGAGCTTTGCGCGCAAGGTGAGCGACCGCCTGATCTTCATGCACCAGGGCCGCGTGCACGAGATGGGGCCGCCGGCGGAGCTGTTCGGCAACCCGCAGACGCCCGAGCTGAAGCAGTTTCTCTCGTCGCTGCACGACTAAGGCGACTGAGGCGGAAAGCTGTCGCTACTTGCGGACCCGCGCCTTCGTACGCTTGCCCACGACCATTCCAGGCGGCGGACCAAAGTTGTCGTCGGGTCCGATGCCGGTCTCCACGCCGAGCCGGGCCGCCAGGTGCGCGGCATCGTACGGTGCATGCACCTTCACGTCGTTGTCGAAGTAGCAGTACACGTCGCGCCCCTTCTTGCGTGACAGCAGGCGCGAGGGTTCGGCCAGCCTTGCGTCCTTGACCTGCCGCCCGTTGCGCCAGGCATCGATGCGCTCGGCCCAGCGGTCGAGCGCGTCGTCGCTGTAGCCGCTCGCGTAGAGCTCCTTGTCGCCGTGCAGCCGCAGGTAGACGAAGTCGGCGCAAAGGTCTTCGAGCAGGGGCCAGCGCCCCGCGGTGTCGGCGACCACCAGCGCAACGCCGTGCCGGCGCAGCATTGCAATGAAGCCTGGGTTCTCGAAGCTCGCATGCCGCACCTCGATCGCATGCCGGATCTGCAGCTTCGAGGGCACCTTCAGAAACGCGCGGTCGTCGTCCAGCTTTTCGTTGTGTTGCCGCGCCAGCGCAAGGGCAGACCGGCCGCCCCGCGGCAAGAGCGCCAGAAACTCCTCGAGCCGATCGGCGTTGTAGACGAAGGACGGCGGCAATTGCCACAGAATCGGCCCCAGCTTGGCCCGCAGCGCAAACACGCCCGAGGCAAAGAAGTTGGCCAGCGCGGTACGCGGCTCCTTGAGCCTCAGGTTGTGCGTGATGTAGCGCGGCCCCTTCACCGCAAAAACAAAATCGTCGGGCGTTGCGTCGTGCCACGCCTGGTACGACACGGGGCGCTGCAGCGAATAGAACGAGCCGTTGATCTCGATGGTGGGCAGCATGCGCGAGGCAAAGTCGAGCTCGAGGCGCTGCGCCAGGCCTTTCGGGTAAAAACGGCCTCGCCATGGCGCATAGCGCCAGCCAGAAATTCCGATTCGCGTCGCGCCCTGCATCGTTGGTTTTTTCCGGTGAGGCCTTGAACGTGTCTCGCACGGAGTGGCCCCGGCGTAGGAAATTTGCCTGTTCGCGTAGCAGCGCGGGGAACGGAACCATGCAGGCTGTGGCAAGCTCGCAGGAGTATGGAAATCCGCCCCCTGCCCTACACTTCCCGCCGCTGGATGCTGCGCGCGCTCCTGGGCGCCGCAGCCCTGCAGTCGCCGCTCTCGGCGCTGGCCGGCTTCAACTTCTTTACCAACGAGTACACCGCAACCCGCGATGAGCTGCAAGCGCAGATCGCCAAGCGCTTTCCGGTGGCCGAGCGCTATGCCGAAATCTTCATGGTCGGCCTGCGCGACCCGCAGCTGGGCCTGGACGCACGCGGCAACCGCGCAGCCATCACGGCCACGCTGACCATTGCGAGCCCCCTGCTGGCCACATCGCCGGTGCAGGGCGTGGTCTCGGTCAGCAGCGCGCTGCGCTACGACGCCGCCACGCGCGCGCTGCGGCTCGACCAGCCCAAGGCCGAACGGCTCGAACTGCAAGGCGTGGAAGGCCGCGATGCGGAGCGGCTGCAAAAGATAGGCGCGGTGGTCGCGCAAGAACTGCTGCAGGGCCAGGTGCTGCGCAGCTTTACCGCGGACGAGCTCACGGTCGGACGCAAGACCTACGAGATCGGCGACATCACGGTTCAGGACGACGGCATCAAGGTACAGCTGAAATGAAAATCCCACTGCTTGCCGCCGCATTGCTCATTGCGAGCTGCGCGGCCATTCTTCCCACGGCCAAGCAGCACTTCGACCTGCAGGCCCACCGGGGTGGACGCGGCCTTGCGCCCGAGAACACCCTGGCGGCGTTCTCCAAGGCCATCGACCTGGGCGTGACCACGCTCGAACTCGACATCGGACTCACGGCCGACGGCGTGGTCGTCATCTCGCACGACACCGCGCTCAATGCCGACCACACGCGCGACGCGAACGGTGCATGGCTTGCATCGAAGACGGGCCCGGCCGTTCGTTCGCTGACGCTGGCGCAGCTTCAGAGCTACGACGTGGGCCGGCTCAACCCCACGAGCAACTATGGCAAGCAGTTCGCGCTGCAGCAGCCGCGCGACGGCGAGCGCATTCCCACGCTGGCGGCCCTGTTCGACCACGTGCGCGCACGCGGCGCGAGTGCAGCCACGGTCCGCTTCAATATCGAAACGAAGATCGACCCGACCAGGCCCGACGACACCGCCGCACCCGAGCCGATGGTGCGCGCCCTGCTGGCAGAAATCGACAAGGCGCAGATGGGCGGCCGGGTGACGATCCAGAGCTTCGACTGGCGCACGCTGGCGCTGGTCGGCCAGCTTGCGCCTCAACTGCCGCGGGCTTACTTGAGCTCCCCGCGCACGCTCAAGGACAGCCGCTGGACGGCCGGCCTCAACGCGGCCGACTTCGCTTCGACGCCACAGCTGGTCAAGGCCGCCGCGGGCAAGCCCGGCGCGCCGGTGGCCTGGTCACCGGCCTATGCCGACCTGACGCCGGCAGCCATCAAGGAAGCGCAGAAGCTCGGCTTCAAGGTGCTGCCCTGGACCGTGAACCAGCGTGCCGACATGCTGCGGCTGATGGAATGGGGCGTGGACGGCATCATTACCGACTACCCCGATGTGCTGCGCGACCTGATGCGCGAGCGCGGCCTTTCGCTGCCGCCGCCCGGAAAGGCCGGCACATGAGCGCCGCAGCGCAACTCGACGCCATCGCCGCGCGCATCGACGCACTGCGCAACGGCCGCGGCGAATCGATCACCGCACTCTCGAACGAAGCACGCGCAAGCAGCGAGCTGCTCGGGGCATTGCCGCCGCGCTATGGCGAGGTGCTGCTGAACCTGCTCGACCGGCTGGAGTCGAGCGCGCTGTTCAGCGAAGAGAGTTGTTCCTTCAGCCAGAAAGACCTGCTCGACAACCTGCAGGTGTGGGTCGACAAAGCCCGTGCGCAACTCGCGTCTTGAGGAGAATCGATATGCAAAGACGAACCCTTCTTTTGCGCGCCGCGCCCGTGCTGGCGCTCGCATCGACGACGGCATGGCCGCTGGCCGCATTGGCCGCCGCTCCGATGGTCGAGATCTGGAAAGACCCGAACTGCGGCTGCTGCCAGGATTGGGTGAAGCACCTCAATGCGAACGGCTTCGCAACCCGCGTGCACGACAACGGCAACGATGCCGCACGCACACGGCTAGGCATCCCGGCCAAGCTGGGCTCGTGCCACACCGGCCTGGTCGGCGGCTATGCGCTCGAAGGCCATGTGCCCGCGCGCGAGGTGCACAGGCTGTTGCGCGAAAAGCCGAAAGCGGTCGGCCTTGCCGTGCCTGGCATGCCGGTAGGCTCCCCCGGCATGGACGGCGCCGCCTACGGGGACAGGCGCGATCCCTACGACGTTCTGCTGGTCCTCGCCGATGGCGGCAGCCGCGTCTACCAAAGCTATCGCTGAGGCGGAACCGCACCGAGGGAACGCTCCGGTCAGCTGAAGCGGCCGGGGTCAAATGGGGCGAGAGGGGTCTCGGGCGTTGTGCCCGCAAGCAACTGCGCCGCGAGCTTGCCGGTACGCGCAGACCCGCACAGGCCGACGTGCCCATGCCCGAAAGCCAGCACCACATCCGTGCTGGCCTTCGAGGCGCCGATGCATGGCAGGCCATCGGGCAGGCTGGGCCTGTGGCCGAGCCAGTGCTTCACCGAAGTTGATTCCACTGGCTGATCGCCGAGCGCGGGGAACATCGATTGCAGATGCCGGTGCAGGATCTCGGCGCGGCGCCAATCGGGCGCGGCATCGAGCCCGCCGATCTCGACCTGCCCCGCAGCGCGCAGCCCGCCGTCCATCCAGTGCGCGATGAGCTTGCCGTCGGCCGCCATGGTCGGCGTGCGCGGCCCCACCGCGGCTCCTTCTACGATGACGTGATAGCCGCGCTCCGATTCCAGAGGCACCGGGGAACCGGCCGCCGCAGCGAGCGGGCCCGAACGCGCGCCGGCGCAGATGGCCGCGGCATCGCAGGCGATTTCGCCGGCTTCCGTCAGCACCGCGCGCAGCCGGCCGCCTTCGATGCGAAAGCCCGTGGCGCGCGTTGCCGCGCGCTGCGCACCGGCGCTGAGTGCATGCTGCGCCAGCGCAGCCACGTAGGCACTCGGGTTGCGGCAATGCCCGGCCTCGGGCACGAAGATGCCGAGCGTGTAGCGCGCGTCGAGGTCCGGCTCTCGCTGCCGCAGTTGCGGCTCAAGCCATTCTTCCCATTGCACGCCGGTGCGCCCGCGCACACGCCAGCCGAGCGAATCGCCCTCGAACTCTTCGCGCGAACGGTAGGCATGCAGCAGTCCGCGCTGCTCGATGAGTTGTGGCACGCCCGCCTCGGCGGCGAGCCGGGCATGCAGCGCCGGCGCATCGACGAGCAGCGTGCGCAGTGCGTCGGCGGTGCGCTGCACGCGCGCCTCGGTCCAGCCCGAAGCCAGGTAGCGCAGCAGCCACGGCAACGCGTGCGGCAGGTAGCGCCAACGCAGCGCCAGCGGGCCGAGCGGATCGGCCAGCCAGCCCGGCACCTTGCGCCATGCACCCGGCAGCGCAGGCGGCACCACCGAATGCGAGGACAACCAGCCCGCATTGCCGTAGCTCGTCGCGTGCGGGCCACCGGGCTCGCCGGGCTCCACCACCGTCACGCGCAGGCCCGCGCGCAGTGCCTCGATGGCGCTTGCGCAGCCCACGGCACCCGCTCCGATCACGACCACGTGGCGCACAGCGCCGCCCGCGGAGAAACTTCTTGCAACTGTCATGGCGCCTATCGTAGAGGGCGCGGTCCCATAATCGGCCGCCATGCCTGCTTCGTCATCCGCACCCGCTTCTCTTTCTTCGTCTTCAGGCGCCATCACCGATGTCGCCGGCATCGAAGTCGGCCACTTCTCCGATACGCGCCGGCCCACCGGCTGCACCGTGATCCTTGCCCGCGAGGGCGCCGTGGCCGGCGTCGACGTGCGCGGCGCCGCACCGGGCACGCGCGAGACCGATCTGCTTGCGCCAGGCAACCTGGTGCAGCAGGTGCACGGCATCATGCTGGCGGGCGGCAGCGCCTGGGGCCTTGCCGCCGCCGAAGGCGCGATGCGCTGGCTCGAGGAGCGCAACATCGGCATGGACGTGCGCTTTGGCACCCTGCCCATCGTGCCTGCCGCCGTGCTGTTCGACCTGCCCATGGGCGATGCGCGCATCCGCCCTGATGCGGCGGCCGGCTATGCAGCCTGCGACGCGGCCACCCGAGATGCGCCGGAAGAAGGCAACGTGGGCGCCGGCAGCGGCGCGCTCGTGGGCAAGCTCTTCGGCGTGCACCGCGCAATGAAAGGCGGAATCGGCACGGCCTCTGTCACCGTGGGCGGCGTGACGGTGGGCGCGCTCATCGCGGTCAATGCGCTGGGCGACGTGATCGACCCGGACACCGCACAGCCGGTGGCCGGCGCGCGCACCGAAGACGGCCTTGCGCTGCTCGACACGCGCCGCGCCCTGCTGCGCGGCGAGTTGCCCAAGCCGCTGCTCGCGGGCACCAACACCACGCTCGGCGTGATCGCGACCGATGCGGTGCTGACCAAGGTGCAGGCCAACCGCCTCGCCAGCGTGGCGCACGACGGCCTCGCGCGCACCATCAACCCGGTGCACACCATGAGCGACGGCGACACGCTGTTTGCGCTGGCCACCGGCCGTGTTCCGCTCGAAGGCCCCGGCGCCGAATCCAGGCCCGGCATGACCGTGCTCGGCACCATGGCGGCCGAAGCGGTGGCCCGCGCCACCTTGCGCGCGGTGCTGGCGGCACGCGCCGTCACGGTCGGCGAATTGCATGTTCCCTGCGCGGGCGACCTCGCAGCAACGAAAGGTTGAACTCCTCATGGCCATGCCCAAGACGCTGAAGCTGATCCTGCTGTCGATACGCGACCTCATCGCCTCGGCCGGTCCTGTCGTGTTCCTTGTGATTGGCGTGCTGATTGCCGCCTACTGGTGGCTGCAGCCGCAGCCGCCCAAGCACGTGACGCTGGCCACCGGCCCCACCGGCAGCGCCTACGCGCAGTTCGGCAAGCGCTATGCAGAAGTGCTCAAGAGCAGCGGCATCGAGGTGGAGCTCAAGGCCACCACGGGATCGACCGAGAACCTGCAGCTGCTGCGAACCGGCGGCGCCGACGTGGGCTTTGTGCGCGGCGGCAGCGCCGACCCGGTGGCCGACGAGGAAGCCGGCCTCACCTCCCTCGGCAGCCTGTTCTTCGAACCGATATGGCTCTTCTATCGCGCCGACACCGCGCAGAAGATCGACCGCAAGACGGCCACCCTGACCTCTCTCACGCAGCTGCGCGGCTTGCGCGTGAACGTCGACATGCCGGGCAGCGGCCTGCCCGAGATCATGGACAGGCTCTTCAAGGCCAACCACCTGGAGCCCGACGCGCTGCAGCTCTCGAACCTCGAGCAGGCGGCCGCGGCCGAAGCGCTGCAGGCCGGCCTGCTCGATGCCATCGTGCTGGCTTCGGCGCCGCAGTCGCCGCAGGTGCAGCGCCTGCTGCGCGCACCCGACATCAAGCTGATGGACTTCGGCCAGGCCGACGCCTATTCGCGGCGCTTTCCCTTTCTTTCGGCAGTGACGCTGCCGCGCGGCGTGGTCGACCTGTCGAAAGACCTGCCGCCCTCGGACGTCACGCTGCTCGCGGCCACCACCTCGATGCTGTCGCGGGACGAAACGCATTCGGCCCTGCGGCAGCTCTTCGCGCAGGCCGCACAAGGCCTGCACAGCGATGCCGGCTGGTTCAACCGCGCGCGCGACTTTCCGAACACGCGCACCAGCGAACTGCCGGTGAGCCCCGAGGGCGACCGCGCCATCAACGGCACGCCGCCGTTCTGGCAGCGCTACCTTCCGTTCTGGGCCAGCAACCTGATCGAGCGCATGTGGCTGGTGCTCGGCGGCCTGCTGGTGCTGATGCTGCCGTTGAGCCGAGTGGTGCCGCCGCTCTACCAGTTCCGCGTGCGGCGCCGTGTGTTCCGCTGGTATGCGCGGCTGCGCGACATCGAAGCCAAGATCGATGCGCAGCAGGGCGGACGCGAGGAATTGCTGAGCGAGCTCGAGGAACTCGACCGCGTGGTGAACAAGGTGGCCGTGCCGCTTTCTTACGCCGACGAACTCTATGCGCTGCGCAACAACATCCACGCGGTGCAAAAGCGCGTGCAGCTGCGTTGGCCGCAGCCGGGCGACTTCGCGCCCCGCACGCCGCCGCCGAAAGCACCTGCTGCTGAAACATCGACCGCGAGGGAAGCCGCACGGCAATAGCCGATGGTCTCTTGAGCCCGGTGGGGTTCGCCCGCATGCCCGGCGGAAACCTGCTGGTTGCCACCTGGGGTGCCAATGCGGCCTTTCGGCTGGTGCGGGCGCGCTGAGACACCGGCTTGCCCGCCCCATGAAAAAAGCGCGCGGCCCCTTGCGGAACCACGCGCTCTTGTCGAAGCACCCTGAGGTCTCTTCCAGAAACACCGGGAACCGGCTTTGCCGGGCCTCCGGTGTTGCCCCCGGTAGGGGGTTGGCGAAGCGACACGAAGTGCGTGAAGACTGGGGGCGAGCCTATTTCAGAGCCTTGTAGCGCATGCGCTTGGGCTTGGCGCCCTCTTCGCCGAGGCGCTTCTTCTTGTCGGCTTCGTACTCCTGGTAGTTGCCGTCGAAGAAGGTCCATTGGCTGTCGCCTTCGGCGGCCAGGATGTGCGTGGCAATGCGGTCGAGAAACCAGCGGTCGTGGCTGATGACCATGACCGTGCCGGCGAACTCGAGCAGCGCGTCTTCGAGCGCGCGCAGCGTTTCAACGTCCAGGTCGTTCGACGGTTCGTCAAGCAGCAGCACGTTGCCGCCCGCAATCAGCGTCTTGGCCAGGTGCAGCCGGCCGCGTTCACCGCCCGACAGCGTACCGACCTTCTTCTGCTGGTCGGCGCCGTTGAAGTTGAAGCGTCCCGCATACGCGCGGCTCGCCATCTGGAACTTGCCGACGTTGATGATGTCCAGGCCGTTCGAGATGTCTTCCCACACGGTCTTGTCGGACGCCAGCTCGTCACGGTGCTGGTCGACGAAGGCCATCTTCACGGTCTGGCCGATGACGACCTCGCCCGAATCCGGCTTTTCCTTGCCCGCGAGCAGCTTGAACAGCGTCGATTTGCCGGCGCCGTTCGGGCCGATGATGCCGACGATGGCGCCCGGCGGCACGGTGAAGCTCAGGTTGTCGATCAGCATGCGGTCGCCGAAGGACTTGCTGACGTTATGGAACTCGAACACCTGCTGGCCCAGCCGCTCGGCCACAGGAATGAAGATTTCCTGCGTCTCGTTGCGCTTCTGGTATTCCATGTCGCTCAGTTCTTCGAAGCGGGCCAGGCGGGACTTGCTCTTGGCCTGGCGGGCCTTCGGGTTCTGGCGCGACCACTCCAGTTCCTTCTTCAGTGCCTTGGCGTGGGCTTCTTCGCTCTTCTGCTCCTGCGCCAGGCGTTCGCCCTTCTGCTCGAGCCAGGTGCTGTAGTTGCCCTTCCAGGGAATGCCGCGGCCGCGGTCCATTTCCAGGATCCACTCGGCGGCGTTGTCGAGGAAGTAGCGATCGTGGGTAATGGCCACCACGGTGCCCGTGAAGCGCTGCAGGAACACTTCGAGCCACTCCACCGATTCGGCGTCCAGGTGGTTGGTCGGCTCGTCGAGCAGCAGCATGTCGGGCTTGGACAGCAAGAGGCGGCAGAGTGCCACGCGCCGCTTTTCGCCGCCTGACAGCAGGCCGATCTTTGCGTCCCACGGCGGAAGGCGCAATGCGTCGGCCGCGATTTCCAGTTGATGCTCGGAATCGGTGCCGGCGGTGGCGATGATGGCTTCGAGCTGGGCCTGCTCGGCCGCCAGCGCGTCGAAGTCGGCGTCTTCGGCACCATAGGCGATATACACCTCCTCGAGGCGCGCCTTGGCCGCAAACACCGCGCCCATGGACTCTTCGACGGATTCGCGCACGGTGTGCTCGGGGTTGAGCTTGGGTTCCTGCTCCAGATAGCCGATCGTCATTCCCGGCATGGGCAGCGCCTCGCCCTCGAACTCCTTGTCCACGCCCGCCATGATCTTGAGCAGTGTGGACTTGCCCGAGCCGTTCAAGCCGAGCACGCCGATCTTGGCGCCGGGGAAGAAAGAGAGCGAAATGTCTTTCAAGAGCTGCCGCTTGGGCGGCACGGTCTTGCTGACACGGTTCATCGAATAGACGTATTGAGCCATCTGTGGATAGTTACCTTGGGTAGCGGAATTGGGTGGAAAGTGCGGGCGCCCGAAGAAAGCTCTCGGACGCGGCAAACCATAGATTATCGACTCATGCGACAATAAGCACCGTTGCCGGGTCCAGTTGCCCGCAACACCGGCTCTCTGCCGGGGACGAAGAAAGCCCTTTCCAACCCTTTTGCGAGGGCGGACTTTCCGGCTCCCACCCCTGACCTTCATCTGCCTTGACTGGCTCGGCGTTACCAAAAGACGCCAAGCGGGCCGATGCCACTGCGCCGTGTATGGCGCTTATTGTTTCCAATGAATTTTGACGAACTGAAGCTGGCCCCCGCCATCTTGAAGGCTGTGCACGAGCACGGTTACGACACCCCCACCCCCATCCAGGCGCAAGCCATTCCCGCGGTTCTGGAAGGCCATGACCTTCTGGGCGGCGCCCAGACCGGCACCGGCAAGACGGCCGCCTTTACCCTGCCGATGCTGCACAAGCTCAGCATGGGCGCCAGCGCCACCAACAAGTTCGGCGGCATCGGCATTCGTGCCCTGGTGCTCACCCCCACGCGCGAACTCGCGGCCCAAGTCGAAGAGTCGGTCCGCACCTACGGCAAGTACCTGGAGCTCGACTCCACCGTGATCTTCGGCGGCGTGGGCATGAACCCGCAGATCAGCAAGCTCAAGAAGGGCGTCGACATTCTGGTGGCCACTCCGGGCCGCCTGCTCGACCTGCAGCAGCAAGGCATGCTCGACCTGAGCCAGGTGCAGATGCTGATCCTCGACGAAGCCGACCGCATGCTCGACATGGGCTTCATCCACGACGTGAAGAAGATCCTCGCGCTGGTGCCCCGGGAAAAGCAGAGCCTGCTGTTCTCGGCCACCTTCAGCGACGAAATTCGCGACCTGGCCGCCACGCTGCTCAAGAACCCGCAAAGCATCCAGGTCACGCCGCGCAACACCACCGTGCAGCGCATCACCCAGGTGATCCACCCGGTGGGCCGCGGCAAGAAAAAGGCGCTGCTCGCGCACATCATCAACGAGAACAAGTGGAGCCAGGTGCTGGTATTCACGCGCACCAAGTTCGGCGCCAACAGCGTGGCCGAGTTCCTGACCAAGAACGGCATCGAGGCGATGGCGCTGCACGGCAACAAGAGCCAGAGCGCACGCACGCAGGCGCTGGCCGGCTTCAAGAGCGGCGAGATCCGCGCGCTGGTGGCCACCGACATCGCGGCCCGCGGCATCGACATCGACGAGCTGCCGCACGTCGTCAACTACGAAATCCCGAACGTCAGCGAAGACTACGTGCACCGCATCGGCCGCACCGGCCGCGCCGGTTCGAGCGGCGAGGCCGTGAGCTTCGTCTGCATGGACGAAGAAGGCTTCATGCAGGAAATCGAACGCTTCACCAAGCAGACGATTCCGGTGCAGTTCGTCGAAGGCTTCGGCCCCGAAGAAGGCGAGCGCGCCGAGCCCATCGCCATGGGCCGCCAGACGATCTGGGGCGGGGCAGGCCGTCCGCCGAGCCGCGACGTGATGCAGGCGGCCGCCAAGGCTGCCCGCACCGAAATGCTGCAACGCATTCGCGAGAACAAGGCCGGCCAGGGCGGCGGCGAACGCGCCGGTGGCGGCGGTGGTGGCGGCAACGGCGGCGGTCAACGCCGCGGCGGCCAGGGCGGCGGCGGTCAAGGCCGCAACGCCAATGGTGGCGGCCAAGGCCAAGGCCCACGCGGCCAGGGCGCTGCCCGCCCGGCGCAAGGCCGCGGACCGCAAGGCCCGGCACGCACGCCGCACCATGCGCCCCAACATCATCAACAGCAGAACCATCTGCCGCATGACGAGCGCCAACCGCGCCATCACGGCAACAGCCACAGCCCGACGCAGGCCAACCAGGTTGCGCACCTGCGCGCCGAAGCGGTTGCGGGTGGCGACGGCCAGCCGGATCCGTTGCGCACGAGCGTCGACCACATGGGTGGCGGCCGCGGTCGCGGCGGCCGTTCGGGCGGCGGCGGTGGCGGCTACGGCGGCAACCGTTCGGGCGGCGGTGGCCGCTCGGGTGGCGGCGGCTACGGCGGCGGTGGTGGTGGCAACCGCTCCGGCGGTGGCGGCGGCCGCTCGTTCGGCCGCTGAGCCGAAGCGCGGCTAGAGCAGCTACCGCGCAATTGAAAAAAAGGGCACCTCGGTGCCCTTTGTTTTTTTCCGGGTCGCTCAGAGCTTTCCGCTGTCGCCGGGGTTATGCACGATCTGGATCAGCACATCGGGCGTGTAATTCCGGGTGCGCGAAATCTCGGCGATTTCTCCGCCTGCGGTGCCGGCGAAGACGAGCACGCCCTGCCCCTTATAGGCAAGGTAGTGGCGCCACCGGTCGGTGCCGTTGTAGGTGGGGATCCAGGCCTTCCCGGTGTTCCGCACGGTCTCCGCGTTGGGTTTGCCCGCGATCTTGATGACTTCGGCGTAGCTCATGCTGGGCCGCAGTTGCGCGAAGGCCGTGCCGGCCACCGGCTGGCCGACCACAGTGCGCTCCTCGTCTTCTTCCGCCGCGACCAGCGCGCGCCGGCTGGGCTCGTACAAAGGCGCGGACCGGCAGGCGGCAAGTGCGATGCACGCCAGCAAGATGGCGCAGGTCGATCGAATCCTCATGTTTATTTCCTCCCGTTCGGAATTGATGCAGCGTCGAATTGTCGTTTTACAAGTGCGGACACAAACGTTGCAGAAACGCAAATTCCGCACATTTCTCGCGCTTTTTGTCAGCTGCGCAACAAAGCGGTATGGATCGTCTTTTCCCATTAGTACCAAAGGCGTCGCGCCGCGCGTCACGCGGTCCCGACACAATCCGAAGCCATGCAGTACATACCGCCCAACTACGCCACCCTCTTCGTTGCGACTTGCAATCTGCTGAATCTCGCGAATCCGCACCGCGTGTATTACGAGAACCAGGACGGCTACGACGAGCGCGAATACGAACGCAAGATCGGCTGGACCGGCGAGCGCTTTCACGCGCTGAATGCCGATGTGCTGGCTGTGCAGGAAGTCTGGGACGAGAGCGCGCTGAAGGCCGCCATTGCGCGCAGCGGCCTGCGCTATGACTTCGTTTCGGTACCCGGCGCCGAGAACACGCCGCCGCACAACGGCGCACAAGGCACGCCGCGGGTCGGCATTGCCACGCGCCTGCAGGTGGACCATGCGCAGTCGTTCGTCGACTTTCCGGCCGGCTTCGGCGTCGATGTGCCCGGCCTGGGCCCGCACACTCGCTTCGAGCGCCCGCCGTTTCTGGTCACGCTGCGAATGAAGCACGGGCAGCAGGTGCACGTGCTGACGGCGCACCTCAAATCCAAGCGCCCGAAATTTTTGCAGGACGCACAAGGCAACCACCTAGAAGACCGGGAGGACCGCAAGGTGGGTGCCATGGCTTCGCTGCGCTCGCTCGTCATGCGTGGCGTCGAAGCGGCCGCCCTGCGCTGCATCGTGATCGACCTGCTGCAGGGCACGGACACGCCGCTGGTGGTGATGGGCGACTTCAACGACGAGCCGCACAGCGTGACCACGCAGCTGGTGGCCGCCACTTCCGATGTGGCCTACGACAAGGCCGCGCGCGACGTGGCGCTCTTCAACGCCTACGAGATGCAGGGCGAGTCGGCGCTCAAGAAAGACGTGGCCTATTCGCACATCCACCAGGGCTTTCCGGCGGTGCTCGACCAGATCTTCGTGAGCGAGGAGTTCGTTGCGGCCAGCCGGCGCAGCCTGGGCGACGTGCGCCGGGTCGATTATTTCAACGACCACCTGCACGAAGGGCGCGACCGCTCACGCTCGGACCACGGCTTTGTGCGTGCACTGCTGAGACTGCGCACCGACTGAATCTCGGCCGAAACGAAGCTCGGATCAGAGCTTCGAAACCCGCACCATCGCGTCCGGACGCTTGTGCAGGTCGGGCAGCAGCTCGAGGCCGAGCCCCGGCTTGTCGTTCAGGCTGATCATTCCGTTCTCGACCTTCGGCAGTTCGGTGACGAGCTCCTTGTACCAGCCGGTGAAGAAGGCTCGCACGCTCTCCTGGATGAGTGCGTTGGGCGCATGCAGGCTCAGGTGCGTCGATGCGGCCCAGACCACAGGGCCGGTGCAGTCGTGCGGCGCCACCGGCAATTGCCATGCGTCCGCCATGGCGGCGATCTTGCGTGCTTCGGTGAGGCCGCCGCACCAGCTCAGGTCGAGCATGGCCACGCCGGCCACGCCGGTCTGCAGGTAGTCCTTGAAGCCCCATTTGTAGCTCAGCGTTTCGCTTGCGCAGATAAGCGCATCGCAGTCCTTCGCGTACTGCTTGAGCAGGTCGAGGCTGTCCATGCGGATGGCGTCTTCGTGCCAGAAGGTGTCGAACTCCTTCAGCGCGCGGGCGATCTTTTGCGCCATCGGCAGGCGCCACAGGCTGTGGAACTCGACCATGATGTCCATCTTGCTGCCCACCGCCTTGCGAATCTTCCGAAACGGCTCCAGCGCGGTGTCGAGATCGGCATTGCTGATGTACTGGCCGTGGCTCTTTTCCGCAGCCGGGTCGAAGGGCCAGATCTTCATGGCCGTGATGCCCTCGGACAGCAGCGATTCGGCCAGTTCGTCGGCGTGGTGCAGAAAGCCCTGCAAGTCTTCGTAGGGTCCGTTGTTGTTGGCCAGGCCCCAGTTGGAGCTGGTCTGGTTGGTGGCGCTGCGAATGTACTGGTAGCCGGCGCAGGTGTTGTAGATGCGGATCGCATCGCGGCTCTTGCCGCCCAGGGCCGTGTGCACCGGCATGTTGGCCGCCTTGCCGAACAAGTCCCAAAGCGCAATATCGACGGCAGAGTTGCCTCTCGTTTCCACGCCCGACCCGCGCCAGCCCAGGTAGCCGGTGATGTCGCGGTTGCGTGCCTCGATCTGCAGCGGATCGGTGCCAAGCAGCTTGAGCGCCGCCCATTCATGCAGATAGGCTTCGACCGCCTCGGCGCCCATGAAGGTTTCGCCAAGGCCGACCAGGCCTTCGTCGGTGTGCAGCCGCACCCACGCGATGTTGGGAAACTCACCCAGGCGGATGGTTTCGACTTCGGTGATCTTCAATTTGAAACTCCATAAAAAAGGGCCGCGGCAGCTTGCGCTGCGCGGCCCCGAAACCAGGTCAGGAATCGATCAGCCGCCGCGCGCCTTCTTCAGTGCGTCGGTCACCACGCCCACGGCTTCAGCGCCGATGTTGGGCACGTTCTTGTCGTACACGGGCTTCACCTTTTCGAGCATGCGCTTCTGCTCGGCCGGCGACACGTCATTGACGGTCATGGTCTTGCGCAGGTTGGCGAGCGACTTCTCGTTGAGCGCACGGTTGGCCTCGCGCTGGACCTTCTGGCCTTCCTTCGCGGCTTCGCGCAGCACGGCCTGCTCTTGCGGGTTGAGCTGGTCCCACAGCTTCTTGCTGTACAGAATGAGGAATGGCGTATAGGCGTGGCGCGTCACGCTCAGGTACTTCTGCACTTCGCTGAACTTCGAGGTCTCGATGGTCACGAAGGGGTTTTCCTGGCCGTCGATGGTGCGGGTCTCGAGCGCGGTGAACACTTCGCCGAAGGCCATGGGCACGGCGTTGGCGCCGAGCGTCTTGAACGAGTCCAGGAAGATGTTGTTCTGCATCACGCGCAGCTTCACGCCTTCGAAGTCCTCGGCCTTGGCCACCGGCTTCTTGCTGTTGGTGAGGTTGCGGAAGCCGTTCTCCCAATAGGCCAGGTTCACCAGGCCGGCGGCTTCGAGCTTCTTGTTGAAGTATTCGCCGGCAGGGCCGTCGAGCACCGCATCGGCTTCTTTCTCGTTCGCAAACAGGAACGGCAAGTCGAACGCGCCGAGTTCCTTCACGATGCCCACCAGCGGGGAGCTGGAGGTGCACACCATCTCCTGCGTGCCTGCGCGAAGCGCCTGCGTGGCCGGCAGGTCGCCGCCCGCGGCGCCACCCCAGAAGGCGACGATCTTCATCTTGCCGCCGGTCTTGGCGGCCAGCACCTCTTGCATCTTCTTCACGCCCACGCCCACGGGGTGGTCTTCGTTCACGCCATTGGTGAACTTGATGGTGCGCTCGGCGAATTGCGCAATGGCACCGGTCGATGCCAGCAGGCCGCCGGCCACGAGGGCGGCGGTCATCAGGGTTCTGCGGAACAACATGCTTTGTCTCCTTCGATTGAGGTTGAATGAACTGACGAAAAAATTGACTAGCGACCCATCCACAATTGGAGCGGAACGGTCACGATCTGGGGAAAGAACACCAGCGCGAACAACACGACCAGATGCGCGATGAAGAAAGGCATCACGCCCTTGAAGGCATCGTCCATCGAGATGCGCGCCACGCCGCTCACCACATTGAGCACCGTGCCCACCGGCGGCGTAATGAGGCCGATGGCGTTGTTCATGATGAACAGCACGCCGAAGTACACCGGGTCGATCCCGGCCTTGAGCACCACCGGCATCAGCACGGGCGTGAGGATCAGCACCGTGGGAGTGAAGTCGAGCGCGGTGCCCACGATGACGATGAGCACCATCATCACGAACATCAGCAGGATCTTGTTGTCCAGGAACGGCTCGAGCAGCGCCACCACCTCACCGGGAATGTTGGCTACGGTAATGAGCCAGGCGCTCACCATGGCGGCCGCCACGAGGAACATCACCACGGCGGTCGTCTTGCCCGCGGCCAGCGTGAGGCGGTACAGGTCCTTGAACTTCAGTTCGCCGTACACGAAGAGGCCCACGATCAGCGAGTAGACCGCCGCCACCACGGCGGCTTCGGTCGGCGTGAAGATGCCGAACTTCATGCCGCCGATGATGATGACGGGCAGCGCCAGTGCAAGGCTTCCCTGCGCCGTGACCTTGAGCCGCTCACCCCAGCCCACGCGCGGCGCGGACTTCACGTTTTCCTTCTTGGCGACGATCCACCAGGCAACGCCGACCGCCAGACCCATCAGGATGCCAGGCACGATGCCGGCCAGGAACAGCTTGGTGATCGACACGTTGCCGGCCACGCCAAACACGATGAGACCGATCGACGGCGGAATGACCGGCGCAATGATGCCGCCCGCGGCAATCAGGCCGGCCGAGCGGTTCAGCTGGTAGCCGGCCGCCTTCATCATCGGAATCAGCAGCGCGGCGAGTGCGGCCGTATCGGCAACGGCCGAACCCGACAGCGACGCCATGATGATGGCCGCCAGCACTGCCACGTAACCCATGCCGCCCCGGTAGTGACCGACCCACGCCATCGCCAGGTTGACGATGCGCCGGCTCAGCCCGCCGGCATTCATGAACTCCCCGGCCAAAAGGAAGAAAGGTACGGCGAGCAGCGGAAAGTTGTCTGCGCCGTCGACGAAGCGCTGCGCAATGATCTGGCTGTCGAATGCCGGCAAGCCGCCGGTTGCGGCCAGCCAGCCCATCAGCGAGACGCCGCACACCAGCAGCGAATACGAAATTGGAATGCCCAGCGCCATGGCACCAAGCAGCGACACGATGAAGATGGTGACTGTCATTGCGCCACCTTGCCGTGTGCGGACACTTCGAGCACTTGCTCTTCGGATTCCATGACCTGGATCAGCTCTTGCTCCGGGACTCTCCCGCGGAACAGCCGCCACAGCTTTTCGATATTGAAGATGCCCATGACGACGGCAACCACGTAGCCGATGCCGTAGATCCAGATCATCGAGATGCCGACCACCGGCGATATGTTGGTGACCTGCAGCTCATGCATCTCGTAAGTACCCATCAGGAACAGCACGTTGCAGAACAGCATGAGCGACTGGCTCATGAAAAAGCAGAACTTCTTGCCACCGAGCGGCAGCCGCTTGATGAGTGTGTCGACACCCAGGTGCGCGCCTTCGCGCATTGCCACCATGGCACCGATGTAGGTGAGCCAGATGAAGCAGTAGCGCGACATTTCGTCGGACACGGAAATGCCCGAATTGAAGCCATAGCGAAGCACCACGTTGCCGAACACCATGAGGACCATGGCCACCATGCACACCACTACAAGGAATTCCAGCACGCGGAAAAACCCGTCGATCACTCTATTCATAAACCATCTCCTGTCGCTTTTGCTGTTGTTATGAAATCTGCCGCGCGTCAAAGCGGAAACGCCTTGAGCCTGGTGGCCGGGCGGCTGATGCGCGGAAGCTTCTTGCGCGAGGCGAGCACCTGCTCGATGTCGTGGCGCGCACCGTCGATCAGCACCAGCACGGCTTTTTCGGCACGTACGGAATCTCGCGCAATCACGGCGTCGAGCACCGCGCGATGCAGCGGCAGCGAACTGGCGGGGCCGTTCTTGCGACTGGTCGATATTTCGAAGCTTGTGCGCAGCAGCGCACCCAGCGCGCGGCTCATCTGCACCAGCATGCGGTTGTGGCTGGAACGGATGAGCCCCTGATGAAAACGCAGGTCGGGGGTGATGTAGTCGCCGCCGAACTCGATGGCGCGCTTCATGCCCGCATAGGCGTCTTCCATGTCGGCAATGTCTTTAACCGTGGCGCGCATGGCGGCCAGCCCCACGGCGGCAGGCTCGACCACGCGGCGCAGGTCCTGCAGGTCGCGCAGGAACTCGGCCGACAGGCCCGCCTCGGTCTGCCAGACGATCACGTCGGCATCGAACCAGTTCCACTGGTCCGCGGGCTGCACGCGCGTGCCCACCTTGGGCCCGCTGGTGACCAGGCCCTTTGCAATCAGCGACTTGATCGACTCGCGAATCACGGTGCGGCTGACGCCGAGCTCCTCGCACAAAAGCGGTTCCGGCGGGATCGACGCGCCAGGCGCATAGCGGCCGGCGACGATGTCGCTTCCGATGCGGTCGACGGTATTGCCGTGAACGTTCTTGATCATGCGTGCCTGTTGATTGTTTTGTCTGCTGTTGTTGTGCTTCTTGGCTCTCGCTTTTTGTCGGTTCAGCAGCCTGCGACGCCGCTAGCCACTCGAAAACCCTGAACGCCGTGACAGCGCCTCACGCTTATCATATGATGATTGAAAACGCATTTCGGCAGGAAAAACCCTGACCTGCCGGCACACTTCCAGTTACCCGGAGACAAGCGATGACCACCCCGCCGAAGAAGAAAAATCCCGAAGATCTGCGCAGCCAGCAATGGTTCGGCCGCAATGACCGCGACGGCTTCATCTATCGAAGCTGGATGAAGGGCAAGGGCGTGCCGCACGACCAGTTCGACGGGCGTCCGGTCATCGGCATTTGCAACACCTTCAGCGAACTCACGCCCTGCAATTCGCACTTCCGCACGCTCGCCGAGCAGGTGAAGATCGGTGTGTACGAAGCGGGCGGCTTCCCGGTCGAGTTTCCGGTCATGTCGCTCGGCGAAACGCTGCTGCGGCCCACAGCCATGCTGTACCGCAACCTTGCGAGCATGGACGTGGAAGAAAGCATTCGCGGCAACCCGCTCGACGGCGTGGTGCTGCTCATGGGCTGCGACAAGACCACGCCCGCGCTCATGATGGGTGCGGCCAGCGTCGACCTGCCGACCATCGGCGTCTCGGGCGGCCCGATGCTCTCCGGCAAATGGCGCGGCCAGGAGCTGGGCTCGGGCACCGGCGTGTGGCAGATGAGCGAACAGGTGCGCGCCGGCACGCTCAAGCTCAAAGACTTCTTCGAGGCCGAGAGCTGCATGCACCGCAGCCACGGCCACTGCATGACCATGGGCACCGCAAGCACCATGGCCTGCATGGTCGAGTCGCTCGGCATCGGCCTGCCGGGCAATGCGGCGTATCCGGCCGTCGACGGCCGCCGCAACGTGCTGGCACGCATGGCCGGCCGCCGCATCGTCGACATGGTCCATGAAGACCTCAACATGTCCAAGATCCTCACGCGCCAGGCCATCGAGAACGCCATCAAGGTCAATGCGGCCATCGGCGGCTCGACCAACCTGGTGATTCACCTCCTGGCCATTGCCGGCCGCATCGGCGTGGACCTTTCGCTCGACGACTTCGACCGGCTGGCCTCCGAGCTGCCCTGCCTGGTCGACCTGCAGCCTTCGGGCCGCTTCCTCATGGAAGATTTCTGCTACGCGGGCGGCCTGCCGGTGGTCATCAAGGAAATTGCGGAACACCTGCACAAGGACGCCATCACCGCCAACGGCCAGACGCTGTGGGACAACGTGAAGGACGCCGAAAACTACAACCCGCAGGTGATCCGTCCGCTGGCCGAACCCTTCAAGGACAAGGCCGGCATCTGCGTGCTGCGCGGCAACCTCGCGCCCAACGGCGCCATCATCAAGCCGAGCGCTGCCACGCCCGAGCTGCTGGTGCACAAGGGCCGCGCCGTGGTGTTCGAAAACGCGGACGACCTGCACAAGCGTATCGACGACGAGAACCTGGACATCGACGAGCACTGCGTCATGGTGCTGAAGAACTGCGGCCCGCGCGGCTACCCCGGCATGGCCGAGTCGGGCAACATGCCGCTGCCGCCCAAGGTGCTGCGCAAGGGCATTACCGACATGGTGCGCATCAGCGATGCGCGCATGAGCGGCACAGCCTACGGCACGGTGGTGCTGCACACGTCGCCTGAGGCCGCGGCGGGCGGCCCGCTCGCGCTGGTGCAGGACGGCGACATCGTCGAGCTCGACGTGCCCAACCGGAAGCTGCACCTGCATGTGAGCGACGAAGAACTGGCCAAGCGGCTCGAAAGATGGGTCGCGCCCAAGGCGCCGCTCGATTCGGGCTACTGGAAGCTCTATGTCGACACGGTGCTGCAGGCCGACCAGGGGGCCGACCTGGCGTTCCTGCGCGGCCGCCGCGGAGGCTTTGTGCCGCGCGACAATCACTAGGATGACAAGACTGGTAGCCATCGACTGGGGCACGAGCTCCCTGCGCGGCGCATTGCTCGACGCGGGTGGCGAGGTGCTCGACGAGCGCAGCGACACGCGCGGCATTCTCAAGGTGCCGGCGGGCGGCTTTCCCGCGGTGTTCGATGAGCTGTTCGGCGACTGGATGCAGCCCGGAGGCACGCGCTGCCTGATCTCCGGCATGGCCGGCAGCAAGCAGGGCTGGGTCGAGGCGCCGTATTGCGCCTGCCCCGCGGGCCGCGTCGAAGTGGGCCGCAAGATCATCGACATCGACGCACTGCCCCGTTCGCGCATTGCCATCGTGCCGGGTCTCAGCGACGAGCACGACGGCGTTCCCGATGTCATGCGCGGCGAAGAAGTGCAGATCTTCGGCGCCATGGCATTGATGGATGTGGACGAAGGCGTGTTCGTATTGCCGGGCACCCATAACAAATGGGCCACGGTCAAGAAGGGCCGCGTCACCGGCTTTCGCACCTTCATGACCGGCGAGTTCTATGCGCTGCTGAGCCAGCATTCGATTCTGGCGCGCACGCTCGATGCCGATGCGCCGCTCGACGAAGCCGCTTTTGTGCAGGGCGTCACGCGTGCCGACAACGGCCAGGGCCTGCTGCACAACGCCTTCGGCGCGCGCACGCTGGCACTTTTCGAACGCATGCCCACGCAAGAGCTTGCGAGCTATCTCTCGGGCCTGCTGATCGGCGAAGAACTGCGCACGCAGTCGCTGCATGCCTTCGGCGAAGTGGTGCTGATCGGCTCCCCTGCACTGACGCAACGCTACACGCTTGCGCTGAGCGCCACCGGCACTGCCACCCGCACGCTCGGCGCCGAAGCCACCTGGGCGGGGCTGCACGCGCTGTCCGGTTTTCTCGACGCAGACAGAAATCCCTCATGACGACTCCCCAAGAAAAATTCGATGCCGCGATGCGCGAGCTGCCGCTGGTCGCCATCTTGCGCGGGCTCACGCCGCCCGAAGCCGCCGACGTGGGCGACGCCATCGTCGAGTCGGGCTTCCGGCTGCTCGAGGTGCCGCTCAATTCGCCCAAGCCCTATGCCAGCATCACGCTGATGCGCACGCGCTTTCCGCAGGCACTGGTGGGCGCCGGAACGGTGCTCGACGCGCAACAGGTGCGCTATGTGCATTCCGCCGGCGGCGAGCTCATCGTGTCGCCCAACTTCAACGCCGAAGTCATCGCCGAAGCCGTGCGGCTCGGCATGGTCTGCCTGCCCGGCGTGATGACGCCGACCGAGGCTTTCGGCGCACTGGCCGCGGGCGCCACCGGGCTCAAGCTGTTTCCGGCCGAACTGGCATCGCCCGCGGTTGTGAAGGCATTGCTCGCCGTGCTGCCTGCCGGCACGCCGCTCATGCCCGTGGGCGGCGTTACGCCGGCCAACATGGCCGAGTGGCGCGCGGCTGGCGCGTCCGGCTTCGGGATCGGCTCTGCGCTCTACAAGCCCGGCAAGCAGGCATCGGCGGTGCGTGCCGATGCCGAGAGATTCGTTGCGGCCTATACGGGCGCAATCCGCGCCTGAGCCCATCCTCTTTAGCCACATCCATCCACACATCCACAAGGCCCCGTCGATGTCCGCAGATTCAGACTACGCGAGCCCCACCGTGCGCAAGTTGCGCGAAGACCTTGCACTTGCCTTGCGCGCAGCCGCACACCACGGCCTGTCCGAAGGGGTCTGCAATCATTTCAGCGTCATGTTGCCGGGCGCGCAGGACCGCTACCTGATCAACCCTCGCGGCCTGCACTGGAGCGAGATCGGGCCGGACGACATCGTGCTGATCGACGTGCACGGCGAAGTGCTCGCCGGCCGCCACAGGGTCGAACCGACCGCCCTTTTCATTCACGGCGCGGTGCACCGGATCACCGGCCATGCGGTGGTGCTGCACTGCCACATGCCCTACGCCACGGCGCTCACGCTCACGGTCGATCGCGCGCTCGACCCCACGCTGAGCCAGAACGCCATGCGCTACATGAACCGCATTGCAATCGACGCGGTGTACAACGGGCTGGCGCTCGACGATGCCGAGGGCGAGCGCATCGCGCGCGCCATGGCGGGAAAAGACGTGGCCTTTCTCGCAAACCATGGCGTCGTCGTGGCGGGCGCCACCATTGCGCACGCCTATGACGATCTCTACTACCTCGAACGCGCAAGCCTGCACCAGGTGATTGCGCAATCCACCGGGCGCCCGCTGGTTCCCGTCGATGCCGAGATGGCCGCTCTTGCCGCGGCGCAAATCCAGGGTGAACGCGAGCAGTCCGACCTGTTCTTCGAGGCGCTCCGGCGGATGCTGCCTCCGCCACACGGCTGACGTCCGTTCGACCGGTTACAGCCACGGCACAGGGCGCCTAAGATGGCGGAACGGCTGCGCAGCGGCTTACAGCTCTTTATCGGATTTCGCGCGAGCCTTACACAGCGTTCACATGGAAGCACGACGATAGGGCTTCCAACCACTCCATTGGAGTTGCCATGAAAAAGCTCATCTTTGCAATCGGCGCCGCTGCCCTGCTCTCGCTGACTGCCCTCAGCGCCCCGGCCCAAGCCCAGACCGGCGGCCGCTTCATTCAGGCACAGGTGTATGTGGTGCCAGCGCCGCCGCCCCCGCGCCACCACTACTACGCTCCGCCGCCCCCGCGGCCCTACTACGGTCCAGGCTACCACCGTGGCCACGACCGCTACGAACACCGCCGGCATCGGCATTGGGAAGAGCGCCGCTACGGCCGCAGGGACTACGACGGCGACGGCGTTCCGAATCGCTACGACCGCCGCCCGAACAACCCCTATCGCTATTGATTTAGCGCGGTAGGCCTTGCCTGGGCCAAAGCCGGCTCAGCTTGCGCCGCCACGCGCCGCAGCAGGTTTGCAGGCGAGCGCGGCCAGCCGACACGGCCGAACCACGCGCCGCCTGCAATTGCCGACGCGATGACGATGCCGTAGACCACCAACGCCACGCCTTGCGCGGCGAACACGCCGGTCAGCCCGCCGCCCCAGCGCAATGCGAGCCATCCGCCGATTCCGGCCACGGCCAGCCGCGCGATGTTGCCAAGCACGGGCCACAGCAGGCGCCCCGCCCCTTGCGAGGCAAAGTACAGCACCAGGCCGACGCCGAAGAGGCCGTAGAGCGGTCCCACCACGCGCAAGTAGTGCGCGCCGGTTTCGAGCATGGCGGGGTCGTTGCCGAACAGCAGCAGCCAGGGCCGCGGAAACAGCGCCGCGGCGAGCCCGATGGTCTCGGTCAATGCAAAAGCCAGCGCGGCGCCGGCCCACGTGGCGCGCAACGCGCGCTCGCGCTGCCCGGCGCCCATGCAGGTGCCGACCATCGCAACCAGCGGCGCGCCAAGGCCGAAGACCAGCGGCACCAGCAGGTATTCGAGCCGTGATGCGGTTCCGTAGCCTGCCAGTGCGCCTGAACCGAAGTGGCCGGTCAGAGCGGTGGCAATGCCGATCGACAGATTGGTTGCCACCGTGGACACCGCACCCACGAGCCCGATGCCCAGGATGTTGCGGAACAGCGGCCAGCGCAGCTTCAGCGCGGCAAGCGTCGGGCGCAGCAGGCTGCGAGGCGAGCGCAGGTAGACGATGAGCGCCACAGAGCCCAGCAGGTAGTACAGCAGCAGCGCCATTGCGCCGCCCGCAATGCCCATGCCCGGCAGCGGACCCCAGCCGAAGATCAGCAATGGCGATGCCGGAATAAGAAACACCACTCCCGCCACCGTCACGTTCGCAGGCACCGCCATGTTGCCGGTACCGCGGATGATGGCCGACAGCGAGTTGAAGAGCCACACCAGCACGGCGCCCGCAAACACCCAGTTCGAATACGTCAGCGCCGCCTCGAGCGAGGCGCCGGTGCCACCCATGATTCCGTACAGCCAGCGCCCACCGGCCAGCAGCGCGAGCGAGAAGAGCAAGCCGAAGCCGATGGCGATGACCACCGCGTGCCACACCAGGGCGTCGGCGTCATCGCGGCGCCGCGCGCCCAGCGCTCGCGCAATGGACGAGGCGATGCCTCCGCCCATGGCGCCGCTCGAGGTCATCTGCATCAGCATGACGATGGGAAATACCAGCGCCATGCCAGCGAGTGCATCGGTGCCCAGCTTGCCGACGAAGTAGGTTTCGATGAGCCCGACGGAAGCCTGCGCCACCATCACGAGCACATTGGGCGCGGCCAGCCGCAGCAGCGTGGGCACGATGGGCGCTTCGAGCAGCCGCCGCGTGCGCGGGTCGAGTTCCTGGCTCATGCCGCCGCCAGCTTCGAACGCACGAGCCGCGCTTCGCGGATCGGCAGGTGCACCAGCGCGGCACCGGCGGCAAGCGCGATGTCGATGTACCAGACGATGTCGTAGTTGCCCGTGGCCTGGAACACGTAGCCGCCCAGGAACGCGCCCAGGAAGCCACCGACCTGGTGCGCCAGCATCACGATGCCGAACAGCATCGCCATGTTGGCCGGCCCGAACATCTTGGCGACGAGGCCGGCGGTTGGCGGCACGGTCGACAGGAAGGTCACACCCATCACGGCGGCGAACACCAGCATGACCGTCGTCGTCTTCGGCGCCAGCAAAAACACCAGCACGGCGATGCCGCGCGTGGCATAGACCAGCGACAGCAGCGACTTCATGCGCCAGCGCCCCACGGCCCAGCCCATGGCAAGGCTGCCGACGATGTTGAAGAGCCCGATCATCGCGAGCGCCCAGCCGCCGACTTCGGCCGGCAGCCCGCAGGCCGCGACAACGCCGGGCAGGTGCGTGGCCAGGAAGGCGACGTGGAAGCCGCAGACCAGGAAGCCCAGGCTCAGGTAGCGGTAGCTGGGTGTCGCGAGCGCCTGGCCGATGGCCTGGCGCGCACTCAACGGCTTGGTGCCCGATGCGGCTGCCGAGGCCGCGGCCATCGCGTTCGAATTGCCCTTGAGCACCCATGCGGCCGGCAACGCCAGCAGCACCAGCACGCCAAGCCACTGCATGGCGCCGGCCCAGCCCACCGCGGCCGTCAGGCCGACGGCGATCGGTGCCATCGCGAACTGTCCGAAGGACCCGCCGGCGTTGACCAGGCCGGTGGCCAGGCCGCGCTTGTTCGCCGGCACCAGGCGCGTGGTCGCGGCCATCAGCACCGAAGGGCCCGCCATGCCGGCGCCGCCGGCCGCGAGCACGCCTATGGCGAAGATCAGGCCGGCCGTGCTCGTCATGAGCGGTGTGATGAGCGTGCCGATGGCCACCAGCAGCACGCCGATGACCACCACGCGCCCGGTTCCGATGCGGTCGGCCACGGCGCCCGCGAAGGGCTGCGTGAGCCCCCACCAGAGCTGCCCGAACGCGAAGGCAAGGCTGATGCTGCCGATGCCAAGTGCGGTCGAGGTGTTGAGCGCCGAGAGGAACAGACCCATCGTCTGGCGCACGCCCATCGTGAGCGCGAAAGCGCCCGCGGCCGCCAGCAGCACGAGCCAGAGCGCATGGCGCCGCACAGAGGTTTCATTCATCGCGGGCTCCTGTTGGGTCTTCCGGCTGTCCATCGCCCAGTCCTGCGCGCTGCAGCAATTCCAGGCTCTCGTCGAGAAGGGTGTGCAGCGCCAGAACGCGCTCCGTGCCGAGGATGTCGTTGAGCGCCAGCTGCGCGCCGTGCCACAGCCGCTGCGCTTCGGCCCGCTTCTCGCGGCCCGCGTCGGTGATCGACAGCATGCGGCTGCGCGCATCGGGGCCCTCGGTCTGCACCAGGAAGCCCGCCGCCAGCATCGGCTTGAGATTGCGCGTGAGCGTCGAGGCGTCGACATTCATCTCGCGTGCCAGATCGACCGGACGCAGCGGTCCGAAATGCAGCACGTGCGAGAGCAGTGAATACTGCGTGGTCTTGAGCCCGCTGGGCGCGACATGCGCGTCATAGAGGCGCGACGCCAGCCTGGAGAGCCGCCGCAAGCGGAAATTGGTACATCCCTGGGGCTTCAGCTGAGGGGGCTTCAGAGCGGTATTCATATTTTCATTGTAGCTACAATAATTGCATCTACAACTAACAAGGAGATTTTCATGACCGAGCCCCAAGGCATCGACGCCTGGATTGCGGAAGAGGCCGAGATCGTCCAGCGCCTGGACGCGGGACCCGGCCCTGGCCTGGCGCGGCCGGAGCAGATCGCCGGCAAGACCGGGCTGCAGATGATGGAAGCGATGCTGCGCGCCGAAATCCCCTACGCCGCCATCGCCAAGACGCTCGACTTCACGCTTCTTTCGGTGAGCCCCGGCGTGGCCGTGTTCCAGGGCACGCCGCTGCCGCAGCACCTGAACCCGCTGGGCACCATTCATGGCGGCTGGGTGGCCACGCTGCTGGATTCGGCGCTGGGCTGCTCGGTCCACACCATGATGCCGGCCGGCCGCGCCTACACCACCGCCGAGCTGAGCGTGAACTACGTGAAGGGCCTCACGCCCAAGGCGCAACGGGTTCGCGCCGAGGGCAAGGTCATTCATTGCGGCCGGCAACTCGCCACGGCCGAGGCACGGCTTTTCGGACCGGACGGCACGCTGTACGCGCACGCCACCACCACCTGCCTGGTGTTCGAGATGCCTTCTGCACGGTAAGCCGGGCCGCCGCCATGCCATCCACGCCGCTCGACCCTGACCTCGCTCCGGCATTCAAGACTCTTCTTTCCGAGAGATACAGCTGCCGCGCCTACCTTGCGGAACCCGTCGCGCGCGAAACCATCGACACGATCCTGCAGATGGCACAGCGCACCGCCTCCTGGTGCAACTCACAGCCATGGCAGGTGATCGTGACCAGTGCCGAAGCCACCGAGCGGCTGCGCCAGGCCTTCGATTCGGACGAAGCCGCGGCCGATGCCGCGTTCGACATTGCGCCGCCCGCGGAATACCGCGGCGTGTACCAGGAGCGCCGCCGCGAATGCGGTTTTCAGCTGTACGAGAGCGTCGGCATCGTGCGCGGCGACCGCGAGGCTTCGGCGCGGCAGGCGCAGGAGAACTTCAGGTTCTTCGGGGCGCCGCACGTGGCCCTCGTCACCACCGAGGCGCTGCTCGGCACCTACGGCGCGGTGGACTGCGGCGCCTATGTCGGCAACTTCATGCTGGCGGCACGCAGCCTGGGCGTGGCCAGCATCGCGCAGGCGGCCGTCGCGTCGCGCTCCAGGTTTCTGCACCGCTGGTTCGAGATTCCGGACGACCGCCAGATCGTCTGCGGCATCTCGTTCGGCTACGAGGATCCGTCGCATCCGGCCAACCGCTTTCGCACCACGCGCGCCGCGCCCGACCAAGCCTGCCAGTGGGTCGATTGACCTGCGTGAGTCCGTGCTTCTTGTAAGTGCAAGGACATAAACGGCGCCAGGGGCAGTGATAATGATTCTCATCGTCAGCCACGTGGCTGCGGTGCTTTTCCACTCACGTTTCTGCACCTGGAGGATCCTTCATGACCGACCGCCTCGGCGTTCAAGGCCGCGCCGCCCGCGCATTGCTCGGCGTCTCCGCCGCCTGGCTGGCCGCTGCCGCCCTGCCTGCTTTCGCCGCCAACGACGAACTCACGCTCTACACAACGCGTGAACCCGCGTTGATCCAGCCGCTGATCACGGCCTTCAGCACGCAGACCAACATCAAGGTCAACACCGTGTTCGTGAAGGACGGGCTGCTGGAGCGCGTCAAGGCCGAAGGTGCACGCTCGCCGGCCGACGTGCTGATGACGGTGGACATTGGCAACTTGATGGACCTGGTGGACGGCGGCGTCACGCAGCCGGTGAAATCGGCCGCACTCGAATCGGCCATTCCCGCCAACCTGCGCGGCGCCGACGGGCAGTGGTTCGCGCTCTCGCTGCGCGCACGCGTGCTCTACGCCGACAAGAACCAGCCGATCACGAGCTTCCGCTATGAAGACCTGGCCAACCCGAAGTGGAAGGGCAAGGTCTGCATCCGCGCGGGCCAGCACCCCTACAACACGGCGCTGATCGCATCGATGATTGCGCATGACGGCGAAGCCAAGACCGAACAGTGGCTGCGCGGCGTCAAGGCCAACCTGGCCCGCAAGGCCACGGGTGGCGACCGCGACGTGGCGCGCGACATTCTCGGCGGCATCTGCGACATCGGCGTGGCCAATTCGTACTACGTCGGCCAGATGAAGAGCGCCAAGGAAGGCACCGACGCGCGCAAGTGGGGCGACGCCATCAAGGTGATCCGCCCGACCTTCGCCAGCGGCAAGAGCGGCGGCACGCACGTCAACATCAGCGGCGCAGCCGTGGCGAAGAACTCGCCGCAGCGCGCCAATGCGGTCAAGCTGCTCGAGTTCCTGGTTTCGGAGCCGGCGCAATCGCTGTACGCGCAAGCCAACTACGAATACCCCGTGCGCAAGGGTGTGGCGCTCGACCCGATCATAGGCGAGACCATCGGCGAACTGAAGGTCGACCCGCTGCCGCTCACCGACATTGCCAAGTACCGCAAGCAAGCCAGCGCGCTGGTCGACAAGGTCGGCTTCGATCAGTGATGTTGCTCGCCCCCAGGGGAGCGGGAGCAATGGAACGCCTGTGGTTCGCATGAGCTTCGGTGACCTGCACGCAGCAGGCCCGCTCTGGCGCAGCGCTTCGTTTGCAATTGCCATCGGCGTGCTTGCGCCGGTGCTCACGCTCGCCTGGCTTGCGTTCGGCTCCGGCGTGGCGCACTGGGGGCCGCTGTTCGCGCACGTGCTGCCGCAGGCGGCGCTCAACACGGCGGTGCTGCTTGCGGGTGTCGGCGTGCTGGTGCTGGTAATCGGCACCGGCTGCGCCTGGCTGGTCACGGCCTGCGACTTTCCGGGGCGCCGCGTGCTGCACTGGGCGCTGCTGCTGCCGCTGGCCATGCCGACCTACATCGTCGCATTCGCCTACCTGGACCTGCTGCACCCGATCGGCCCCGTGCAGGGCGCGATCCGCTGGGCCTTGGGCTTCGACAGCCCGCGCCAGTTCCGCCTGCCCGACCTGCGCTCCATGCCGGGTGCGATCTTCGTGCTGGGCTTCGTGCTCTACCCGTACGTCTACATGACCGCGCGCGCCATGTTCATGACGCAGCCCGCGCACTTGATGGAAGCCGCCCGCACACTGGGCGAGAGCCGGCGCGGTGCGTTCTTTCGGGTGGCGCTGCCGCTGGCGCGCCCGGCGCTTGCCGTGGGGCTGAGCCTTGCGCTGCTCGAAACGCTCAACGACATCGGCGCCTCTGAATTCCTCGGCGTGAACACGCTCACCGTTGCGGTCTACACCACGTGGATCACGCGCTCCGACCTGGCCGGCGCGGCGCAGATCGCCTGCGCCATGCTGTTCGTGGTGGTGGCCTTGGTCTGGCTCGAACGCAACGGCCGCCGGCATCAACGCTTCGGCTCGACGCAGCGCATGCGCCCGATGCAGCCGCGCCGCCTGCATGGCTGGACGGCATGGCTGGCCACCGCCACCGCCGCCTTGCCGGTGATGATCGGATTCGCGGCGCCTGCTCTCTACCTCGTCTGGGAAAGCAGCAAGCGCCTGCGCCAGGGCGGCGGCATTTCGCAAGGCCTGCTCTCGAGCCTGGGCAACACGCTGGCACTGGCCGCGGGCGTAACCGTCGTCGCCGTGGCCGCCGGGCTGGTGGTGGCATGGGCGGCCCGGAGCCAGGGGTCGCGGCCCAACCGCGCGCGCTGGCAGGCACGCGTGGCCGCGCTGGGCTACGCCGTGCCGGGCACGGTGCTCGCCATTGGCCTGCTCACGCCCGCACTGGCGTTCGACTCCGCATTGGCAAACGCATTCGGCCTCGCAGGCTTGCCGCTGATGGGCGCGGGTGTTGTGCTGGTGGTGGCCTGCGCCATCCGTTTTCTCGCCATGCCGGTGGGCGGCATCGAAGCCGGGCTCGCACGCATTCCGCCCGCCATCGAACAGGCCTCGCGGCTGCTGGGTGAAACCACCGGCGGCACGCTGCGCCGTGTGCACCTGCCGCTGCTGCAGCCGGCCATTGCCACGGGTGCGCTGCTGGTCTTTGTCGACGCCATGAAAGAGCTGCCCGCCACGCTGCTGCTGCGTCCCGCCAATTTCGACACGCTGGCCACATGGCTCTATGCCGAGGCCGCCCGCGGCACGTACGAAGAAGGCGCCATTGCCGCGCTGGCCATCGTCGCGGCCGGGCTGCTGCCCGTGGTGCTGCTGGCACGCAATCAACTGGGCACGCCATCGGCCCTGCCCGGTCCGCATCAAACATGAGTTCCCCCCTTTCCCTCGAGTCGATCCAGCTCGCCTACGAAACACCGCGCGGCCTGCACACCGTGGTGAACGACTTTTCGCTGTCCCTGCCCGCGGGCGAAATAGCCTGCCTGTTCGGCCCTTCGGGCTGCGGCAAGACCACCGTGTTGCGGGCCATTGCCGGCTTCGAGCCCGTACGCGCCGGCACGATCCGGCTCGGCGAGGTGCTGCTGTCTTCGACCCAGGTGCACCTGCCGCCCGAGCAGCGGCGCGTGGGCATGATGTTTCAGGAGTACGCGCTGTTTCCCCACCTCTCGGCAAGCCAGAACGTGGCGTTCGGCCTGCGCCGCGCGGGCCGCGCGCAGCAGCAGTCGCGCACGGCCGAAATGCTTTCGCTCGTCGGCCTGGCGGACGCCGGTGAACGCTTTCCGCACGAGCTGTCGGGTGGCCAGCAGCAGCGCATCGCACTCGCCCGCGCACTGGCGCCTTCGCCCGCGCTGCTGCTGCTCGACGAGCCTTTTTCGAATCTCGACGGCGGCACGCGCGAACGCCTGACGGCGGAGGTGCGCGGGATTCTCAAACGCGCCGGGCAGACCGCCATCCTCGTCACCCACAACGATGCCGAAGCCCATGCCATGGCCGACCGCATCGGCGTGATGCACGCAGGCCGCATCGCGCACTGGCTGGACACCGCCAAATAGCACAAGGCGCCCGTTCGGCGAATGGGCTTTTCGGGAAAAGGTTGTTCGGGATCGCAAGAATGCGGCGCTCCCACTTTCCTATTTTCCGGAGCACGCCAATGGCCCAACCCCTTACCCTCGTCAGCCACCTGCTGTGCCCCTATGTACAGCGCGCAGCCATTGCCCTGGCCGAGAAAAACGTGCCTTTTGAGCGCGTGGTGATCGACCTCGCAAACAAGCCGGACTGGTTCATTGCGATCTCGCCGCTCGGCAAGGTGCCGCTGCTGCGCCTTCAGCGGCCGGGCGGCGGCGAAGCGGTGCTGTTCGAAAGCAATGTGATCTGCGAGTACCTCGAAGAAACCCAGCCGGGCCCGCGTCTTCATCCTGAAGACCCGCTCACCCGCGCCGAGCACCGCGCCTGGATGGAATTCGGCTCGGCGATATTGGGCGACCTGTGGGGCTACGAGACCACGCGCGATGCCGAAGTGTTCGAACAGAAGCGCATGGCACTCGCCGCCAAGTTCGAGCGCGTCGAAGCCGCGCTGGGCGCAGGTCCCTACTTCGCGGGCGAAAACTTCAGCCTGGTCGACGCCGTCTTTGCGCCGGTCTTTCGCTACTTCGAAGTGTTCGACGAGATCAGCGACTCGCACATCTTCGATGCCCTGCCCAAGGTGAATGCATGGCGCAAGGCCCTGGCGGCGCGGCCCAGTGTGCGCAGCGCCGTGGTGCCGGAGTATCCGCAGCACCTGCGTGAATTCCTGAAGAAACACGAGGCGCACTTGCTCACGCTCGCGTAAACCCGACAATCGAATTCTTCCCACAACAACGAACAGGCACCCACGAGATGCGACTTCTCCACACCATGCTGCGCGTCGGCAATCTTCAGCGTTCGATCGACTTCTACACGAAGGTGCTGGGCATGAACCTGCTGCGCACCTCCGAGAACCCGGAGTACAGATACAGCCTCGCCTTTGTCGGCTACGAAGGCGGCAACCCCGACCAGGCAGAGATCGAACTCACCTACAACTGGGGCACCGAAAGCTATGAGCTCGGCACCGCCTACGGCCACATTGCGCTCGGCGTGCCCGACGCCTACGCCGCGTGCGAAAAGATCAAGGCCGCCGGCGGCAACGTCACGCGCGAAGCCGGCCCGGTGAAAGGCGGCAGCACGGTCATCGCCTTCGTGACCGACCCGGACGGCTACAAGGTCGAACTGATCCAGGACAAGTCAAAAGCCCACGGCGACAAGGCAGAAGCCGCCGCAGACGCTTTGCGCGCGCCGTAATCAGCCGCCGCAATGAGTGCCGGCCACCGGGCCGGCACCGCCAGGTTGCAAGCAACCGTAAGAAACGCGAGGCCCGGAATGCGCGGGCGAATTAACGAGACAAAATAGCCGCCTTCGCAGGGGCGACCGGCATATTCTTTGCTGCTGTTCCTTGGCAAGAAGCGTTAATGCTTAACGCTTCAGACGCCCGAATTTGCAACAAGAACTTTCATGCTTGAACGCGGATAGCAGTTCAAAAGTATTGAAATGGCCCGTTGATTTTTGCCCCGTCTTCCAAATGAACGCTTTCTTCTAAAGCGGAACGAATTTGACCAGTTTAAGCATCCGCGGCAAAGCGATCGACCCGGCAATATCGCTCATCGTATTTCTATTTGCCGCGCTCGTCGTTGGAGCCATTCCGTTCGCGTATCACGACACGGCAGCCCAGATCTTTCCGGACGAAGACACGCTGCTGAGCTTCTTCGGGGCCGATGCGTGCCAGTTGACCTCCACCACCATTGAGGAAAGAAACTCCTACGCCTGCAGCGCGTTCCTTCTTGAATCGGTGGGGTTGAGCGCCGGCACCGCGCCATTGGCTGGCGCCCTGCTGAGCGTGTCGCTCACCTTGATTCCCGTCTTCCAGTTTGCCCGCATTCCCCTCGGCGTATTCCTCGCGTCGCTGGCCTGGGGAGTCATCCGGGCGATTTTTCTGTCGGTTCTCTCCAAAGACATGCTGTCTGCCGCCGTGGTGCTCGTCTCGGTCATGGCGGCACGCCAATCATGGTTCGGACTCACGTGGCTCTTGTCCGCAACGGTTTACGGCTGGGTGGTCAGAAAGTACTGGCTGCTGGTCAGCGGTGTCTGGTTCGGGCTGAGGCTCGTCAGAAAGCAGCTCACTGTATTCAGGCTGCTGGCCATCATTGTTCTGGTTTACTTCGCACTTGCGCTGACGTTCCAAATCGCTTTAGGCGTCACGCTGGACTTTGCCCGGCTCGCGGTCAATGAAAACCGGGAAGTTGGCGCCGAAGGATCGCGAACGGTGATCGAGGCGGTCATTGCTTCCGACAATGCACTGCTGCAGGCGCTCAATGCGACGATCACGTTTTTCAGGCTGGCATTTCCGCTCGAGCTTTTGCGCTTTGGTTCGGTCAGCCAGCTGGCATTTATTTCGATCATGCCTTTCACCTTCATCTGGATGGTGAAGGTCATCGTCAAGAGCGCGAAGTCCGACAATAAAAAGATGATCCAGGCCGGCAAGATTGCCCTGGCGCCTTTGTCCTTTCTCATTATCGAAGGCGTGTTCGAGCCCGATTTCGGCTCTTTTGCGCGCCACTTCGCCATTGTGAGTCCGCTTGTTTTTTCCGCCATGGCAATGCTGCAAAAAGCCGAACTGCGTGAAGAAAAGCGGTTGCGGCGCAGCAGCCCTGCCGCCCCTTCAGGCTCGCCGGCTCTCGTTGGCGCCGCTCAACAGGATCGCATCTCGTGAAGTCTCAATCCATTGCGGTCGACCAGCCCCAGTACGTTGAATCCATCCAGGCCGGAAGAGGCATTGCCGCCCTCCTAGTGGTCGTTCACCACATCGCGCAAAAATCGCATGCGCTCTCGGGCGGCGCCATTCCGTTGTTCGATTTCGGGATCGTCGGTGTCGACATCTTCTTCATGATCAGCGGCTTCATCATCTACTTTGTCACCGCCAACAAGACGATGACGCATGTGGAGTTCATGGAAAAGCGGATCGTGCGGGTGTTCCCGCTCTATTGGGGGCTTTCGTTGCTGGCCTTGCTGGTTCTGATCTTCAAGCCGAACCTGATCAACAGCAACGCGCAGCAAGCAACGGATATTGCCGCCTCGTTTTTCTTGTGGCCCACCACCGCGCCGTATCTGGTGAACAACGGCTGGACACTGACCTACGAGATCATCTTCTACGCGCTCTGGGCGCTCGTCGCGCTGCCCACGGCCAACAAGAAAACCGCAACCATTGCGTGCCTGATACTGGCCGCGGGTTCATTCATTGGGCTGCTCCTGAACGTGGACCCCAAGGTCATCAATTTTTCGCTGTTCGTGGAATTTGCCTTTGGCGTGGCCGTTGGCGTCGCGTTCAAAAAGGGATCGTTCCGGCAACACATTCCTGCCGCCATCGGCCTGACCGTTGCGGGCGCTTTTCTCGCCCACCTGGCCATATCCCAAGGCCTTGGCAGCGGCCAACTGAGAGGATTTGCGCTGGCAATTCCTTCGGCCATGATGTTCATCGGAATCATCCTGCTCGGGCCGTTCTGGAAAAAAATGCGCACGGTGCTGGCCATTGGTGACAGCTCCTATTCGCTGTACCTCTTCCACCCATTCATCCTGGTCGGCATTCCCATCACGGTGAAGCTGCTCGGCATTTCCTCGCCGGTCCAGATACTCGCCATTTCCGCGGCGGTCGGCGTTGCGGCCATTGCGGCTTCGCACATGGTCTACAAGCTGGTGGAGTTTCCGCTCACGCAAATGATGCGCGGGATGATCAAGTCCGCGAAATCGCTTGGCGCAGCGAGAGCCAGATGATGCGAATCAGCAGCCCAGCAGATCAGCCAGTTCGTTGATGTCCCGCGCGTGCAGGTTGTTCTCTGCGTTCGGCGAAACATCCTTGGGCTGCGCGCGGCCGTATTCATGGGGCCGTTCGATGTAGGCGGTCTTCAGGCCGCACACACGCGCCGCGGCAAGATCGTCATGGTGCGCCGCCGCCAGCATGACCTGGCCCGGCGTCGCGTCGAACACGCCCGCCACGCCAAGGTAAGTGCGTGGATCGGGCTTGTAGGCCTTGAACACTTCGGCCGAGAGCACGCAATCCCACGGCAGGCCGGCGCGCTTGGCCATTTCGGTGAGCAGGCCGATGTTGCCGTTGGACAACGTGCAGATGGTGAATTTCTTCTTCAGGCGCGTGAGTCCCTCGACCGCGTCGGGCCAGGCGGACAGCCGGTGCCAGGCGCGACTCAGGTGGCGCTTGGCGGCGGTGTCCAGTTGCTCCGTCAGGCCGAAATCGTGCAGCACCTGCCCGAGCATGCTCAGGTGCAGCTCATCGAGCAGCGTGAAGCCGCCCTCGCCCGCTGCAATGCGCTCCATCACCGATTTCATTGCGGGCTGGTAGCCGGCGCGCCAAGCCAGCGCGAAGGTGGCGCCGTCCACGCCGGGCAGCGCGAGTTCGGCCTCGGCGGCAATGCCGCTGTGCCAATCGACCACGGTGCCGAAAACGTCGAACGCGATGACCTTCAGGTCGGTCGCGTCGAAATCCGCGCGCATGGTCAGCGCTGCAGTTGGCTCGCGGCGCGTGCCAGCTGCTCGATCAGTGCCCAGTTGCCCTCGCGGATGGCGTCGGTCGGCACGATCCACGAGCCACCCACGCAAGCCACGTTCGAGAGCGCAAGAAACTCCGCCGCATTGCCCGCATGGATGCCGCCGGTGGGGCAAAAGGTGACGTCGCCGAACGGCCCTTGCCAGGCCTTGAGCATCGGCAGCCCGCCCGCCTGCAGCGCAGGAAAGAACTTGAGCTCGGTGTAGCCGTCTTCCTGCGCCGTCATGATCTCGCTGCCGGTGGCCACGCCGGGCAGCAGCGGCAAGCCGAGGTCGTGGCATGCCTTGCCCACGGCGCGCGTGTAGCCCGGGCTCACGCCGAACTTGGCCCCCGCCAGCGCCGAGGCCTGCGCATCGGCCGCGCTGCGGATGGTGCCCGCACCGGCCACGGCCTCGGGCACGTCCTTGGCAATGGCTTCGATGCATTCGAGCGCTTGCGGAGTGCGCAGCGTGACTTCGAGCATGCGAATGCCGCCGGCCACGAGCGCGCGCGCCAGTGGAATGGCATGTTTCACGTCGTTCAGCACGATGACCGGGATGACCGGTGCATCGCGCATGACGTCGAGTGCGGTGAGTTTGTTGTTATCTACAGCCATGAGCAGGCTCCTTCTTCAGCAGTCAATGCATTGCGCCGCATGCCGGCGAACAGTTCGCGGCCGAGGCCATGGCCGTCGGCAATGCGCTTGGCTTCTGGCAGCTTGGCAAGCTCGCGTTCGGCCCATTCGTCATCGGGCACCAGCACGGCAAGCGTACCCGCTACCGCATCCAGGCGTATGACGTCGCCGTCGCGCACCTTGGCAAGCGGGCCGCCCGCGGCGGCTTCGGGCGAGACGTGAATTGCAGCCGGTATCTTGCCCGATGCGCCGCTCATGCGGCCGTCGGTGACCAGCGCCACGCGAAAGCCCTTGCCCTGCAGCACCGACAGCGGCGGCGTGAGCTTGTGCAGCTCGGGCATGCCGTTGGCCTGCGGGCCCTGCCAGCGCACCACGCACACCACGTCGCGCTCGAGTTCGCCGGCGGTAAACGCCTGCTGCAGCGCGGCCTGCGAATCGAAAACGCGCGCCGGCGCTTCGATCACGTGGCGGTCGTCGGGCACCGAAGACACCTTGATCACGCTGCGCCCCAGGTTGCCATTGAGCAGCTTCAGCCCGCCGGTGGCGCTGAAGGGGTTCTCGACGGGCCGCGCCACCGCTTCGTCCTTCGAGGGCGCGGCGGATTGCCACACCAGGCGCTTGTCGTCGGCCATGGCGGGAACGTTCGCAAATTCGCGAATGCCGCCGGCGCGAACGGTCAGCACGTCGGCATGCATCAGGCCTGCATCGAGCAGCTCGCCGATCACGAAGCCGGGGCCGCCCGCGGCCTGGAACGCGTTCACGTCGGCGCTGCCGTTGGGGTACACGCGCGTCAGCAGCGGAGTCACGTCGGAGAGGCGCGAGAAGTCGTCCCAGTCGATCACGATGCCGGCCGAGCGCGCCACGGCCACCCAGTGGATCAGGTGGTTGGTGGAGCCGCCGGTGGCAAGCAGCGCGACCATGGCATTGACGATGCAGCGCTCGTCCACGACTTCGCCGATGGGCGGGCAATTGAATGCGGATTCGCTCGCGCGTCCGAGCACCGTGCGCACGGCCTCGCGCGTGAGCGTTTCGCGCATGGCGTCGCCGGGCTGGATGAACGCGGTGCCGGGCACATGCAGGCCCATGGCCTCCAGCAGCATCTGGTTGCTGTTGGCGGTGCCGTAG
Source organism: Variovorax paradoxus (assembly GCF_009755665.1). NCBI lineage: Bacteria > Pseudomonadati > Pseudomonadota > Betaproteobacteria > Burkholderiales > Comamonadaceae > Variovorax > Variovorax paradoxus. The sequence continues at coordinate 4,045,308 of NZ_CP046622.1, forward strand.
AAGGTGCAGGTGCCCACGGTGTGATAGGCCGCCATCTCGGCGTCGAGCAAGCCTTGCCGGCCGACCAAGCCCTGTGCGGCCTGCTCGCGCACCTTGGATTTTTCGCCGTTCGACAGGCCCGAGGGCATGGGGCCCGCGGGCACGAACACGGTGGGCAGGTGCCCGAAATGCAACGCGCCGATCAACAGGCCCGGCACGATCTTGTCGCACACGCCCAAAAGCAGCGCGCCGTCGAACATGTCGTGCGTGAGCGCCACCGCGGTGCCCATGGCGATCACGTCGCGGCTGAAGAGGCTCAGCTCCATGCCGGGCGTGCCCTGGGTCACGCCGTCGCACATGGCGGGCACGCCGCCGGCCACCTGCGCCGTGGCGCCGAGGCTGCGCGCCTCGTTCTTGATGATGTCGGGGTAGCTCTGGTACGGCGCGTGGGCCGAGAGCATGTCGTTGTAGGCGGTGACGATGCCGATGTTGGGCGCGCGCTCTGTCACCACCCTGAACTTGTCGTTGGCCGGAATGCCGGCCACGGCGTGCGCCACATTGGCGCAGCCCATGCGGTCGGAGCCGCGGTCGCGGTTGCGGATTTCTGTCAGGCGCTGGAGGTACGCGGTGCGCGGCCCCCGGCTGCGTTCGCGAATGCGAGCGGTAACGTCAAGGACGGTGGGATGTGTGCTCATGGGGATGTATTCGGTCGCGCTGCCGGCATCTGGCCAATGTCACTTGTGCGACCTTCGACTTGGAAGTGAATAGTACCAAGACAGCAGCGACAAGGCCGATCGAAAACGGCCTTCCGGCAATACGCATTTACATCCCGCATTGACATTCGCGCGCCAATCGGGCGGAGGGCGCTCAATCGATGAGCTTGACTTCGACGCGGCGCGCCTCGGCGTTGTTGCCCGAACCTGCCGTGACCGGGGGTCTTTGCAGGTCGACCTTGGCCGCCGGAACGCCCAGGCCCACCAGCACGTCGCGGATCATCTCGGCGCGTTTCTTGGCAAGCTGCTCGTTGATGGCCGCATCGCCGGTAGTGTCATGAAAGCCCGAGACCACCGCCTTGCGGCCGCTTTCCACGCCCTTGATGACGGCGGCCAGCGCCTCGGCGGCACCGGGTGCGAGATCGGCGCTGCCGGTTGCGAAATAGAAGTTCACCACGCCGTCGCCCACGCGGATGCTGGCGCCATCGGGGATCACCACGGTGACGGTTTCGGTGACCTCGGCCACGGTGGTGGTGGGTGCCGGCGGCGCGGAAGCCGCTGCAACCGCAACTGCGGGCCTGGCCTTTGCTGCCGTGTTCTTGCCCTTGTGCCAGAACGCAATGCCCAGTACGAAGGAGATCACCAGCGCAATCAGTATCAACAGAAATCCGAGGGCGAAATTTTGCTGGCTGTCGTCTTCATTCATGGGTCTGCGTGCTCCGTAGGGAAGAGGTCGGTAAATAATGGTGCGGTGAACCATGATCGCCAAATTGTAGGCGCCGGCCCGTCGGGCCCCGCACCCGACCCCGGGCCGCCGGGGCTGGACCCGATGCCCCGGCCGTTGCGCGACCCGCAGCCGATGCTCGAGCAGGCCATTGCCGATTGGGGCGGCCGCGAGGACTTGTGGCTCTTCGGGTACGGCTCGCTCATATGGCGCCCCGAGTTCGACTTTGCCGAGCGGCGCTTCGCCTGGGTGCACGGCTGGCATCGCGCCTTGAAGATGTGGAGCCGCATCAACCGCGGCAGCGTGCAGACGCCGGGCCTCGTGTTCGGGCTGCTGTCGGGCGGCAGTTGCCGCGGCATGGTGTTCCGGGTGCCGGCTGCACAGGGCCTCGAAACGCTGCGCAGGCTCTGGCTGCGCGAAATGCCCACCGGCGTGTACGACCCGAAGTGGCTCAAGTGCGTCACGCCCGAAGGCCCGGTGCGCGCGCTGGCCTTCACGCTCTCGCGGCGCAGCCCCAATTTCACGGGGGAGCTCAGCGACGAGCGCTATCGCCACATCTTCACCCATGCGGTGGGCCGCTACGGCAGCTCGCTCGACTATGCGCGCCAGACCTTGCTGGAACTGCGCCGCCATTCAATCCACGACGCGGCGCTGGCCCGGCTGGTTGCGCTGGCGCACGAGAGGCAAGAACAGCAGGAACAACAGGAGCAGCACGACCGACAGGCGCAGCAAGCGCAATCCGGCGCCGCGGCTGATTGCGGCACGCCTCCTGCTCCGGTATACGTTCCGGGGTCTCCGGACAAAAAAACTTCTTCTTCCCGTTCCTTTTCTTCCCAACAATCTTCCGGACCGTCCAAGGAAAAACAATGAACCATCGTCTCTCGATCGCCACCGGCACCGCCCTTCTCGCCAGCGCCCTGTTTTCGGCCTGCGGCGGCATGATGGGCGGCAAGCCGAGCGCGGCCGCCGAACTGATGCCGACCGCGGCGATCTCGCCCAACCCCACGCGCGGCACGGTGACCTTCACCGCGCTGGACCACGGGGTGCGCGTGGCCGGCGAAGTGCGCGGCCTGGCGCCGGGCAGCGAGCACGGGTTCCACATCCATGAAAAGGGCGACTGCGGCGACAACGGCAACGCCTCGGGCGGCCACTTCAACCCCACCGGCGGCACGCACGGCAAGTTCGGCGCGCCGGGCAGCCACGCCGGCGAACTCCCCAGCCTCGTAGCCGACGCGAGCGGCGTGGCTCGCTTCCGTGTCGACATCCACTCGATTTCGCTGACCGAAGGCGCCGCCAACAACGTGGTGGGCCGCGCGCTCGTCGTGCACCGCGACCGCGACGATTTCACGACCCAGCCGGCCGGCAACTCCGGCCCGCGCACCGCATGCGCAGTGATCGCGCGGCGCTGATCGTCGGTTAAGCCAAACCCGCCCAGCGCTCCCGCCAAAGGGCCTCGGCGTGCGCCAGGGCCTCCGGCGTGTCGATGTCGGTCACGATGCCCACGTCGTCCACCACAAGGTCTGCCACTGCATCGATGGCGCGCATGGCCTTGAGGATGGGCGCGGCGCCGAAGTTTCCCTGCAGCGCCGCGAGCTGCGCGCGGCATCCGGCCGCAAAGCCCACCGGGTGCCCGCGCTCGCCCTTGTATTGCGGCTGCGCGGCGCAAATCCGGCCGGTGAGGGCCCCCGCCACCGCGCGCAGCGTTTCAGCGCGCACCAGTGGCAGGTCGCCCGGCAAGATGAGCCAGCCGGCGGCGTCGGGCGTCGCCCGCACCGCGGCGGCAATCGAATCGCCTATGCCTGGATGGCCGGCGTCTTCGAGCCGCCAGGGGAGTCCACTGGCGCGAACGGCATCGAGCGTTCGTTCGAGCACCGGCTTGCCCGCGAGCGGCGCCTGCAGCTTGGAACCCACGCCGCCGGCCGCTTTGAAGCGCTCACCCCGCCCCGAGGCCAGCACGATCACCCAAGGAGAATTTGCCTTTGTCGCCATGGGCCGAGTATGTGCGCGGAATGCCGGCAGGCAAGGCATGCGCAACAATGTCGGCATGACCTCTTCTCCCACCAACGAAAAGTTGGCCGCGCTGCGCAAGAGCTATGAGCGGGCCGAGCTCGGCGAGATCCATAGCGCCGACGATCCGCTGAAGCAGTTCGAGCGCTGGCTCGGCGAAGCCATCGACGCCCAGGTGCCCGAGCCCAATGCGATGACCTTGTGCACCGTGGGCAGCGACCTGCGGCCTTCGAGCCGCATCGTGCTCATCAAGGGCTACGACGCACGCGGAGTCGTCTGGTACACCAACTACGAAAGCCGCAAGGGCCGCGAGCTGTCGGGCAATCCGTATGCGGCGCTGCAGTTCCATTGGGTCGAGCTCGAACGCGTGGTGCGGATCGAAGGCCGCGTCGAAAAAACCAGCGCCGAGGAAAGCGACGCCTACTTTGCCAGCCGCCCGCTGGACTCGCGCATCGGCGCCTGGGCCAGCCCGCAAAGCGAAGTGATCAGCGGACGCGACGTGCTGGTGAAGAACGCCGCCGTGGCGGCCGCCAAGCACCTGCTCTCGCCGCCGCGCCCGCCGCACTGGGGCGGCTACCGGCTTGTGCCCGACCGTTGGGAATTCTGGCAGGGCCGCAAGAGCCGCCTGCACGACCGGCTGCGCTACCGGCTCGAAGGCGGCAACTGGGTGCGCGAACGGCTCGCACCCTGAGCCTGGTCAAGCCTCGCAGGCTGCGACCTTGAATTCGACGCGGCGGTCCAGCGCATCGCTTGCGTCGTCCGCCCCGGTGCCCACGATGTTCTCCCGGAACCCCATGCCCGATTCGCGCAGCTTCTTCGACAGAGGCGGCGCCTCGCCCACGAGCCGGGTCTTCACGCTCACCGCGCGCTGCAGCGACAGGCGCTCGTTGACCGCCTCAGGGCCGGTGCGGCTCGTGTGGCCCGTCACCACCACGCATGAATCGATCTGCGCCGCCTGGCGCGCGATCTGCCGCAGCCACATCGGATAGGCGGCGCTGATCTTCGGGTCGGCCAGGAAGTCGGTCGAGCCCGGCTTGAACAGGAACTTCACGCTCAGGTTATTGGTTTCCAGCCCGAGCCGCGCCAGGGTGCCGAAGGTTTTTTCCGCATCCGCCGCGCGGCCGAGATGCGCCTGCGTGAGGTACAGGCCGCTGTAGATGCGCAGCTGCTGTCCGTCGGGCCGGCGCGATGCGGCTTCGTAGCGGCTCAGGGCTTCGCTCATGCGGCCAGCCTCGTAGGCCGCGGTGGCTTCCTGCAGCACCGTCGAAGTGGGCAGGCGCTCCAGGTACAACGCATCGGCGGCCTGGCCGGGCTGCGTTTCGGCGGTGCGAATGTAGCCTTCCACGCCGCGGTCCTTGCCGTTCACCGGGCTGTCGCGAAAGAAGGCCGTCGGACGCGTGTCCAGCGTCGGGTCGCTGATGCGCGCCACCGATTGCGCGATGACCACGCCGCTCTTGATTTCCGTCAGCGCCAGGTTCAGCCGGTAGCGCCCGTCGGCCGCATCCTTGTCGCGCACCAGCGTGCCGTTCAGCACGTATTGGGCGCGCTCGATCTCGGCGCTGTTGAAGGGCGTGACGGTGAACTGCTTGAACTGCGATTGCATGCGCTGGACCACGCGCTGCTCGGCCACGCGCGTCACTTCGGTCTGCTGGCCGCTCGAACCCTCGAGCAGCGGATCGATCACGATGCGGCTCTGCTTGATGGTCGACTCCACCTTGGCCAGGAAGGCCGGCAGTTTCTGCGTCTGCACGATCAGGTCGTCCACCGCCTGATTGACGGCCTGGTCAAAAGGCATGGCGTTGCCCGGCGCGGGCCGGTGCGCGCACGCAACGGAAAGCGCCGCGGCGCACAACGCGAGCACGCGCAGCACGGTCCCGATCGGGTGGATGGTGGTCTTCATCATCAGCATTGGCTCCTCAAGATCTTCATGTCTTCGTCCGACAGCGGCTCACCCACCGCTGCCCGCATGTTGATTTCGCTGCAGCGCCTGGAGAGCGGCGGCTTTTTAGGGGCCGCGGGCTTCTCCACCTCCGGCATTGGCGGCGGCGCCGGCTGCGCGGCCACCGCAACGGCCTGCGGCCTGGGCCGCGTTGCCGCAGCCGGCTTGAGCCCCGCTGGCCTGGCTGCCGGTAGCTCGGCTGCCGGCGGCACCGCCTCCCTGGGTACCCGCGCCGAAAGGCACGGCGTTCTGCACGGCTTGGTATCGGCCGTGGCCGTTGCGGCAAAGGCGGCGCAGCACAGCGCGACCACCATCACGATCGGCGCCATGGCGGAAAACGGCGAAGACCGCACCTGGTAAATCATCAGCCGGCAAATGTAGAGCGGCAGGCGCCGCTCGCCATCTCGCCAAATGGCCACCCTGCCGAACGGCATAGGCGCCTGGCGCTACGAAATCTTCAGGGGAGCCACTGCACCAGCGTCATCACCAGCGTGAGCGTGGCCAGCGCGAGCACCGTCGACACGGCCACGCTGGCCGTCACCAGGTCTTCGGCCGTGCGGTAGCGCTGCGAAAAAAGAAAGACGTTAGCGCCGATCGGCAGCGCCGCCGCCACCACCATCACGGTGAGCGGAATGCCCCGCACGCCCAGCAGCCAGCCGATGCCGGCCACGAGCAGCGGATGCAGCAGGTTCTTCACCAGGGCCTGCACCGTGGCACCGCGCCAGTGCCGGCCGATGGGCGTCAGCGCCAGCGTGATGCCCACCATCACGAGCGCCACCGGGCCGAAGGCCTGCCCGAGCAGCATGATCGGCTTGTCGAGAAAGTCGGGCATCACGAGCCCCGTCTGCGCAAACAGCAGCCCCGCGATGATCGGCAGCGGCACCGGATGGATGATGGCGTTGCGCAGCGCCCGCATCACGGTGCGCGCCATGGAGCGCTTGTCCTCGCCGCTCACAACCGCATGCTCGCGCGCCACGGCCAGCTCCAGCACCACGGTAGCGCTCGTCAACAGCACCAGCGAGTGCAGCGAGATCAGCGTGAGCAGCACCACCATGCCCTGCTCGCCATAGGCCAGGCCGACCAGCACGATGCCGATCATCACAGTGTTGCTGTAGGTGTTGGCGAGCGCAATCACGGCGGCCGTGCGATTGAACCCGCGCAGCGCCAGCGTGCCCGCGAAGAGCAGGCCCGAGGCGATGAAGTACGCGGCGACGGGCTTCAGGCTGAGTTCTTCCACGTGCACCGTGCTCATCGCGCGGAACAGCAGCGCGGGCGCCAGCAGCAGGAAGATCAGGTTGGAAAGGTCCTTGACGGCGTCGCCGCCGATCCAGCGGCGCCGGCCTGCCAGGTAGCCTGCTGCGATCAGGACGACGACCGGCAGCAGCGAGGAAATGACGAACGGGTTCACCCCGTCGAGGATAGCCGAGGGTGCATGCCGCTCAGCTCGCCCGCTCCTCCGCGAGGGGAAGAGCGGGCGCGGCGGGCTTCAAGTCTTCAGGTCTTCAGGTCTTCAGAACGTCACGCGCAGGCCGACCTTCAGCGAACGTCCCGGCAGCGGCGCGTTCGGATACACCGTCGTGGTCAGGATCGACGTCGGGCTGTAGGCCAGCTTGTTGGTGATGTTGTCGACACGCGCATACCAGGTGAGGTTGGCGCGCTGCACCTTCATGCGGTAGGTAACGGCGGCATTCCACAGCGTGTAGGAGTCGGTCTCGCGCGCGCCCACGCTCGGCACCCGGCGCTGCGCCGCGTTGTAGTCGAAGCCCAGGCGCGCACCCCATGGGCCGTTGCCGTAGGCCAGCGTGGCCCCCACGCGCAGCGGCGCAATGCGCGGCAGCGGTTCGCCGGTGTCGAGGTTCTTGGCCCGCACGATGTCGCCGCGCCATTCCAGGTCAAGCGTCGAGCCGTCGGCGGAACGCGCAAAGCCGTCGGTGCCCAGCAGGCGCAGGTTGCCGTTCGCCTCGATGCCGGTGAACCGGGCGCGCACGCCGCTGTAGAGGTACTCGGCCAGGGTATCGGTCGCCTCCGGGTCGGTCACCACCTGGCCTTCTTCATCCAGAGTGCGACCCGAAGCCGTCAGGCCGATGTAGTTGCGAAAGCGCGTGACGTATGCGTTGACGCGCGCCGTGTTGGCGCCCGACTTCCATTGCGCACCCAGGTCGAACCCGGTCGACTTTTCCTTGTCGAGGTTCGGATTGCCGACTTCCCACGCGGCCGTTGCCACGTGCGGGCCGTTGGCAAGCAGTTCGTAATCCTTCGGAGCCCGCTCGGTGTAGGCCAGGTTCGAGGTGAGCTGCCACTGCGGCGTCAAGTTCACCAGCGCGCCCAGGGCCGCGCTGTGCGGGTTGAAGGTGCGCTCGCCAACGGCAAAACGCGTCACGGTCGGATCGTCCGGGTAGCCGAGCGAGGTGACGCGGACCTTCTCGGTGCGCGCGCCAAAGCTCAGCCGGCCCCACGACGTGCCGAGCTCTTCGTACATGAACAGCGCGTTGGAGCGCGTGCGGCTGTGCGGCGCAAAGGCCTCGGCGCCGTCCGCGGCGAAGCGGTTGGTTTCGCTGCTGAAGCCGACCAGGCCTTCGAGGTTGCCGGTCTTCTGGTGGCGCACCTCGATGCGCACATCGTTGCTCATGTTCGAGAAGGTGGTGCCGGCCTCGCCGCCTTCGAACTCGGTGTGGCGGTAGTCGGTATGGCTGAGCTTGGCGTGAACGCTGCTGATGATGCCGCCCGGGCGCCATTCGCCTTCGATCGCATAGCGGTCGGACTTCATGCCGATGGTCACGTCGTCTTCGGCCACCGTGCCGTAGTTGCTGCGATAGGTGCTGGCCGAGGCGCCGATCCAGCCCTGGTCGAAGAACAGCGTGCCGCCCACGGCGCCGCCGTGCGCCTCGTTGGCCGAATTGCAGATCTTGCGCGCCAGCGTGGGGCGGCCGGGCTTGGTGCATTCCAGGTCGATGGGCGCCGAGACATCCTTGGAGTCGCGGTTGAACGCATCTACGTGCAGCGCCAGGCGGTTGTTGCCGCCCTCGAAGACCACGCCGCCGTTCTTTTCCTTGTTGCCGGTCGAAAAGCCCAGGTCGGCACGGCCGCCGAAGCCGTTGATCGGCTCGGTGGGAATGCGGTTGTCGATCACGTTGACCACGCCGCCCACTGCGCTACCGCCGTATTGCAGCGCAGAAGGCCCGCGCAGCACCTCGACGCGATCGGTCACCAGCGAATCCACCGGCACCGCGTGGTCGTAGCTCAGCGCCGAAGCGTCCGGCGCGCCGCCGCCGTTCTGCAGGATGCGGATGCGATCGCCGTCCAGGCCGCGGATGATCGGCCGGCTCGCATTGGGACCGAAGTAGCTGCTGCTGACGCCGGGCAGGTTGTTGAGCGTTTCGCCGAGCGTCGATTCGGAGCGCATCAGGAGCTTGTCGCCCGAAAGCGTGGTGGTGGGCGCAATCAGGTCGGCCGCGCCCAGCGGATTGCCGGTGACGGCAATCTCAGGCAGGGACGCCGCGGGCGCTTCGGCGGGTTGCGCCTGGGCCACGGCCGCGAAGGAAGCCAGCAAGAGAACGGCAGCGCCGATGGCGTTGCGACGGAAATTGGGAATCATGAATGAGCACTCGTTGAATCTAGGGACGATCTGCCGCCACCGCGAAAAAACGCGGTGCAGCAACCGGAACACGGAGGGATTCAGCGAGTGGAAGGCGGGCCGCGCGCGTCGAACAGCGCAACCCATCGGGCGATGGCCTCGCCCTGCAGATAGGCAAAGGTGGCCGACGGCAGCAGCACCGGCAGCACCACCATGGGAACGCCCAATGCGCCCGAGCCGTGCGACAACTGGTCGTACAGCCGGCATTCGGCATCGGTGTGGTCGCCGAACACGCTGGCAATGCCGTGCGACGACATGTGGGCTGCGTGCCCGTGCGCCCCTTCGGCATGGCTGGCCTGCGCCGCCGCGGTCGCCTGGCCAAGGCCCGGCACGTGCAGCGACCGGTGGATCAGCCCGAGCGTGCCCGCGAACCACAACGCAATCACCAGCGCGACGGCGATCGCACGGGTCGACAGAATCGACCGGCGCGGAGCCTGGCTGGCGATGGTGTGCACGGGAAGCGGGCTTTGGCCGAAAGATCAGGCCTTGGCGCGCGAGGCGAAGGTCTTCTGGAACTTCTCGACCTTGGGCCCGACCACGAAAGCGCAGTAGCCCTGGTTCGGGTTGTTCAGGAAATAGTCGTGGTGATAGGCCTCGGCGGTCGAGTAGTTCGCGAGCGGCACCACTTCGGTCACCACCGGAGCGCTGTAGGTCTTGCCGGCCTCGATTTCGCGGATGACCCCTTGGGCCACTTCTTTCTGCGCATCGCTCGTGACATAGATGCCGCTGCGGTACTGCGTGCCGACGTCGTTGCCCTGGCGGTTCAGCGTCGTGGGGTCGTGCACCACAAAGAAGATCTCGAGAATTTCGCGCAGGCTGATGACCGCGGGGTCGAATTCGACCTTCACGACCTCCACATGCCCGGTGCGGCCGGTGCAGACCTGCTCGTAGCTGGGGTTGACGGTCTGGCCGTTGCAATAGCCCGATTCGACGTCCACCACGCCCTGCACGCGATCGAAAACCGCCTCGGTGCACCAGAAGCAGCCTCCCCCGAGCACGATGGTTTCGGTTTGCGACAGTGAAGAAGACATGGGCTGCTCCGGCAGGTAGGAAAAAAGCGAACCCGATATTGTCGCGGCTTGACGGGCCGGATGCTGGTCACTACATTACTAACCCGCGAGTCATTAATCTCATGCCCACCCCCCGTTCCTTTGTCGACAAGATCTGCCCGGTGCGCTCCAAACGCGAGCGCCGCAAGGAGGCACGCCCCGGCGAACTGCTGGCAGCGGCCCTCGATCTCTTCGTCGAAAAAGGCTTTGCCGCCACCCGCGCCGAGGAAGTGGCGGCACGCGCGGGGGTCTCCAAGGGCACGCTTTTTCTTTATTTTCCGAGCAAGGAAGAGCTCTTCAAGGCCGTGGTGGTCGAAAACCTCAGCGGCCGGTTTTCCGAGTGGAACGAAGAATTCGAGACCTTCGAAGGCACCTCGGCGGACATGCTGCGCTATTGCATGCGCGTCTGGTGGGAGCGGGTGGGCATGACCAAGGCTTCGGGCCTGACCAAGCTCATGATGAGCGAAGGCGCCAATTTTCCCGACCTGGCGGAGTTCTACCGCAAGGAAGTGATCCGGCCCGGCCATTCTCTTTTGCGCCGCATCCTTCAGCGGGGCATCGACAAAGGCGAATTCGCGCCGGTCGACATCGACCACGCCATCTATTCGGTGGTGGCACCCATGGTCTTCCTCATGCTCTGGAAGCACTCGGCCATGGTCTGCGTCGACGAAGACACCTCGCTCGACCCTGAAAAGTACCTCGCCACCCAGGCCGAAACCGTGCTTTACGGCCTCACGCGCCGCCCGGAGAGCGCGGCATGAAGCGTGCATGGACGGCCGGGCTTCCGCGAGCGGGCGCGGCGCGACCTAAAATTGAAGGTTTGTCCTGAGCCCCACAAGGAAAAGCCCCCAATGAACCCGACCCCCACCCTCGAGCGCTTGCGCTTCAACATGATCGAGCAGCAGATCCGGCCCTGGGATGTGCTGGACCTGGAAATTCTCGACCTGCTGGCCAGCATCCGGCGCGAAGACTACGTGCCGCCCGCGCACCGCGGCCTGGCCTTCTTCGACATGGAAATTCCGCTCGGCGACGGCTCCGTTCCCGGCCAGGTGATGCTCTCGCCCAAGGTCGAGGCACGCATGCTGCAAGACCTGCACGTGCAAAAGCACGAGTCGGTGCTCGAGATCGGTACCGGCTCCGGCTTCATGGCCGCCCTGCTCGCCCATCGCGCCGCCCAGGTGCTCTCACTCGAAATCGACCCCGTGCTGGCCGCCCGCGCCGCCGAAACACTGCGCCAGAACGGCGTTGCCAACGTGGAAGTGCGCAACGCCGACGGCGCCGTGCCGCTGCCGAGCGGCCCGAGCTTCGACGTGATCGTGCTCAGCGGTTCCGTCGCGCGCATTCCGCAAAACCTGCTCGGCTCGCTCAAGGTGGGTGGCCGCCTGGCCGCCATCGTGGGCGAAGAGCCGATGATGCGCGCGCACTTCGTGACCCGCACCAGCGAAAGCAAGTGGGACACCATCCAGCCGTGGGACACGGTGGCGCCGCGCCTGCTCAACTTCCCCGAGCCCTCGCGCTTCTCGTTCTGAGCGGGACTTCCGAATGATCGATCAAGTCCGCCCCGCCGATCTTGCAGCCTGGTTTGCCCAGAACCCCGATGCCGCGCCCGTGCTGCTCGACGTGCGCGAACCCTGGGAGCTGCAGACGGCAAGCGTCGCGCCCCAGGGCTTCACGCTGGTCGCCATCCCGATGAACGAAATTCCGGGCCGGCTTTCCGAACTGGACGAGGGCCAGCGCATTGCATGCCTGTGCCATCACGGTGCGCGCAGCCAGCGTGTGGCAGCCTTCCTGAGCCAGAACGGCTTTGCCGAGCTGGCCAACGTGGCCGGCGGCATCGACGCCTGGTCCGCACAGCACGATCCCGCCGTGCCGCGCTACTGATTCTTTCTTCAAGGACGTTCAATGCCTTCCAGGCCCAGGCTTTTGCCTCTTTCCGCAGCGCTCGCAAGTCTCTTTGCCACCCTGCTCGCACTGCCGGCCCAAGGCCAGACACTGAACGAACTCTACGAATCCGCCCGCGGCTTCGACGCCACCTACCAAGGTGCGCGCGCCCAGTACGAGGCGAACGTGGCGCGTGCCGCGCAGGCCAAGGCGGGCATTCTTCCCGCGGTGGGGCTCACGGCCGGCGCCACGCGCAACAACCTCGACATCGACACCCTCACTGGTGCCGGCCGCGGGGCCAGCACGCCGCGCGACTTCACCACGCAGAACGTCGGCATCAACGCCACGCAACCGATCTACCGGCCCGCCAACTGGGCCACCTACGAGCAAGGCAAGCGCCAGGCCGAGATTGCCGAGGCCGTGCTCACCGCGGCCGAGCAGGACCTGATCGTTCGCGTGAGCCAAGCGTATTTCGACGTGCTCGCCAGCCAGGACAGCCTGACGCTGGTGCGCGCGCAAAAGGTGGCCGTGGCCGAGCAGCTCGCGTCGGCCAAGCGCAATTTCGAGGTCGGCACCTCCACCATCACCGACACGCGTGAAGCGCAGGCGCGCTACGACCTCGTCATTGCGCAGGAGATTGCCGCCGAGAACGACCTCCAGGTCAAGAAGATCGTCCTCGACCAGCTGGTCGGCCGTCCCGGGAGCGTGCCGGTTCCGTTGGCGCAGCCCGTGGTGCTGCCGACGGCCATGCCGGCAAACATCGATGCCTGGGTCGCACAGGCCGAAGAAGCGCACCCCTCCATCCGCCAGGCGCGGCTCGGCCTCGATGTGGCCGGCCTCGAAATCCGCAAGGCCGAAGCCGGCCACAAGCCCACGCTGGACGCCAACCTGGGCTACAACATCACGCGCAATCCGCAAGGCACGAGCACCAGCACCGTGGGCACGCGCATCGATGCCGCATCGGTGGGCGTGGTGTTCAACATGCCGCTCTTCGCGGGCTTTGCCACCGAAAACCGGATCAAGGAAACGCTGGCGCTCGAAGACCAGTCGCGAAGCGTGCTCGAGGGCACCCGCCGCAGCGTGGCGCAGGCCACGCGCGCGGCCTACCTCGGGCTGGTGTCCGGTGCGGGGCAGGTCAAGGCGCTCGAAGCCGCCGAGGCCTCGAGCCAGAGCGCGCTCGACGCCAACCGGCTCGGCTACCAGGTGGGCGTGCGCATCAACATCGACGTGCTCAATTCGCAAAGCCAGCTCTACCAGACCAAACGCGACCTCGCGCAGGCCCGCTACAACGTGCTGCTGGGCAACCTCAGGCTGCGCCAGGCCAACGGCACGCTGACGGTGGACGACATGAATGCGATCAACGCAACGCTGGCGAAGAACGGAAGTGCCTCTTCGCAGCCTGCGCAACCTTCGCTTGGCGAGCGCCCGCAGACGGCGCCTTCGACAGTGGTGCCGGTCACTCCGCCGAGCATTCCCGTGGTGCCACCCGTGCCGGTGCCGCCGTTCAATCCGCCGGCACCGACGATGCCTTCGGCACCGCCGCCACCGGTCATCCTGAATCCCCCCGCTCGCTGAGGATCCAGAGCCCGCGGCTACTCGAGCGTGGGTTCCGCTCTCGCCTCTTCTTCCAGAGGCGCGGCTCCGGTCGGCACGGGGTCCGCAGCCTGCGCAATGGCCAACACCGCCGCGGCGGTGCGTTCGGCCGCCCCGCGGTTCGACGATGAGAAAGCCAGCGCGGCCTGTGCCATGGCGGCGCGGCGCTCGGGGTTTTCGACCAGTTTGAGCGCCGCGGTCACGGCCTGCTCCATGTTCTCGACACGCAGCGAGGCACCGGCCGCAAGCGAAAGCTGAGCGGCTTCGGCAAAGTTGAAGGTCGAAGGGCCCATGACCACCGGGCAACCGCATGCCGCGGGCTCGATGAGGTTCTGGCCGCCCAGCGGTTCGAAGCTTCCGCCGAGCAGCGCAACGTCGGCCAGCCCGTAGTAAAGCGCCATTTCGCCGAGCGAGTCGCCGAGCCATATCTCCGCATCGGTCGGCTGGCCGGCCGCGCTACGGCGTGCCACGGCAAAGCCCTGCGACTCGATGAGCGCGGCCACTTCGTCGAAGCGCTGCGGATGCCGCGGCACGATCATCCATTGCACGTCATGCACGCGCTTCGCAATCGAACGGACCGCACCCTGCTCCGGCGGCACGGGCGACGTGGCGCCGAAGCGCTTGAGCACCTCGAGCAGCATGCGCTCCTCGCCGTCGCGCGAGCTCGCAAGCACCACCATGGGCTTGGGCAGCCGCTCGCGCAGCGCCACGGCCGCGGTGAGCTGGCGCGCGTCGGGCGAGGCATCGAACTTGAGGTTGCCGTAGATGCCGGTGACCTTGGCGCCAAGGGAAACCAGCCGGTGCGCGTCGGCCTCCGTCTGCGCCCACACGGCGGCCAACGCCGAATACGCGGGCCGCGCGAGCCAGCTCAGGCGCTCGGCCGCGGCCAGCGACTTTTCGTTGAGGCGCGCGTTGGCAAGCACCAGCGGAATGCGTCGCTCGGCGCAGGCGGCGGCCATCTCCGGCCAGACTTCGGTTTCCATCAGCACGCCGATGCGCGGCTGAAAGCGATCGAGGAAACGCGCCACCGCGCCCGGCGTGTCCCACGGCTGCCAGACCTGCGTGTCGCCGGGCTCGAGCAGCTTGGCGCCCTCTTCGCGACCGGTGGCGGTGCCATGCGTGAGGAGGATCGGAATGCCCGGGTACTGCCGCCGCAGCTCGGCAATCAGGATGGCGGCCGCGCGCGTTTCGCCGAGCGACACCGCATGCACCCAGCACTGGCCCTCGCCGGTGGTTGCGTCGTCGTAGTAGCCGAAGCGCTCCTCCACGGCCACGCCATAGCCCGGCTCGGCCACCGCGCGGCGCCGCAGCTTGCGGCGAACCAACGGTTGCACAACAGTGGTGAAGACGCCGTACAGGCGCAGCAGCAGCGAACGCACGGGGTTCAGTGCGATGCTTCGGCCAGCGTCGCGTCGGCCTTGACGGTTCTGAGGAGCGCGAGCATCTCGGCTTCGATGCGCTTGAGCGCCGCATCGGTCTGGCCTTCGAAGCGCAGCACCAGCACCGGCGTGGTGTTCGAAGCGCGAATGAGGCCGAAGCCGTCGGGCCAGTCGACGCGCAATCCGTCGATGGTCGAGACCACGGCGGGTGCTGCAAAGCTTGCGCCTGAAACCAGCTTTTCGACCACCGCATGCGGCTCGCCTTCGGCGCACTTCACGTTGAGTTCGGGCGTCGAGAAGCTCGTGGGCAGCGCGTTGAGCGTGTCGCTCGCGTTCGGCGTCTTGCTCAAGATCTCGAGAAGGCGGCAGCCCGCATAGGTGCCGTCGTCAAAGCCGAACCAGCGCTCCTTGAAGAAGATGTGGCCGCTCATCTCGCCGCCGAGCGGGGAATCGATTTCCTTCATCTTGGCCTTGATGAGCGAATGGCCGGTCTTGAAGATCATCGGCTTGCCGCCCGCGGCCTCGATGGCCGGCGCCAGGCGCTGCGAGCACTTCACGTCGTACACGATGGTGCCGCCCGGCACGCGCGAGAGCACGTCCTGCGCAAAGAGCTGCATCTGGCGGTCAGGGAAGATGTTCTGGCCGTCTTTCGTGACGATGCCCAGCCGGTCGCCGTCGCCGTCGAAGGCCAGGCCCAGTTCGGCGTCGCCCGTGGCCAATGCGGCCATCAGGTCCTTCAGGTTCTCGGGCCGGCTCGGGTCGGGGTGGTGGTTGGGAAAGTCGCCGTCGACCTCGCTGAACAGTTCGGTCACTTCGCAGCCGATGGCGCGGAAGATGGCGGGAGCCGAAGCGCCCGCAATGCCGTTGCCCGAGTCGACCACGATCTTGAGCGGGCGCGCCAGCTTGATGTCGCCGACGATGCGCTTCACATAGGCCTCGGTCACGTCGACATTGCGCACGCTGCCGCCGGGTGCGAGCCTGGCGGAGCCTTCTTCCATCACCTTGCGCAGGCCCTGGATCTCGTCGCCGTAGATGGCGCGGCCGGCCAGCACCATCTTGAAGCCGTTGTAGTCCTTCGGGTTGTGGCTGCCGGTCACCTGGATGCCGCTGCTCGACAGCGTGTGCGCCGCAAAGTACAGCATGGGCGTTGTCACGGCGCCCACATTGATGACCTCGATGCCGGTGGCAACAAGGCCCTTGATCAGTGCTTCGGCGAGCGCAGGGCCCGACAGGCGGCCGTCGCGGCCCACGGCCACGGTTTTTTCACCGGCGGCACGGGCGGCGCTGCCGAAAGCCCGGCCGAGCGCTTCGGCAACCTCGGCATCGAGCGTGACGGGCACCACGCCTCGAATGTCGTAGGCCTTGAAAATCGACGCACTGAGTTGCATGAGAAGGCATTCCCTGTAGTTCTAAAGACCGAGCCATTGTAGGCAAGCAGTCTGGTACCCACATGTCCGAAAACGGCCAGTTGAAACGAGTCGAAACCGTATCATTTGTCCATGCCTTCCACACATGCCTCCACCGAAGTGCTCGAGAGCGATGCCTGCTACCTGGCAATGAAGACGCACGACGCGCGCTTCGATGGCTCGTTCTTCACGGCCGTGACCTCCACCGGCATCTATTGCCGGCCGGTCTGCCGCGTGAAGCTGCCGCGCCGCGAGAACTGCCGGTTCTTCCGCCATGCGGCGCAGGCCGAGGCCGAAGGCTTTCGCCCT
This sequence comes from Variovorax paradoxus, assembly GCF_009755665.1. Lineage (NCBI taxonomy): Bacteria > Pseudomonadati > Pseudomonadota > Betaproteobacteria > Burkholderiales > Comamonadaceae > Variovorax > Variovorax paradoxus. The sequence goes on from NZ_CP046622.1 coordinate 4,061,921, forward strand.
TGCCTGCGCTGCCGGCCCGAACTGGCGCCGCGCGCGGCAAGCTGGTCCACCGAAGATGCCTCGCGCATCCTCGCGCTGCAGGCCGCACGCCTCATCGACGAACCCGATGCGTGGTCCGAAGACGGTCCGGGCGCCGCGCAGATTGCCGCGCGGCTCGGCGTGAGCGACCGCCACCTGCGGCGCATCTTCGAGGCGCAGTTCGGCGTCTCGCCCCTGCAGTACCTGCAAACGCGACGCCTGCTGGCCGCCAAGCAATTGATCGCCGACACGCGCCTGCCCATGACGCAGGTGGCACTGGCCAGCGGCTTTGCGAGCGTGCGCCGCTTCAATGCCGCTTTCCTCGAACACTATGGCCTCAACCCGAGTGCGCTGCGGCGCGCGGGCGGTGCAGAGGGCGGCGAAGGCAAGACCATCGAAGTGCGCCTGGGTTTCCGTCCGCCCTACGACGTGAACGCGATGCTCGGCTTCTTTGCGCGCCGTGCGCTGCGCGGCGCCGAGGTTGCGTTCACGGCCGACGGCAAGGAGCCCGCAAAGGGCAGCACGCCCGCCTACGTACGGCTGGCCCGCACGCTGCGCGTGCAGCAAGGCGCGCAAACGCACGCCGGGTGGCTGCAACTGCGCTTCGACATGGAGCGCGAGCAGATGCTGCTCTCGGTCAGCGATTCGCTCGCCGCGGTGCTGCCCATCGTGATCAGCCGCGCACGCGCCATGCTCGACCTGGATGCCGAGCCGATGGCCATCAACACCGCACTGCACCAAGCCTTTCCACACGGCGATGGGCTGCGCGTGCCCGGCACAGTCGACGGCTTTGAGCTCGCGGTGCGCGCGGTGCTGGGCCAGCAGATCACCGTGGCCGCGGCGCGCACGCTGGGCTCGCGGCTGGTCGCGGCATTCGGCGAACCCATCGCCACGCCCATCGAGGGCCTGGACCGGCTGTTTCCGACGCCTGCCGCCGTTGCAGCGGCGAGCGGCGACGCGCTCGGGCAACTCGGCATCGTGCGCCAGCGGCAGGCCGCGCTGCAGGCCATTGCCCGCGAGGTCGGGGCCGGCAAGCTGGCGCTGCATGCGGGTGCCGATGTGCCCTCGACCATCGCGGCGCTGCAGGAGCTCCCCGGCATCGGCGCCTGGACCGCGCAATACATCGCCATGCGCGCGCTGCGCTGGCCCGACGCTTTTCCGGCGGGCGACGTCGCATTGCAGAAAGCACTGGGCGTGACGACCGCGCGCGCAGCAAGCGAGGCATCGCAGGCATGGCGCCCGTGGCGCAGCTACGCGGTGCTGCGCGCATGGCATGCGCCTTCACCCTCACCGGCCACTCCCGCGGACTCACCCGCGGCGGAATCTTCTTCCAGCAACATCACAACGGCAGGCGCCCCCGCCTGAAATGTCATGAAGTTCAAGACCAAAGTCATCTACACATCGCACATCGACACGCCGCTTGGCGGCATCACCATGGCCGCCACCGACGAAGGCCTGGCGGGCGTCTGGTTCGACCAGCAACGCCATTGGCCAAACACCACGGGCTGGCAAACCAAGGACGACCACCCCGCGCTCGTTGAAGCCGGCGCGCAGTTGCGCGACTACTTTGCCGGCAAGCGCGACACCTTCGATATGAAGCTCGATCTTTCGCACGGCACTGCCTTCCAGCAGAGCGTGTGGCAGGCACTGCTTGCCATACCCGCGGGCAAGACCTTGACCTACGGCGCACTGAGCGCAAACGTGGGCAACCCGACCGCGGTGCGCGCGGTGGGCGCGGCCGTGGGGCGCAACCCGATCAGCGTGATCGTGCCCTGCCATCGCGTGCTCGGCGCCAACGGCTCGCTGACCGGTTACGCTGGCGGGCTCCACCGCAAGACCGCCTTGCTGGAACTCGAATCGAAATAAGGCCCGGCTCCGGCCGCGCGCGCACCCTCAAGAGAACGTATGAGCACGACAACGAAAGACAACACTGCACCCGCCGACTCGCCGAAGCCCAAGGCCTGGCTCATCGATCTCGTGCTGCTGGGCGCACTCTGGGGAGCGTCTTTTCTTTTCATGCGCATCGGCGCGGCCGAATTCGGCGCCTTGCCGGCGGCCGCGGTGCGCGTCGGCGTGGCCACGCTCTTTTTGTTGCCGCTGCTGTTCATGCGCGGCCATGGCGCGGCGCTGGCACAGCACTGGAAGGCCTCGATGGCCATCGGCGTGCTGAACTCCGGCATTCCGTTCGCGCTGTTCTGCTTTGCACTGCTCACCATCAACAGCGGCCTGGCCGCGGTGATCAACGCCACGGTGCCGATGTTCGGCGCGCTGGTGGCGTGGGCCTGGTTTCGCGACCGGCCCGACGGCTCTCGCATCGTCGGGCTGATCATCGGCTTTGCGGGCGTTGCCATGCTCGCAAGCCGCAGCGCGGGCCTGCATGCCGATGCGGGCGGCAATGCCGCGCTGTGGGCCGTGCTGGCGTGTCTTGGCGCCTGCGCGAGCTATGGCGTGGCGGCCAGTGCCACGCGGCGCTACCTGGGCGGCGTGCCCGCGCTGGCCACGGCCACCGGCAGCCAGATCGGCGCCACGCTGTTCCTTGCGTTGCCCGCGCTATGGTTCTGGCCCGCGCAAATGCCCAGCCTGCGCGCATGGCTCGCATTGCTGGCGCTGGGCATTGCCTGCACCGGCCTGGCGTACATCCTTTTCTTCCGGCTCATCGCCAATGCGGGACCGGCGCGCGCGCTGACCGTGACTTTCCTGGTGCCGGTGTTCGCGGTTTTCTACGGCGCGGTGTTCCTCGGCGAAAACATCACGCAGTGGATGCTGATCTGCGCGGCCGTCATCGTGTGCGGCGTGGCGCTTTCCACCGGCCTTGTGAAGCTGTGGCCGCGTGCGGGCTCCGCCGCCGCTACATCGCCGCCGCGACCACGTTGACCGACAACGCGAGCACCAGCATGTTGAAGGCAAAGGCGAGCACGCTGTGCACCAGCGTGATGCGCCGCATCTCGCGAGAAGTGGCCTGCACGTCCGACACCTGCGAGGTCATGCCGACCACGTAGGCGTAGTACAAAAAATCGAAATAGTCCGGCTCGTCCTTGCCCGGAAAATCCAGCCCGCCGTCGGGGGAGCCGTCCCGCTGGTCGATGTAGTAGCGGTGCGCGTAGTGAAACGCGTAGATCGTATGCATCATGAGCCAGGAGCCCACGAGTGCCACCAGCCCCAGCGCGATATGCGCGGCGCGCGCGGGGCCGCTCATCAGCTTGACCTGCTGCAGCAGCATGGCAATGGCAACCACGCTCGCACCAATCGCGACCAGCATCGACACCAGGATCACCAGGTTGGGCTGGTCCAGCGATTGCGCGCGCTCGCGGGTTCGCTGTGCATCGAAAGTATCGGCCAGCCACCACGTGAGCACCAGGAAGACCGCGGCGCCGGCACACCAGCCTGCAAGGCCGCGCGCCATCGGCTCGAGCGGGGCAACCGCCGCGACGGCAATGCCCGCGACCGCGCCATACAAGAGACGCTCTGGGCCGGTGGTCGCGGAAAGATGTTCGTGCATGTTCAAAGCTTAGCTTGAATACTTTTTCAGGCGCGCCGATGCCTGCATCGACACCGTCCTACAAGTACAGCGGCAATCAGCGCATGGGTTTTCGGCGTGCGCCCTATTAACTTGTCGGTCATCAAAAGGGAGCCCCGCCCGGAAGCACCGCGCGCATGAAATTGCGTGCCGAGCCCGAGGCATTTTTTTTGCCTTCTGAAGGACCTTTCATGCTGCTGCCTCGCTCCCGCCCGCTCGCCAACACCGCAAGATTGACGACGCTGGGCACATTGGCCGGTGCCGGATTGATCTTTGCCCACGCAAGTGCCTGGGCGGAACCTTCACCCGCATTGGACCGCTTCAGTTTTTCGGTGGGAGCCTTCAGCGCCGATCCCAAATTCAACGCATCGGTCAGCTCGCCGTACGGCGCGCTGCGAACGCGCGACCTCGAGCCCGGCCGCGTGACCATGCCGCGCGTGACGGCCGACCTCCTGATCGGCGACAGCCACGGTCTCTCGTTCGACTACTACCGCTACAAGCGCGACTACTTCGGCCAGGCCGGCGGCAGCGAATCGCTCGGCGGCTTCGGTACGTTCAACGCCCTCGGCAACGCCAACCTCAACGTGAAGCTCGACTTCGCCAAGCTCTCGTACAAGTGGTGGCTGGGCACGGGCAACACGGTGTTCGGGCTTGGCGCCGGCGCGGCTTACTACCGCATCAATGTGGGCGCGAACGCCAACATTGCGGTCAACGGGCGCATCAGCCAGTTGAACGAAGACGCGAGCGACGATGCCATTGCGCCCTTGCTCGAAGTCGGCGTGCGGCACGCCATCAATCCGGACCTGCGCCTGTTTGCAGACCTCTCCGGCGTGCGCAAGGGCGGCGGGCGCTTTCACGGCAACATCTACAACGCCAGCGCGGGCGTGGAGTGGTTCCCGGTGAAGAACGTGGGCCTGGTGCTGGCCTACGGGGTCACCAACATCGACCTGGCGCGCGAAAGCAGCACCGCCGAGACGCGGGTCAAGGTCAAGCTGCACGGGCCATCGGCCTTCCTCAAGGCGCGGTTCTGACGTTTTCCCTGCCGCAGCGGCCCCGTGCCATGCATGCCATGGGTGGGGCGCCGCGCGCATAGGTGCTTGCGATCATCGGCGGCCGCGCCCACGGCCCCTATGATCTTTTGATGTACATCCCCGCCACACTCCGCCCCGACAACATCGACGTGTGCGCCGCCAGTGCGCGCCGCACCCGCAAGCCGCGCTCGCTTTTGCTTGCCGCTCCCGCGGCGGCGTTGCTGCTGGCAGGGGTCGCACCCGCCCACGCGCTGGTCATCGGCGTGACGGAAGGCGTGAGCTACCAGGTCACCGAAAGCCAGATCGCACCGCGCTTCGAGCCCATTGCCGAGGCCCTGAGCAAGGCATTGAAGCAGCCGGTGACCATCAAGGTGTTGATTTCGTACAACGGTGCACGCGAGGCCCTGAAGGAGCAGCAGGTCGACATGGCCTTCATCCATCCGGCCCATGTGGCGCTCGAAGCCATCAAGAGCGGCCGCTACCAGGCGCTGGCCTGGACCGGCGGTTTTACCGCGTACAAGGTGTCGCTGCTGTGCAAGGAGCCGCAACCCATCTCCGACTGGAAGAGCGTTGCCGGCAAGGGCCTGGTGATGCCCGACCCCGATTCGATCACCTCGGTGATCACGCGCGCCATGCTGCGCGAGCAAGGCGTGCAGGCCGCTTCACTCAAGCTCACCAACACGCGCTACCAGGATGCCGTGCCCTTCTACGTGAAGAACGGTTTCGCCGCGTACGGCGCCACGGCCTCGTCGGGCGTGATCAAGGCCTGGAAGGACGGCGGCGGCAACGTGTGCGCCGAATCGCGCGCGGTGCCCATCAAGCAGTGGGTGGCGTCGCGCAAGCTCGATGCCGCCACCACCGCCGCGGCGCGAGAAGCCCTGCTGGGGCTTGCACAAAGCGACGCCGGCAAGCGCGCGCTTGCAACCTCGACCTACACTGGCTTCGTCGCGCCGTCGGCCGAGGTCGAGGCCGCCCTGCTTACCTGGCTGGGCATCTGAAACCGGCAGGCGCGGCGCCATGGCTCCGCTCCTTTCCTGCTCTTTCAGAATTGCCCATGCACGATCTTTCCAGCTTTCCCATCACCAAGAAATGGCCCGCGCTGCAGCCTGACAGGCTGCAGCTCTATTCGCTGCCCACGCCCAACGGCGTGAAGGTTTCGATCATGCTGGAAGAAACCGGGCTGCCCTACGAAGCGCACCTGGTGAGCTTCGAGACCAACGACCAGATGTCGCCGGAATTCCTGTCGCTCAATCCGAACAACAAGATTCCCGCCGTCCTCGATCCCGACGGCCCCGGCGGCAAGCCGCTCGCGCTCTTCGAGTCGGGCGCCATTCTTCTCTACCTGGCCGACAAGACCGGCCAGTTCATTCCGCAAGATGCCGCGGGCCGCTACGAAACCATCCAGTGGCTCATGTTCCAGATGGGCGGCATCGGCCCGATGTTCGGCCAGCTTGGCTTCTTCAACAAGTTTGCCGGCAAGGACTATGAAGACAAGCGCCCGCGAGACCGCTACGTGGCCGAGTCGAAGCGACTGCTCGGCGTTCTCGACAAGCGCCTCGAAGGGCGCGAATGGGTCATGGGCAATGGCTACACCATCGCCGACATTGCCATCTTCCCTTGGGTGCGCAACCTGATCGGCTTCTACGAAGCGGCCGAACTGGTGGGCTTCAGCGAATTCAAGAACGTCGCTCGCGTGCTCGAGACCTTCGTTGCGCGGCCTGCCGTCGTGCGCGGCCTGGGCATTCCGAAGCGCGGCTGATTGCGAGGGGCAGCGCATCCGCCGCCCGATCCGAAAACAGAACTATTCATTTTCGGAGCGAGTGTCTCTTTCAGGCACGCATCCGGGGTTCCCAAACCTTTAACCCGCGTCGTTCAGCTGCGGTTAAGGTTACACTTCAATAAGAATAATTCTTATTCAATCATCCGAGTCACCCTTGGCACTGAAGCCGGTGACCGGCCGGGAACCACCACCACTGCGAATGCTTGCGAGAAGGCGATCGGATGCGCGACCTCGTCCAGGAACTGGTAGCTCACTATGCGGACTTGCGTCGGCAGCTGACGCGCGACCTGCGGGACCCGCACTACGCGGCGGACATCGCGCAATCCAGCTTCGAGCGGGTGTATGCGCACGCGCTCAAGCTGAACAAGGACATCCGCATCGGCGGCGCGGCACCCGATGGACCGCAGGGCCCGGGCATCGAGTCGCCGAGGGCCCTGCTGTTTCGCGTGGCGCGCAACCTGTGCGTGGACGACGCGCGTCATCGCAAGGTGGCGCAGGAGTGGGTCAGCACGCATTTCAGCGTCGGCTCGCGCCAGACGGTGCCGTCTTGCGAGTGCATCGCCTCCCAGCAGCAGGTGCTGGCGCGCGTGGTCGAAACGCTGGAAACCCTGCCGCCGCGGCGGCGCGAAGTGTTTTTGCTGTTTCGCGCCTACGGCCACACGCGCGCAGAAATCGCGCAGCAGCTCGGCATCACTGAAATGGCGGTGGCAAAACATCTGCTGCGAGCCGCCATCGACTGCTCGCGCGTGTTCGCCGTGCTGCGCTCGGAGCTGGTCGAACAGACCACCGTGTCGAACCGCACGGGTTTCGACGCGAAACTGGCCGAAGACTTCGCCTGAGCGTCGCAACGTGGCAAGCGCGCCGGAAGAAAAGCTCATCGAGCGTGCGCTCGCGCTCATCGTCGAAAGCGAAAGCGCCCCGCAAGATGCGGCTCTTGCCGCGCGCCTGGCCTTGAGCCGCTGGCGCAGCCGATCGGCCGAACATGCCGCCGCGGCGCACGAAGCGCGGCGGCGCTGGGACGCCCTCGGCGGCATGGCGGCGGAACTGCGCAACCTGCAAAAGTAGCGCGTCCGTCGCTCACTGCAGGCGCCCCCCTTCGCGCAGCGCCTCGTCCATCGAAGGCTTGATCAGCGCGGCGCCGGTCAGGGCCCACAGGGTCAGCACATCGTCCAGCGCGCAGATGTTGCCGGGGTTCACGCCGAGCCAGCGTATGAGCTCTTCGGCCCGCTCCGGCGAGGGCGAATCATGCAGCGTGCAGAAGAGCGACCACGCGACGTCGAAGGCCGGGTCGTCGTCGGTCGGCCGGGTGGTCTTGTCTTTCATTCCCCTCCTTCACGCTGCGAGGCTTTCCCGCGATTCGCGCACGTTGTCCTCGACGATCTTTCCCGCCTGCATGGTGATGACGCGGTCGGCCAGGTGAAAGTAGCGGTCGTCGTGCGAGATCACCACCAGCAGGTGTCCCTTGGCGCGCAACTCGGGCAGCAGCTCGGTATAGAAAAGATGACGGAATGTCGGGTCCTGGTCGGCGGCCCATTCGTCGAACACCAGCACCGGGCGGCCTTCGAGGTAAGCGTGCACCAGCGCCAGCCGCTTGCGCTGCCCCGTTGACAGGTCGGTGGTGCTGAATGCGCCGTTCTTCAGGCTCACCTTGTGAGCGATTTCCAGCCGCTCCAGATAGGGCAGCGCCGTTTCGGGCAGCACCTCCATGCCGGCGCCGCCTTCGCTTTCCTCACCGGCCACGAGGTCTTCGAACAGATAGAAGTCGGAGAACACCGTGGTGAAGAGCTGGCGGTAGTCGTCGCGGCCTTCGGGCTTGACCACCGAGCCGTCGATCAGCACATCGCCCGCTTGCGGCGCATACAGGCCCAGCAGCAGCTTGATCAGCGTGGTCTTGCCGGAGCCGTTGTCGCCCACCACAAACACCATTTCGCCGCGGCGCAGCTTCAGGTCGATGGGCCCGAGCGCAAAGGCTTCGCCGCCTTCGGGCGCATCGAACGCATAGCGCACGCCGCGCATGCCGATTTCGTTCTTCAGGATGACACCGTTGGACGCGCGCTCCAGGTGCAGGTGCGGCTCCGGCGTGGCAAAGCGCGCTGACAAATCGCCGATGCGTTGAAAGGCGACCTTGGCGCGGCCCACGCCGGGCAAGGTGAGCGCAATCTGGTCCAGAGGCCCTTTGAGAAACAACAGCACGAGCACGAAGCCGCTGACCACCGCGGGCTCGGTCGTGCGGAATGCAGCCCAACCCAGGATCAACGCGATCAGCAGAAAAAACAGCGCCGAGCCGAAGGCGGTGGCGATCACGTAGGTGTTGATGGCGCGCCCGTTGACCACGCGAATGGTGTCGACGATGCGCTCGATCTGCCCCGCGAACATGCGCGTACGGCGCGTGCGGTGCATGCGCAGCTCCTTGGCGCCTTCGCTGATGGCGCGGTAGGCCTTGTGCAACTGGTCTTCCTGCTCGCGCGCCTTCCAGAAGCCGGCCTCACCTCGGATTTGCGCCATGAGCTGCACGCTGATGCCGATCACCAGCGCCAGTAGCATCAGGCCAAACAGCGGCAGCGAAAGAAACGCGAGATAGCTCAGGCAGCCCAGCGCGACGGCAAGCGCGATCAGCGTGCCCGACAGCGCAAACGCCACGTCGCTGATCATGTCTACGTCTTGCGACAGCACAGGCATCAGGCGATGCGTGCGGTAGCGCTCCAACGCATCGATCGGTGCCGAGAGAATCTTCTGCGCCAGGCTTTTTCGCACCTGGGCCACCAGCCGCTGGCCGACAAAGTTCGTCGACACGTCCGACGCCATGCGCCCGAAGAGCGCCACGCCGCACAGGCCGACGAAGGTCAGCAGCAGGCCGCCCGCCAGTCCGCCCGGCTGGTTGAGCACCCGGTTGATGGTGCCGAGCAGCGCGACCGTGGCCGCACCGGCACCGACGCCCGTCACCAGGGACAACGATATCCATGGAAGAAACGGTTTCAGCAGGCGCCCGATCTCGGCGCCGTTGCCTGTGGTGGTAGTTGTCATGCAAAGGCTCTTTCCGCCCCGGGGGCGACAGCGTGGAAACGACCATGCCGCCCGGCACAGCCCCGGCGGCTTCGTGCCACCTACTGCCTAGACGGTTGAGCCGCGGCAATGTTCAGCGCGGTGCGCGTGAACAGTTGCCCTGCAAATCCGTCTTGATGAAATGACCTTGCCGACGGCCGATCCGTGATCCCGCTGCTGGAGCCCCTGTTCCCCGGCGAGCTGGCCGCGCATGGCGAGAAACTGCAATGCGCCGACACCGTGCCGCCCGGCGCGGTGCGCGTGGCGGACCTTGCGCAATCGCCCGCGCTGCTTGCCGACGTACTGCAGAGAAATGCGCGCTACCGGGGCCTTGCCGGCACAGACTTGCGCGCCGTTGCGTCTGCATGGAGCCTCGAATACATCGCGATGCTGCTGCCGCCTGTGATGGCCGCGGCCAGCATGCTGCAGCACGTGTTTCCGGTTGCGGCGGAACACACCTGGGTGCGGCTCGACGCGCATGGCGGCCCCGCCAGCTTTCACATCCGGCACATGGGCCGGCCGCACCACGGCGCCGGCGCCGCAGAGCGCTACGCGCCGCTGCTCTGGCAGCACCTTGCGCCGCTGTTCGAGGCGCTCGCCGGCCTGACACGGCTCGCGCCCAAGATTCTCTGGAGCAACACCGTGCGGCTCATGGAGCCGGTATTCGACGTGGCGCTGGCCGCCACCGGCAGCGCACCGTCGATCGCGCGCGACCGGCAGCTGCTGCTGCACAGCGCCACGTGGCCGAACGAACCTCGCGCCAACCCGCTTCACGGGCGCGAACGCAGCCACCCCGTCAAGCTGCACCGGGAGTGCTGCCTCAACTACCTTCTGCCGCGCGAGCACCACTGCAACGCCTGCCCGCTTGCGCCGGAGCATCGCGGCCTCGGGTGAACAGATTGCGGGCCATTCCGTCTTCCATCTATCCATCCATTCCACGCATATGTCCCAGGCCAAGCTCGTCTACATCCTGTCTTTGAGAAACGCCGCCGCCGACAAGGCCGGCCAGCATATTTCGTACAAGGGAGAACAGCGCTACATGGCCTCACCGCTGGAGTACCTGGCCAAGGCGCTCGACGAGACGCCGCTGGGCGACGCCTACTCGCTCGAAGGCATCGTCATCGACGACGATCCGCGCTCGCCGAAAGACCAGGCCGCGCTGCAGGACTACGGCTTTTCGTGCCAGCCCGACAAGAAATGGATTTTTCCGGCGGGCCTGAAGACGCAAGGCAAACAGCTCACGGACATCTTCCATTCGGTGCCTTCCGAATACAGGCGGCTGCCGCTCGATTCAGCCGAACGCCCCGGCGGCAAGAGCCGCTTCGAGCGCACCCTGCTCGACAAGCTGCTGACGCTACAGGCCGACATCGTCTTGCTCGACGGCCTCCTCGTGATCCTCGACGAACTGGTGCGGCCCGGCGCGCCGTTGCACCGAAAGATCGTCAACATCCATCCGGGCATCACCCGCATCGAATCGCCGTACGAGCGCCGCGGCGCCTACGCAACGCTCGATGCGCTGCACGGCGCGCAGGGCCGCAAGATCGTGAACTGGCAAACGATGGAAAGCGTGCCTGTGCCTCCTCTCTACAAGACAGGGGCCTCGCTTCACTACGTGGACAACGGCATCGACTCCGGCGAGGTGATCCACGACGCGCTGCGCACCACCATCGACCCGGAGGACACCATCCTCGAGCTGCGCTGGAACAACTTCAACCACAGCCTCTTCCCCGCCCTGCACGAGGGCCTGGCCCTGCTTGCAGGGCAACGGCAACCGCTCACCGAAAGAACCGCATGACGCCAACTCCCCATGTCTCCTATGCGGGCGGCATGCCGCACGCCATCACGCGCGACGGCGACACGCTCAGCGTGCGCAACACGCAGGACGAAACACGCTCGCTGTGGAAAACCAGCCAGGCGGCCTCGGGCGCCGCGCTCCAGTGGGTGGACGGCAGCAATACATCCACGGCCCACCTGCTGGCCGCCCTGGAAGGCGCGTTCGAACACCACCCGGCCCACAAGACGCTGCGCGTTGCGCCGAGCCAGCCGGCGGCGTCGCTCGTGCAGGGCGGCGTGCTGCTGCAAGCCGAAGGCGGCCAGGCCCTCGCCTGCCGCGACATGCTTTGGCAGCAGCCTTCGCTGTGGCTGCCCGCAGTGCACGCTCCCATGGCCCTGCAATACGCACTGACCAACGGCAAGCGCCACCCCGTGCGCCCGCCCAAGCCGCGCGGGGTGCTCTACCAGCGCTTCATCCCCTGGCTCGGCAAGACCTTTTCGTTTCGCAGTTTCGACTCCGAAGCCGACCTGCCGATGTTCAACCGCTGGATGAACGACCCCGACGTGGCCGTGATCTGGGAGGAAGAAGGCGACCTGGACAAGCACCGCCAGTACCTCTCGGCCATCGACCGCGATCCGCACATGTATTCGATGATCGCCTGCCTCGACGGCGAGCCCTTCGGCTACTTCGAGATGTACTGGGCCAAGGAAAGCCGCATTGCGCCGTTCTACGACGTGGACGACTACGACCGCGGCTGGCACGTGCTCATCGGCGAGCCGGCGTTTCGCGGCAAGGCCTTTGCCACCGCCTGGCTCACCTCGATTTCGCACTACATCTTCTTGTGCGACCCACGCACCCGGCGCGCCGTGGGCGAGCCGCGCATCGACCACCTGCAGCAGATCCGCAACCTCGACAAGTCCGGCTACGCGAAGGTGAAGGAATTCGACCTGCCGCACAAGCGCGCCCTGCTGGTCGTGATGCTGCGCGAACGCTACTTCACCGACGCCCTCTGGCTGCCCCGCAGCGACGGCGCCGCCATGCCTGCCCAACATTCTGCGTAAAGGAAAAACGCCATGGTGATTCACGACCTCATCGGTATCGGCTTCGGCCCTTCGAACATCGCACTGGCCATTGCGCTGGATGAGAAACGGCGCGACGGCCGCCGCGTCGATGCGATGTTCATCGAGAAGCAGGCCGGCTTCGCCTGGCACAAGGACATGATGCTCGACCAGGCGCACATGCAGATCTCGTTCATGAAGGACCTGGCAACGCTGCGCAACCCCACGAGCCGCTTCACCTTCATCAACTACCTGCATGAGAAGAAGCGCCTGCAGGACTTCATCAACCTGAAGACCTTCTTTCCCAGCCGCCACGAATTCAACGACTACCTGGGGTGGGCCGCATCCCAGTTCGAAGATGCCTGCGTCTATGGCGAGGAAGTGTTCGAGGTGCTGCCCGAAAAAGAAGGCCACGGCGGCGAGGTATCGCTGCTGCGCGTGCGCTCGCGCGACGGCGCCGGCCGCGTGACCGAGCGCCTTGCACGCAACCTGGTCGTGAGCATTGGCGGCATGCCCAACATTCCGGACGGGTTCCGCGCGCTCAGGA